>NZ_JANFNV010000059.1:0-4110 GCF_024436075.1 Aeromonas sp. JL9 | reverse complement strand
CAGTGGGAACATACATTCGCCACTTTGGCACTTCAGATGCCGTTTTGGGTAGGGGCGACCATCCCATTAACAACGCCGCGCTCTGAACATCCAGTCGGCCCCTAATTTTGGATTGAGGTCTATATCGACTTAATCCTCATAAAGTACCGGATTATCGGCATCACAGCAGGTCAGTGCGGCGTCGATATTCGCCATTTTCTCCTGATAGTCCAGGTCTTTTATCCGAAAGGTTGGCACGTGCCTGCGCCAGACAATGCTCATACGAGGTAGCCATCGACGAAGTGTGGAGGCAGGCCACCGAGCTAAGCGGCTGCATCGCACCTTTCCTAATCTAGGGGAGGAAGAGCTGAGATGAGTTTGGAGAGCAGATGCCAACAGGGCTGAAAACAATTAGGAATACTACAACACCCAGTTATTACATCAGGGCAGAATTTATGGGGGGGAAGCCCCTACTTCATGTTCAAGAAGGGGCTGAAAATGATGATACCAAAGGATGTGCACACTCAAGAAGCGTAAACCGGACATCGGTTTGAAGCTGGTTTCTGGTTATAAGTAGATCTGTTCAATCTGGTACATACTCACAATGCGCTTTTATAACGATGATTTATGATTTCATAAAATGATAATTTTATCTCTTTATTGGTCGCAGCAGTAATGAATGGATGCTCAAAGTGAAAATCCAACATATAGTGAAGCGCATCATCCTTCATAACCATTATGTTAGCAAGATAATTTAACAGTGCACTATCAGAACTAGAAATAAGTGAGCGTATTTTTTCTATATCCACAATACCCCCTGTGCTTCTTGGTGCCGAGTCCGGATTCTCAATCCATTGTGAAAACAATTGACACTGGATTATTTTACTAGCCTTAAACTGTAACTGAACCATATCTATAATCTTAGATTGTGGCAAATTTAACATATCAGCCTTAACTTTAATCTGAGTAATCAGATCTTGCTCGCGTGCCTTATCCTCAATCCCCAAACAATGTATAAACTTATACTCTGCTATTGCATGAGTCAATGAAAATCTATTATCAATAAACCAACCAATATCACGACTAATTTGCTCTGCTCCAAAAATTCTGGCCTGCTTATAAATGACATTCATTGCTTCCATACTCACACTCCTAACTCACTATAAAACATTAAATTATTAAAAATATTGCCAATTGTGCAAGGCAACCTCAGGTAGGGGAAAACCTAAACGAGTCTCACCGAAAGCGTTACTGAAAATTAATGAAAAGATGTAGGTCAATATATTCAATTAAATTCATAAAAAATCACATTGGTGAGCTATCGGTGTGGCAACTTGATGTGTAGTGATGTGATGGACGCCCCCACTCAGCGCGGTCAGTTTCGTACTTAGGCTGACTGCGTTCAACTTGGGAGAGCACCACATGAACACGATCAAAGTAGTTGGAATCGATATTGCCAAGTCTGTTTTTCAGGTGTGTGTATGGGTGATTCTAGATTCATGGGGCCTTTATTTAAAGAGTGGACGGCTCAAGGGGTTTATGACGGTGGAGAAAGCAATCGTCGAGGGATTGGTGTGGACGAGCCAGCTGTCGCTAATGATGAAAAGACGGGTCGCGCAGAGTGTGATGATAGGGAAGCTATCGATGTTGAAAGCGCCAAAGAACAGTACGACATGGTGGTTACCGCTATTGGAAGCAGTGGCACATAGAGCGCTGACAGAAATAAGGGAACGACTGGAATGGACTGCTGAATATTTGACCAAGAAAGCTTGCCGAACCAAGAAGAGAAAATAGATACAGAACAGAACCAGGGAAGGCGTTCTACCTATTGTACAGATCTAGTTATCGCCTGACACCGGCTTCAAACCGGTGTCTGTAGTGGTCAACTAAATCCGGACACTTGGTTAGGCCGTTCTTCGGCTTTTGCTGGCGGTATCCCGTCATTGTGTTGATGTGGACGCCGCCAGTTGTAGTAATCCATCAGGTAGTAACTGATATCCCGCTTCGCCTCTCGCAAGCTCATATATCCCATAGCCGGGAGCCACTCTGACTTCAGGCTTCTGAACAACCGTTCCATCGGGGCGTTATCCCAGCAGTTACCACGCCGACTCATACTCTGGGTCATGCGATAGCGCCACAGTCGTTGCCGAAATGCCCGGCTGCCATATTGGCAGCCCTGATCGGAGTGAAACAGCACACCGGATGGGCAACCCCGCTGCTGATAGGCCATCTCCAGTGCTTTGATGGCCAGCTCTGCATCAGGCTTATCAGACATCGCCCAGCCCACTACCCGCCGAGTGTACAGGTCAAGAACCGCTGCCAGGTAATGCCAACGGCCACCTGCCCAGACGTAGGTGATATCGCCACACCACACCTGATTGGGTTGCTGGACATCAAATTCGCGGGCCAGCAGATTGGGAATGTCCGGTCGTTCAGACTGTGCCACCTTATAACGGTGTGCGCCCGGCTGTTTGGATGCCAGCCCGGCTTCCTTCATCAGGTTACGTACTTTGAATCGGCCAATCTGATACCCCAACTCCCGCATCATTGACATCAAGGCGCGGCTGCCTGCCGAGTCCCTGCTCGCTTTGAACAACCGGCGCAACTCACAGCGCTGCTGCATGCGCTCACGGTTAATCATCCGCCTGCGAGCCAGGTAGTCGTAAAAGCAGGAGGTGGGAACATCGAAAGCGCAGCAGACCAAGGTGATGGGGGCTTGCTCCCTTAATCGATCTATCAGCGCGTACGTGTGAACTCGTCCGCCATCAAGAGAGCAGTAGCCTAATGGGATGGTCTGCTCAATCCACCCCGCTATGCTGGAGCCAGCATCAAGGAGGCTCATCATGACTCAAGCGCAGATTTACATTTACGGGATCGATTTAGGCAAAAATTGGTTTCACCTGGTGGCGATGGATCGCATGGGGCATGTATTGACCAAGCAAAAGCTCACTCGTTCACAACTGAAACAGTTCATCAGTACGACTCCACCCTGTCGGGTTGCCTTCGAGGCATGTCCTGGTTCGCAATACTGGGGACGCCAGTTCCAACAGGCGGGGTTCGAGCCCAAGATTATTCCCGCTCAATTTGTTAAGCCCTACCTCAAATCGAACAAGAATGACTTCAACGATGCCACCGCCATTGCCGAGGCTGGTAGCAGAGGTACTATGCGCTGTGTCCCGTTGAAATCTCATGAACAGTTGGCATTACAGGCGACTCATCGCGTCCGTCAGCGTTTCATCGTCGAACGTACCGCCACTGTCAATCAGATGCGAGCGTTGCTGCTGGAATATGGGCTCACCGTGCCAGTCGGCAGAAAAGTCTTCGAGCGCTCTCTGCCTACGATCCTTGAAGATGCCGAGAATGGCTTGCCTGATTTTATCCGCGCCCTGGTATTGCGCCTGAGAGAACGGTGGCAACAGCTGGATATTCAGATTGATGAGATGAGCCTCATGCTCGGGCAAGCCTCAAGCGCATCGAGTTTGTGCCAAAAAGTCAGCACAGTCCCCGGCATTGGACCGATTGTCTCAACCGCGTTAATTGCCGCGATTGGCAATGGTTCACAATTCAAGAAAGCCCGCGATCTTTCAGCCTGGTTGGGGCTGGTTCCCAGACAATATTCAACGGGTGGCAAATCTTCGCTCGGCGGGATCAGTAAGCGTGGCAATAACTATTTGAGGCAAATGGTTATTCAGGGCGCCAAAGCGCTGAAAATTCACATGAAGCGTGACAAATCATCGTTAGGCGAATGGGTCGCTAGGCTGGAGGTCGGTCATCACCACCATGTGGTACTTATCGCCCTGGCCAACAAGATAATGCGAATTTGCTGGAAAGTGCTGACATCCGGCAGGGATTACCAACCGTATCCCAACGCAAGTTCAGCCGTTTAACTGATAGAACTCATACCCGGTTTTGCGAGCCAAAAACAGATGACAGAAGCGTTTACCCCACGACGTTGCAGCCTGGCTAAAAAAGCAGTCTCTCGTGACTGGTAGCTTTATTAGGACGATGACGTGCGGATCCCATCAAGGCCAGAGCCGGAAAACGGCTCACAGACAGGCCGGATACATTGACGCAAACGACTTCTGGAAATCAGTTCAAGCTTGCAGATAAGGAGCAGACCATACATTTTTT
>NZ_JANFNV010000058.1:0-5810 GCF_024436075.1 Aeromonas sp. JL9 | reverse complement strand
CGGCCAAAGGGATCAGACTGTAAATCTGACGGCTCTGCCTTCGAAGGTTCGAATCCTTCTCCCTCCACCATCATTCAAGAAAACCCGGCCTCGCGCCGGGTTTTCGCTTTCTGCTATCCCCCTCACACTTTTTCGGCATTGTCAGATCTGACAGTTGCAATTGCATCCCATCTTGCTCATCGTGGCATCATCGACATCAGAGTGTTCACATCATGTTTGAAGTCTGGGACGAGCATGGTCACGCCACCGGTCTGACACTGCAGGCGCTCAAAGTCAGAATCAGCAACGACTATCAGGGTGACCTGATGGTGCGCTACAGCAACAAGCTGGGACTCCCCACGACCCTCTTTCTGACCATTCATCAGGGCGTTGCCTATCAACGCTTCAAAGCGGGCTCGCCAAGACTGGATTGGGAATGGCTGGCCACCGCAGGCAATGGCCACAGCCCCCGCAATTTTATGAGCGAACAGTTTCCCGATTTTCAACTCGCACTGGATAATTGAACATCAGCAACTATCGCTAACCCACCATCAAAGATTCCCCAAAAGCTGATTTTCCATTCGCATGATATTCCTGCCAAATTGCATGATGACGTGGGGGCGAGTACAATCTCGCACCCCGAATATCCGGCGCATCTTCTTTAGATAGCCCCGGATATGCCGTCATCGGGTCGCGCTGCATTGAGCCTCCTCTCGGAGGGCATCTTGCACCGCAGCTCAACCACTACGATGCCATCAGGTGGCATCGTCCTGATTTGCAATCAGAACGCAATATAACATACCACTATAAATTCAGTAACTTACAACAATCTTTAAATTGATATCCATGGAACTATACACAATGTTAGTATGAGACTGCGTTGAGTATTAGGGGCTTCTCATGAGCGATTTGATCGATGTGTTGAGTAAATTTTCTGTACACGACTTGGCTAGAATGCTGGCAGAGAGGATCGAGGCTGACAGTCAGAGCACGTTCAAAAATCGTCATGATTTAGGCGGAGGCATAACACTATTCAAGCAAAAAGGCAGCGCCAGGTGGCACTGTAGAGTCCATCAACCAGCAGATGGCATTCATGACTATCGTCAGAGCACACGGAAACTCGACTTACGAGATGCAACGTCAGAAGCACATCAAATAGCACTGATGTTAAAAATGAAATTATCGAGTGGTGTTGCGCTTAAAAAGGGTATTGCGTTTAAAACAATAGCGAATGAAATCGTTCAATTCTACTTGAAGCGCTCTAAACCTATAGATACATATTACATAAGCTTGATCAAGAATCACCTCCTTCCATATTTTGGTGAGCAAGAGATTGCTAGCATCAACGATAGATCAGTTAGACTGTTTTGGAATAAATACTGTGAGACTCATGATGCTCCAGGGAAATCACTTGCCAACTCAATCCATATTGTATTGAGAAGGATCTTGCTTGAAGCAAAAGAACAAGCCCTCATAAGCTCGATACCTGACATGAGCAATAAAGTAGAAACTAAAAATATTATAAAAGGAGAGTGCTGGGAACCTAATCAAATAAAAACAATTTTTGATAAACTAACTAAATGGCAATTATTATCCCCAACAAACACCGATAGAGTAATTTTTAACTTGTATTGCAAGTTTCTTTATCTAACCGGTATTAGAACAGGGAATGAGGCACTTGGTGTTAGATGGGATGATCTAAAAACAGAAAAAGATTACTACTTAAAAGTACGCAAGGGGAAAATGGAGGGCACTATAAAAGAGGGCCGTGAGATGATTATTTCAAGGAGTGGGAAGGAGAGCAAGGTTATAATTGAAGTAATGTCTCCGCTTGCTAAAATACAGGGATTTGAAAAAATATCTGAAGCCAAAGCTAAGGCTCCAAGCCAGTGCCTATTCGAACTAAAACGTCCTGCCGAGATTTGGCGATCTTTCGCTGATGAGATGGAAGTTGAAGGAACATTGTATTGGTTCAGGCATACCTATATAACTAATGAGATACTTAGAGGAGAGCCACTAGCACACATTGCTGCGCAAGTCGGCAACAGCGTAAAAATGATCGAACTGCACTACTCTCATGCAACTATGAGACGAATTCGGACTGCTGAATTGGATAGAAATAAAAAAGGGAAATAGATAGATTTCTAACGTTAAATAAAACTACTATCACTACCATAGCTAGTGAGTAATGTCTGAGCACAATTGAAATTTAAACACCCGCGTGTTAGCTTCGCACACGCTCTTGCCACTTCGTTGTTATTCGATTTGTATTATTAGGCGCTTCGCTTTAAAATTTTTAGGGCTTCGCCCTCATTTTAATTTTATCAACAGATTGACACACGCATTAATTCTTGGATATGGTCTGAACTTTTTTATGAACAGATGGCATTACTATTTTTACTTATGAAAATCGTTAATTGTTCACCAGCCAAATTGGATGGAACACTGCTTTTCCATGAAGATGTGGTTATTTCTATGAACATCATTATGATGAACCCACTTATATCAAGATGAGGGGCTGAGGGTAATAATACCATTTTCATGGCTGGTATTGATTCTGTGCATGGCCACTAGGTCTAAAACACATAAATTGACATCATAGCGAACAGAAAAGGAACTGGCTATCATGATGCTCAGTGTTTTACACTGAGCAATAGAAATATGTGAGTGTCTTTTCGTAATAAGAGGAGATTTCCTTTAAGATCTTCTTAAACAGCAGGAACATGAAATGGCTGAGGCCCTTGTAGGACAAGGGCTGCAAGAGAATTTACAATAAATTTTCGTACCATGAATTAACGTAGCGACGTACCATGCTTTAACGTCGATTTCGTACATCGCTTTAACGTTTTTCTACAGCCCCATTGATGACTCTTAAACGCTTCACCTCGACTTGCTTATTAGAGCCAACCTTGTCATTAAACCGAACTCTCCAGCCGTCCAACTCGCTGAGTTGCTTCAATGCAGTAACAATCTCAGCACGTTTACGCCTTATCTCTTTTTTTTCATACTCTGTTTTTGATTTAGATTGGGGAGGCTTGCATGGCTCACCCCAAATACGCTGTACTAGGGTATCTATATAAGGGGATAAGCGGTAGCCATGATTGATATTGAATGAAAGCCATGTATGAAGAAGCTTGGCTATATTTGAACTAAGCGAACGACGTTCCTCTAAACATATCCTAGCGTATTGTCCCCCATCGACCGATTTTGCAATTTTGGAGTTCAAAACAACATAGACGATATCTTCCTCACCAATTGCCGACGTGTTGTTAATTAGATAACTCAGCAGCCCAGATCGCCACTTTCTCTCCCCCTTAAATATAAGTAAACTTACATTCTTCAATCTATTTAAGCATTTCTTCAACCTATTGTATTCATGACCTGATCTATTCCACCCTAGAATGTTTAAAATGTCGGTCTGTGTAGTAGTTACTAATGCGCATTGTTCAGTTTCAGCATCAAAACTTACATTCAAATCATTCCACAACAGACTCGACTTCGGCCCTGTATTGGCTGACGAAATTATTTTACTATCAATTCCAGCTAGGGCGATTAATGCGAGAAGCACGCCTTGGTCTGAACTATCAAGCCCTTCCGCCAATTCAACACGCAGTCTTTCATGACCACTTTCAGCATCTAGTATAATATTTATTGGACGCTTACCACTTGGCATAGGCATGAACAACCTAGGTACTCTTCCTAAAAAAGGAGCAGCCAGAGCGAAATTCTTTATATTATGGTCATTATTTTTAGAAATTTTCATCAACTGTTTCTTTAGGTTTTTTATCTTTACGGAGTCGCTGGTTGTTCTTATCTTGTATAGTACTTGGGGCTCCGACCAAACGACTATTATGGTCTATGACAACCAAGGTATCAATGGTTTTTCCTTTTGTTGTTTTCCCTATAGCCTCGATCTGTAGATGTATTTCCATTTTTAATCCGTCACCCCCCTCCTTATTTTTAGTGCATTCTAATTTAGTAGTTATAGTACCATTGCCTTCTATCTTAGTTATAAAATACTCACTGTCTAATGCAGCTTTGAATGAATAGGCACCTCTTGCACCCTGACCTAGGTCTTTCCCTGTGTGATGCACAATGAGAATTGTTGCACCAGTTTTGTATTTTATTTCATCACAACCAGCGATGAATTTCCCCATATCCTCAGCAGAGTTTTCATTACCAATAAAACTGCGTGCAAGCGTATCAATAACGATCAATCTTACAGGCATATTAGTTTCATTTTGAACATTCTCTGTAGCCAAAATCAAATCGGTAACAACCTGTGGCTGTGATACAAATATTGGTTGTGATATACGGTAAAGATTGTCCAGGTCTTGCCCATTATTGTATTTATTAATCCAGGCGTGCATGCGTTTTTTCATGCCATTGCTTCCCTCGGCAGCAACATAGATTACAGCACCCTGTTTTACCTCCCGACCCTGCCACCTCTTTCCTGATGCAATCCGACAGGCAATATCTATTATAATGAACGATTTTCTCGAACCGCTGGGCCCGTAAAATCCAGCTAACGAATTTTCGTCCAAAAGGTCTTCAAATAAAAATTGGTCGTAATCAAAGTTTATCGACCCTGCGCCCCTTTCCATAATAAATTGGCTTTTCTGGGGGGATATATTTTCCATTTTCAATCCACTAATAGAGCAATTAAATATAGCAACATAAATATTTACATTATTTTTTTCAATTTGAATTAGCTGAACAGAAACTCAGCTACGGAAACCAAAAAACGTTCAATATACTATCATTAGCTATGCAGCTAACAAGCAAAAATAGCTTTTCATTGGTGCTAGTACCGAGCACCGGGAAGTCGGATAAAATGTGCGACACTCCAACAGCTGACGCGTGGTTCTCTTCAACTCGGCGTTGTTTCCCAAATCAACCATCAAGCCACAACTGCCCCAGCCCCAGGTGACCGCTACACTCGGGGCTTTCTGACAGGTAGACCAAGGGTATTCATAGATGGTCGCCCCGGTTTGCCAAGCCTTCAATCGATGACGGTGAGTTAGGTTGAGATTGCAGCCATAGATCCGGACTGTGATCGAGGCTACTGCCTCTGTCCCTGATGGAATTCGCTGACTGGCTCCTCTATCAGTTTGTCGCTCTCGAAAGTGCTTTGAACACCTCGGGTTTTGCCAGTCACGGTCTGACCTGTCTCGCCATCACGTCATGATGTCGCGGTAGGAATGGCGGTCACCCGCCACCCCCCGCACAGATCCGGACGTGCGCTACTAACGCATCCGGCTCCTACCTCGAGTCCTAACGTCAAATCGCTTATCAGGATACGGATGCATTACGCGCGGTGACGGGATTCACAATGCCAGGTATCCCTTGAACCGCTCCCATTGCATTCGCTGGCGCTGACTCCGGCGCCGTAACGCCCTTAGCCACGCCTTCCTCACTTCACGAATAAACATCCCGACCGCCTGCAAGTTATGTGGCACCGCATAGTAATTCATGTGGCCCATCACTACTTTTCGCAGCCAAGCCCCTGTCTCCCCTATCGGCCTGTGCAGTCGCTTCCCTTTCAATCCCCGCCAGATCTGCCTGAGCTGCCCCTGTGCTCTCGACCGCTTCGTCTTACGCATCACCGTGACCCCCCCCTCGACGGGTACACCCCATGTAGTGGCTAAACCCCAGAAAGTCGAAACTGCTGCCTCGCTCTCTGTTGTGGTGCGCTCGTTTCGCGGCCTGCGAGCCAAACGGCAGCAGCTTGGTTTTCTCCGGATGTAATCGCAGTGCATATTCCGGCCGATCATGAACACCAATTCCGATTCAACGTGAACACCATTTCCGGACCAATGTGAACGCTCATT
>NZ_JANFNV010000057.1:0-6388 GCF_024436075.1 Aeromonas sp. JL9 | reverse complement strand
CACCTTGCGTTACTGACGCTGGCTTGCGCCGTGATCTGCTCGCGCTTCGCTGAGAGGTTTTGTTAGCGGCTCTTAATCACCCGCTACGGCGGGCTTTGGCGTGTGTCGGGCCTGTTAAACGGTGAGGGTGGGGCGATGCCGACAAACTCTGTCGTGGTGGGTTTCTGGTGGTAATGAGAGGGGGGAAAGGTGACAAAGGCGGCCTGACGACCAAGTGAACCTTGTTCAGGGCGGGTCAGCTCGCCCTCATCATGAAAGCGGGCGGCGTCATTGTCAGCAAAATGTGTGATTTGTGGTCAACCTCTTAAAAGATATGGCGAATTTGCCAATGGCGCCGCGCTGTCGCTGGCCGATGCCTATGTTAGGATAAGGTTCGCCATTTTTCTGGCGCGCATTATTGTGTCACGGCCATGCACTGCATGGCGTGCTGCGCCGCATTCGGGGTTGGCCCGAAAGGGCGCTGGTTTCCTTCACCACAGATTCAGGAATATTGACCTTTGACAGGATGCATTTCATCCCTGCTGGCAGGGCGTTCACTGTCCGGCCCTGCGTTTCGCCGCGGCCTGCGGGTACTGGGGGTGGGCCTGTTGCTGTCGCTGCTGGCTTCGCCCGCGTTTGCCGCCAAGCTCACCTATCAGGTCAAGGGGTTGAAAGGGGAGAACAAGGATAACGTTGAAGCCTACCTCAATGCCCTGCCGGTCTATCAGGAGCGGCAATACCGCCCGGCTCGAGCCAAAATCACCGAGAGCGTGCAAAAGGCGCTGCAGGTTTATGGCTACTACCAGCCGAAAATCACCCTGAGTCGCGACAAGAAAACCCCGTCCAAAGTGGTGATTGAGGTGGACAAGGGGGAGCCGGTCATCGTCTCCCGCCTCGATATTCTGCTGGAGGGGGATGCGGGCAGCGATGAGCTCTACAGCGCCCTGCTGGACAAGTTGCCCCTCAAAGAGGGTGAGCCCCTCAATCACGCCAAATATGAATCCATCAAGGCCGATCTCGGCAGCCTTGGACTGGCCCGCGGTTACTTTGATGCCAAGCTGAGCAAGAGTCAGGTCAAGGTGTTTCCGGACAAGGGGACGGCAGAGATCTTTATTCTGTTCGAATCGGGCCATCGCTACCGTTTCGGCGAGATCCGCTACGATGCCACCCCCGAAGCGCTTCACCTTATTCGCCCGCTTATCAACATCAAGAGTGGCGATCCCTATCTCGCCATCCGTCTGGCCGAGATGTCGCAGGATGTCTCCTCCACCAAGCTGTTCCGTCAGGTCGATATCAAGCCGGTATTGAGCGAGGCGAGCAACTATCGGGTACCCATCGCGGTGACGCTGGATAACCGGGTCGATCACGAAATCGAGACCGGTATCGGTTATGCCACCGACGTAGGCCCGCGGATGAGTGCCACCTGGGAGAAGCCCTGGGTCAACCGCTATGGCCACCGTCTGTTTGCCACCGCCAAGGTGTCGGCGCCGGAGGCAGAGCTCAGCTTCGACTATCAGATCCCGGTGGGCAACCCGCTGCGGGACTACTACTCCATCCAGACCGGCTACCAGTACAAGGACAACAACGATACCCGCTCCGATCTCACTACCATCGGTGTGCACCGCTGGACGCGGCGGCCGGAGAGCTGGGATCGGGACGTCTTTATCCGGCTGGAGAACGAGATCTATACCCAGGGCGCCGACGAGGGGAACAGCTTGCTGCTGATCCCCGGGGTCTCCTGGTCCCGGCTGCGGGTGCGCGGCACCCTGGTGCCCGACTGGGGGGATCGCCAGCAGTTGACGCTGGAGTTCTCCGACCCCAGATGGGGCTCCGACATCAGCTTTATGCGGGTGTGGGGGCGCAGCAAGTGGCTGCGAACTCTTGGTGATAACCACAGATTCCTGATGCGGGCAGAGCAGGGGGCCATCATAGGTGACAGCTTCTCGCTGGTGCCGCCGTCCTTGCGCTTCTTTACCGGTGGCGATCAGACAGTGCGCGGCTTTGGTTACGAGAGCATCTCCCCCACTGGGCCGGATGGCAAGCTGACCGGTGGCCGCTACACCAGCGTGGCCAGTCTGGAATACAACTACCGCTTCAGCGAGAAGTGGCTGGGGGCCATGTTTGTGGATGGCGGCACCTCCACCACCGATTACAGTGAGCCCTGGAAAATAGGTACCGGCGTCGGTGTGCGCTGGGTCACCCCCATCGGTCAGGTCAGGTTGGATCTGGCGGTCGGGGTATCGGAGGAGGAGAAGCCCTTGCGGCTGCATTTCGCATTGGGGCCTGAATTATGATGTTGTCTAAACGCTTTTTTCTTTGGCCGCTGCGGCTGTATCTTGCGCGGGGGTCTGCATTGTGATCTGGCTAAAACGTATTTTTCTTTGGCTGATGGGGCTGGTGTTCCTGCTGCTCATCGGCGTCAGCCTGCTGGGTTTTACCCATCAGGGCAACAAGTGGTTGTGGCAACAGGCCAAAGGGGCGCTTCCTTCTCTCAAGGGGGAGCTGGTGGCCGGTCAGCTTGGCTATGGCTGGACCCTGGAAGGGGTGGGCTGGCAGGATGAGCTGGTGGATGTCACTGTGGATCGCGCCGTGCTCGACTGGGATCTCGGCAAGTTGCTGCAGGGCAAACTCTGGATCAAATCGCTTGAAGTGACTCATCCGGTGGTGAAGGTGGCTGACTCGGAGCCTGCACCGGAAGAGCCTTCCGAACCCTTTGTCTGGCGCCCGCTGCCACTCAAAATTCAGGTCGACAGCCTCAAGGTAGCCGATCTCGATCTGGCGGTGCCTGGTGTGGCTGTGACCCTGGGGTCCCTCGATATCGGCGCCACCCTCAATCGCAAGGGGCTGATTGTACGCGGCCCGGTGCTCGATAACCTGAAGGTGACGCTGGATGATGCGGCACCCGCCAGCGCAGCCAAATCTGCCAAGCAGCCGGCCGCTAACGAGAAGCAAGCCGGTGCTGCGGTGGCGCGCAACGACAAGGCCAGCGCCAAGACCGTCAAACAGGGCAAAGGGACGCCAGCTGCGAACACGGCAAAGGCTGCCCCCATTCTCCTGCCCGCCATTCATCTTCCTTTCCCCATCCAGCTGGAAGGGGTCAGCGCGACCCAGGTGCAATATAAGCAGGGCGAGCTGATCGAAGGGCTCGACAAGCTGCTGCTGTCGGCCACTGCTGCCGACGATCGCATCGAGGTGCGCGAGCTCTCGCTGCGCCACTCCATGGCCGATCTGGCGCTCAAGGGCCATATCCAGCTCAGTGACGACTACCCGCTGGCGGTGACGCTGGATGCCAAGGCCCGCAAGGGGCTGCTGGATGGCGAGCTGCAGGGTGAGCAGGCCACGCTGGCGTTGAACGGTTCGGTTGGCAAGCTGGGGTTGGCGTTGTCGGCCAAGGGGCCGGTTGCCGCCAATCTCAAGGGCTCGCTGGCCGCGCTCGACCCAGATCTGCCCTTTGATCTGGCCCTCGACTGGAAGAGCCTCGGTTGGCCTCTTCACAAGCCTGCCAAAGATGAGCCGAGCTATCGGCTGGATAAAGGGAGCCTGACTGCCAAGGGCAAGCTCTCCGGCTATCAGTTTGCCCTCAATACCTCCGGCAAGGGGACCGATGTCCCCCCCTTCAAGCTTGCGCTGGATGGGAAGGGGGATCTGGAGCGGCTCAGCAAGATCGCCTTGCAGCTCAACGCCCTCAAGGGGGAGCTGAAGCTCGATGGCAAGCTCGCCTGGAACAAGGGGATCGAGTGGCAGGGAACCACCCTGTTCAAGGGGATCAATCCGGCCGAGCTGCTGCCCGAGCTGAAAGGGACGTTGGCCGGTGAGCTGGAGAGCCGTTTCGTGATGAACGAAGCGGGCCACTGGGAGCTGAAACTGCCCAAGCTCAAGGTGGATGGCAAGCTCAACCAGTACCCGCTGGCCCTCAAGGGGGAGCTTAGCGGCAACGACAAGATGGAGTGGCTGATCCCGGCGCTCTCGCTCCAAAGTGGCCCCAACCAGTTGCAGGCCAAGGGCAGTATCAGCAGCGCCCAGTGGAAGCTCGATGCCAACCTGCAGGCTCCCCAGCTGGGGGGCATCTATCCCGGCCTGAAAGGGGATATCAAGGGGCAGGTGAAGGTCAGTGGCAATCAGCAGACGCCAAAAATCGATGCAGATCTGGCCTCCGACCGGCTCTACTATGCCGGCACCGACCTGAAGGGTATTAGCCTCAAGGGCAATGCGGTGATCGGCGCCAAACCGGCCGGTGAGCTCGCGTTGTTGGTGGCGCAGCTGAAACAGGGTGAGACCAAGCTCAGCCAGCTGGCCCTGAACCTCAGCGGCGATATCAGTCAGCATCTGTTGACCCTGACCATGAAGGGTGACCCTGTTGCGGCCAACCTCAAACTGGGTGGCGGCGTGCGCGGGGATCACTGGCGCGGGGCGCTCTCCGAGTTGCGGCTGAAAACTCCGCTGCGCCGTTGGGACTTGAGCTCCCCCTGGGCACTGGATCTCGATCTGCCGCGTCAGCGGCTGGCGATGGGGGATCTTTGCCTCGGCTCCCAGGGGGCCAGCCTCTGCGTCAAGGGGAGTCAGGTCTCCGCTGCACAGGGCACTCTGGAGTTTGCCCTGAGCGAGTTTGATCTCAAGCGGCTGCGCCCCTGGTTGCCGGACAACTTCCGCTGGCAGGCGATGCTCTCGGCCGATGGCCGCGCCAGCTGGCGTGGCAATCAGCCGACCCTGCATGCGGTGGTGCGCACCACGCCGGGCACTTTTGTGGCAGATGGTCTCAAGACCGACTATCAGCAGCTGGCACTGGCCCTGGATTTCGAGCGGCAGCAGGCGGCCATTCGCCTCGATTTTGCTTCCAAGCAGATCGGCAATATCGATACCGATCTGCTGATCAGGGAGCCTGCCGGTCGCGGTCTGCTCGGTGGTCAGCTCAAGTTTGACGATCTCAAGCTCAATACCTTTGCGCCGCTCATCCCTGAGGTGCGCTCCCTGCAAGGGATCATCTCCGCCGATGCCCGTTTCGACGGCACCCTGGCGGCGCCCCTGCTGTTTGGTCAGCTCAATCTGCGTGACGGTGAAGTGCAGACCCACTCCGACATGGTGACCCTGACCAAGCTGGTGACCCGCCTCAAGATCGAGGGCAACCGCGCCGAGCTCGATGGCTCCATGCTGGTGGGCAAGGGGCCGCTGGCGTTGGGCGGCTGGCTCAGCTGGGCCAAGATGCCGGTCAGCGGCAGCCTCACCATTCAGGGCAAGGATCTGGAGGCGCAATATCCGGGCATGGGCCGGGTAAGAGTCTCGCCCGATATCGCGGTGTCGCTGGGTGAGGAGACCCGGATTACCGGTCAGGTGGATATTCCCTGGGCACGTATTTTGGTCAAGAGCTTGCCGGATTCGGCGGTGGCGGTCTCAGACGATGTGACCGTGGTCTATGACGATCTGCCCCCTGCTCCCAAGCAGGCAAGTCTGCCGCTGGCGATGAAGGTGGCGATCCGCCTTGGCAACGATGTGAAGCTTGATGCCATGGGGCTGAAGACCGATGTCTCCGGCGGTCTCAATATCCGTCAGGATCCCGAGAAGCCGCTGGCAGGTAACGGCCAGCTGGTGCTGACCAACGGCCGCTTCAAGGCCTATGGTCAGAACCTCATCATCAAGGAGGGGCGGATCCTCTTCTCCGGTCCGCTGGATCGGCCCTTCCTCAACATCGAGGCCAACCGGGATCCCGATACCATCGAAGGTCAGGTGACGGTCGGGGTGCGGGTGACCGGCCCTGCCAGCAAGCCTGAGATCACTGTCTACTCCGAACCGCAGATGGCGCAGTCGGAACAACTCTCCTATCTGCTGCGCGGCAAAGGGTTGCAGACCGGCGGTGAGGATGGTGGTTTCAACGGCCTGCTGGTAGCCGGTGCGGTGAGCCAGGCCAACGGCGTGGTGTCGAGTATCGGCGAGTCGCTGGGGATGAGCGATGTCTCCCTCGATACGGCGGGCAGTGGCGACAACACCCAGGTGACTCTGTCGGCCTATCTGCTGCCGGGCTTGCAGTTCCAGTACGGGGTCGGGGTTTTCAGCCCCATCGCCGAATTCAAGCTGCGCTACGAGGTATTGCCACGGCTCTATCTGCAGGCGATGAGCGGGGTGGCTCAAGCGGTCGATATCTTCTATCGCTTCACCCTGTAACGCTTCATCCAGTAACAGGGCTGATATGAACGTAAACGGGAGGCGCAGGCCTCCCGTTTTTTTATTGCGCGATCGGCTGCAGGTAAATGGCGATAAGGGACTGGAGTGCAGAGGGAGAATGGATTGCGGCGGGCTATAAATGCGAAAACCCGGCGCCAGGCCGGGTTTTCTGAATGATGGTGGAGGGAGAAGGATTCGAACCTTCGAAGGCAGAGCCGTCAGATTTACAGTCTGATCCCTTTGGCCGCTCGGG
>NZ_JANFNV010000056.1:0-6632 GCF_024436075.1 Aeromonas sp. JL9 | reverse complement strand
TGGCGCAAGCGATTGATGGTCTGGTGACCGGCAACAGCGAAGGTGCGGCCCAACTGACGGCGCGATTTGGTGGGATGACCAGCAATGCGGTGGCGGTGACAGTCACTGGCGCAACTATTTCGGCGATTGATGTGACGCCGGGCTCGGTGAGCCTGGCGAAAGGTGTGCGCGAGCCGCTCAGTGCGGTGGCGCGTTTTAGTGATGGCACGGCGCTGGACATCAGTGGTTCGGTGAGCTGGGTATCTGACGATGCAGCGGTCGCGCGCATGCTGGGTAATGTGGTTGAGGGGGTGTCTGCGGGCACGACCTCGGTGGTTGCCAAGTACCGTAACGGGCCAGTGGTGAGCAATGTGGTGGCGGTGACGGTCAGCAGTGCTGAACTGACGCGCGTGGTGGCAAGCCCTGCCTCCCTGACGCTGCCCAAGGGGGTAACGCAGGCGGTGACGGTGGAGGCGCAATACACGGACGGGTCGACCTTTGATGTGACGCGCTTTGCCTCCTGGTCAAGCAGTGATGCGGCGGTGGCGCAAGCGATTGATGGTCTGGTGACCGGCAACAGCGAAGGTGCGGCCCAACTGACGGCGCGATTTGGTGGGATGACCAGCAATGCGGTGGTAGTCACTGTCACTGCTGCGATTATCTCTGATATTCGTGTGATTCCTGTTTCTGTGACGATGGGGGTGGGGCAGACACTACAGTTGTCCGCAATGGCAATCTTCAGTGATGGCTCGGAGATAGATGTGAGTGGTAGCGTCATTTGGTATTCGGATGATGATAATGTGGCTGCTGTGGGGAGTGGGGGGTTATTGACTGCTCTGGCGAGTGGGGCAACCTATGTGAGCGCCAGTAAAGATGCTATTACTAGCAACATTGTATTAGTTGATGCCTTCGAGTCATTTTTAGATTTAAAGGCTGGTACGACATATTACTCTGTAGATCAGGGGTTTCCGAGCACTGGATTTGTCGGTGCAAAATTTAAGTTAAGGGTAAGGAATGGGGCTGGGGCGGATGAATACGATTGGTACAGTAGCGCAGAGTGGGTCCAAGTAAGTGCAGAGGGTGTTGTAAGCTTCGTATCTCAGGGGGATTCAAATCCAGTCACCATAATCGCAGAGCCAAAGGGGCAAGGTGTTCGTTTTGCCTATACCTTTAGGGTGGCTAAGTGGTTCCTCGGTAATGAAGGTGATTATGTAACTTGGGCAGAGGCGGAAGACTGGTGTTCAACGCAAGGATTGAAACAAGCATCTAGGGAAGAATTGACTCGAGGTGAAGACGTAACTGGAATGGGTTCATTGATATCTGAGTGGAGCACTGCTATGAGTGGGGCTGCTTCTATCGGTGTTGGTGGCGGGACTTGGACGCGTGAAGCTTTTGATGATAGTAGCCACTATTATGTTGTTATTAGCAGAGGTGATATTGGCATAGAGGCAGATTCCTGGACACACTTCGCGGTGTGTGTGAACGAGCTTTAGGTGTTCAAGTGTAGAGTTGTTTTTAGCTTGAATTCGGAGTGAATGACTGCTTTGTTGATTGGCATTTTCCGCACCATCTGGGGCTGGCTTATTATGATAAAAGTAATTTGTTATGGCTGTATTTTTTAATAAATACCGGCAGTAATGAGTGTTAGAAGACTAAAACAAGATGCGAAACTTTTTGAGGTTGTTGTAATCTGATGTCGTCTGCTCAGTTTGTGAATGAGCTTTAAATGTGATAATGGTTTTGGCCTGTCTAATATACTAGGCTGCCAAAGAAAGTGTGTTAACGACGATAGCTGCTTGTATTCATGGATGTATTCGGTTTTAGAGTCATATGTGATCATTACACAAACTAAGCCGTAATAAATTGGTCTAAAAACTCACCGTCTTTTGGTGGGGTACGAAGATGGATCATTCTAAGTATGAGAGTGGGTGGTGATATGTATCGTATGAAATTAAATCGCTTGGTATGTATGGTCGCCGGAACTGTTTTTTCTAGCTATGCTGTGTCTGCGAACGCTGATGATGCTTACCTAGGGGGGGCATTAGGCGGTGCATACTTTTATGACGCATGCTCGACTAATACAACTAAGTGCAATAATCAGCAACCTCTGTGGGGCGGTTATGCTGGATTGTATATAAATTACTGGTTAAGTGGCGAGATTGGTATCTTTTCATACGGAAAACCACGTGCGAGTTATTCCTCGGGTGATGTCTCTGCAAATGTTTGGGGGGCAGATCTGTCGCTTCTTATGAGCCATTCGTTGTCACCACAATCCACTCTATATGCCAGAGCAGGTGCAGGCCTATTTGATATTCATAAGTCACAAGGTGAAGGGCGTTTTTCATCTGCTTCTAAAAGTCAGACTATTTTAAAACCCCTTTTGGGGTTAGGTTTTGAACATGAGATGAGCCCCAATTGGGCTGGAAGGCTTGAATATCGATTTGTGGATGGCATTGGTAGTTCTGCTGTCGGGCATGCAGATTTGCATGCACTGATGGTCGGTTTGGTATATCGCTGGGGGAAGGAACGTAGTCAGAACACTCTGCAAGTGCCTGATTTAGTTGATATTGGTGGCTCAAGCGTATCTGATTATTCTGCCACTGTTCTTTTTGCTCCAGGATCGTCTTGGCTGACGCCTACAGCAATGCGGGTGCTGGATGCTATTGTAAGCAACATGAATACTCGGAACATTGATGAAGTTGTAGTGTCCGGTCACACTGATAGCATTGCTTCTGTTCAGTATAATATTGAGCTTGCAACAAAAAGGGCAAGAATTGTAAAAGAATATTTAGAGGCAGGTGGGGTTCCTGACAAACATATTACACTCCGCATATTGGGTGAATCTAGGCCCATTGCTGAGAACATAACAGCTCTTGGTCGGGAGAAAAATCGTCGAGTAGAGTTATGTTTAAAGTGAGAATGTTGAAAGCTGAACCAAGGCAATATGTTAGTATTGCTGGAATCTATAAATTACTCTCTATTACAGCGGACTCTAGTTAGTGTGGACTGCTTAGGTAGTCAGTGAACTCGATAATAACAAAACCTTTTCTCGTTAACTGAGTACAAAGGAGCGATAGCTGCCTGCATCCCACCTCGCAAGAACGCAGGGCTATCGCCTGAGAAATGAAGCTGTGTAGTGATGAGAAAGGAAGATCTGGCGTATTGGAAGAAGATGTCGAAATATTACCATGTTCGTTACCGGAGACCGTGATGGCACGGTTAAAAAGGTTGCTGGCGGGAAAATTAGCCGATGGAAAAACGGCCCGTCAGAGGGAAGTAAAATCGCGATGTGAGCTCAATAAAACACTGAAGTATCTGGGATCTAGATGTACGGTACAGCAATCGTTATTGTATGTCCTGTTCATGGGATTAAATTATATTATGGGGCGACATGTGTTAATTATAAAATTAGAGTGATTATTTAAATTTTGGCAGTGAGTTTTTATAAAGGTGGTGTAGAATGCATGTTGGGAGTATTAACTAAAATTAACTCAAGCAACTTGAAGAAATCACTCGTGAACCATTTTCCAATCTAGGTAAGTCAATGTTTTTCGAGAGTTTTATTGCATGGCATTGAGGTTGCTTTAATTGAGGTTTTAGCCTAACCTAAAAACAGGTATATGATTTTTTTGTTCAGTTGGAAGTTATTGTCAGGATGGAAAAAATAATTTTTGATGTTCATTCTTGCACACTATTCCTTGGTGGTAAGAAACGTAAACTTGGAAGTAAGGATACTCTGGTTTTAGAGTTTTTATGTAATTCAGGTAATGATGGTGCGAGAAAGAATGACATTATTGAATATGCTTGGCAAGGACTTGTAGTTACAGACGCTTCATTGTCGAAAAGTATATCCACTCTTCGCTCAGCATTAATGGAACTAAGCCCTGGCGACGATATAATACTTACCGTTCCTAGAGTTGGCTACAAATTAGCTCCCAATAAAATATCCCTCAATATAGAGGTGATGAATCAATTACCTATTATCGAAAATGCTGAATCTAAGGGGGAGGTAGAAGAGAAAATCTCTAAAAAACTTCATGTTCTATTTACATCAGTGAAGTACTCTTTATTAATCTCTTCGCTAATATTTTTTATCTTAGGTACAAAAAAAATTATTTTGTCAGAGGGTTATTTAAATAGAAACTTCATTTCGCCATCACTGGTCAAAGAAACTCTGTCTAGGGAAAAGGAAATTTATTATTTCGCTGGTGTGGATAAGCCTTCATTCAGGAATGTAATTAAAAAAATAAACTGTGAGTGTGTTTTTATCGTGTCGTCCAACAGTCAGCATACTTTCATCTTGACATACTTGAAGAAGGAGCGTAAGGCGCTTAATTTTATATTTAAAAAGGATGATGATATAGACATGGTAAACTATATTCAAGCTAAAGTTAATGATGGTGTGCATCATGATTAGGTATTTCGTAGTGTTGATTTTTTCGGTTCTGTATTTTGTTTTAGTTGATGGTTTTACTCCGACCTCTCCATTTCCGGTGGGTGTATACTCTGGCATTCGATATCGAATTTCAAGTGAGGAGCCTAATGCACAGATAACAACAAAAGTTGAAGTTTCACGAGATGGTGCTGTAAGGCAAAAAATCACCATAAAAGATGAAAGCATAGACTCGTATGCTGCATTCATGTTTGATGGTGAACTTGGTGAATGCGAGCTAACTACATGCAAATATATAAGAACTGCTAATGTGCTCTTAAAGCCTGACATAAATGAGTCGATATTCGATAGCAAGTACTTAGAGCTGTTATCTAAAGCGAAAGGGAAAGGAAAATTGCTTTCATCGACTGAGTTGATGTTTAAAAACAAAGAAATGGTAGTGGTGCTTGATGTAGATAGGCAGACTCCAAACTTATATACTATCAGTAAAAATTGAGTTTATGGCTTATCATGTGCGCTTTATACTGACCCCTTGGCAGTTGATATTTCTTGTCCTGATGACGAGGCATGCTCGTCGCTTGATGGCCATCTTGCTGTTACATGAAGGACGTACGGTCACCGATGTTCATCAGCTTACCGGCGCTGCGCGCTCGACCATCGGTCGTTGGCTTCGGTGGTATCGAGATGAAGGCATAGATGCGCTAGAAGCCTTACCGGCTGGCCGTGCCCCAGTTTTACCTATCGCCAAGATGGTCACCTTACTGGTGCTAATCATGCAGTTTTCTCCGCAAGATTTTGGTTATCAGCGCAGCCGTTGGTGTACCGAACTATTGGCTATCAAAATCAATCGGTTAACAGGGCTCAATGTGGCCGCCTCCACACTTCGTCGATGGTTACCTCGTATGGGGATTGTCTGGCGCAGGCCCGTGCCGACCTTGCGGATAAAAGACCCGGCCTATCAGGAGAAAATGGCGAATATCGACGCCGCGCTGGCCCGTTGTAATGCTGATAATCCGGTGTTTTATGAGGATGAAGTCGATATAGACCTCAATCCCAAATTAGGGGCCGACTGGATGTTCAGAGCGCAACAAAAGCGTGTTGTCACTCCATGGCAGAATGCCAAGCATTACCTAGCAGGCGTTCTTCATGCAGGCAACGGAAGAGTGCTTTACGTCAGTGGGATAAAGAAAAACTCATCGCTGTTTATCGCCATGCTGGAAAAGCTGCGCCACCACTACCGACGAGCCAAAACCATCACGCTGATCCTCGATAACTACATCATTCACAAAAGCAAACAGACCGAGCGATGGTTGAAGAAGAACCCCAAGTTCTGCCTGGTATTCCAGCCAGTTTACAGTCCTTGGGTTAATCACATCGAACGGCTGTGGCACAAGTTACATGAAACCATCACGCGCAATCATCAATGCAGAGGGATGGCCAACCTTCTGGCTCGAGTGAAACACTTCATGGATACCGTGTCTCCTTTCCCGGGGAATGGCTATGGCACAGCGAAGGTGTAGCACTATTAGGATCAGTTATTTAGGCAGTGTTCTTTAAGTGATGAAGATATAATCGCATGTCTTCTCAACAGCTTAAGACACTATGCAGTGTCCCGTCGTTACCAGTTGACCCATGCACAACGGGGGCTTATCGAGCCCCTTTTTCCACATCACCGCATAAGCGGACGTGAACCACGCTCGGCGCTCGATGGTATTTTCTGGATGTGTGATTCATAGAGATCATTTCACTATGATGTGATGCTATGAACTGTGAAATTCAGCAAAGATTACTGTGGGTACGCCTCTACAAGGCGTTGTTAATGGGATGGTCGCCCCTACCCAAAACGGCATCTGAAGTGCCAAAGTGGCGAATGTATGTTCCCACTGATGAGAGAGGCGACCACCATGAAGGCTACGACAATCGGCATAGATTTGGCAAAAGAGGTATTCCAGGTTCACGGGGTGGACGAGCACGGTAAGCGGTTGTTCAACAAGCAACACAAGCGCTCACAAATAGCCTCCCTTTTTTGCCAATATTCCACCCTGTTTGATCGGCATGGAGGCCTGTGCCTCTGCCCACTTCTGGGCCAATAAGCTGCAAGGGCTGGGACATACCGTCAAACTGATAGCTCCCCAGTTCGTCAAGCCCTATGTCAAAACCAACAAGCATGATGCTGCTGATGCAGAAGCTATCTGCGAAGCCGTCACTCGACCCAATATGCGGTTTGTGCCTATCAAAAGTCCTGAACAGCAAGCCGTTC
>NZ_JANFNV010000055.1:0-8480 GCF_024436075.1 Aeromonas sp. JL9 | reverse complement strand
AGGAAGTGCGCACTAAAGTAGCGTAAACAAGACACCGGTTTGAGGCCGGTGTCAGGTGATAACTAGATCTGTACACATTGCACCGTTTTCAGAGCGGCTTTTGTGCAAGGTATGAGGAACAAAAGTAGAGGTGCAATTTCATTGCACAATACGGCACCACGGCACTTGTCAGGCATTTTTTCCAATCAATTCTATTTCTTCTTGAATAACTCTATTGGTCATCCATTGAAGCTTATGGAAAAGCCCACGCTCATACCGGCTTAATTGTGATTTTCCTCTATGGACAATTTTAGATCTTATATCGTAGATCTTTTTAAAGTCATCGAGTATCTCCTCTCTTTGTGAGTGTGTATTACCAATTAAGTATGCACACCGATTTCTCAATAGCTCACCCAAACCCATCAAGTCCGAAACAGACTTGTCACCAAGAAGAATCTCGAGGGATACCGTTGTTTGAATAAACGATAGCAACTCATTGTTGCCACAATAACTATCAAACAGCCATTTTCCTGCAAGCCTTAATTTCTCAGCCTCTTCTCTAGAAAGAGCCTTAGATATCAATCTTAAACGATTTAATACGAAACCATTTTTTTTCTCATCGGTATCCAATGAACCGTCTAAATCATCTAAGCGAAGATCTGATATTGTCTTACTAACATCTCTATCTAACTCATGACTATCTTCAACAGTCCAAACATCGGTTTCTTTATGTATATAAAATCGACTATTGATTATACTCGATGAATATGAATAGCTAACTTTTAAAGCTCGCATTGCGAGCATTAAGCCGAGAAATGATTTAAATGTATCAACAGCTCTATTCTCTGGAGTAGTAGTAACATACTTACCAACGAAACCACTCGCCGTTATCTGTACATACAGAGACTTTTCTTTCCATTCTGCATGTCCAGCCAATCCTAGCAATCCACCGCCATGTAAAAACCGATCTCGATTAGGGATGCCAGAGTTAAGAGGAAATTTATCGGCCAGCTCTCCGTGAGCTTTTAATAACTTTATATCGGGAGCTATTTCGATTACGTCCTCAGTAAAAAAATCTGTGATTGAAGTTCCTAGATTGAATGTAAAAGCATACTTCCAAGGTAGACTATCAAATTTATCGACCAAATTACTTGCAACTAAAGACAAATCATTGAAGCCTTCAAGAAGGCTTAACGGTTCATCAGGATGAGTGGAATCGTATTCTACGATGTCATTAGCTATTTTGGATAACTCTCCATAAACAAAATCAAATAATGGACTTTCCGATACATAGCTTTCTAGTTCAGACTTTATATTGCCAGTATTTGGCAAGATTGATTCTAAATCAAAAACCCTGTATAGACTTGAACGCTCAACGAATGACAAATTCCTGAGTCTTACATCAGCCAACACTATAGAAAGCTGGCTTTTTAAACGTTGCTTGCATCCATCATGTAAATTTATTGCCATTGATGTTCCTTTAATTAACTTGTCGAGCTAAATTCTATTTTTTAAATGGTGCTAGACCATTAATTTCCGTTGAAAGAGCTTTCTGTTGAGTAGCTATATCAAGGAAACTTACTTGTCGTTTAGCCATACTCCACTTGATGGAAGTCGTTCAGCACTGACTGCATAAAATGCCGCGAGTTTAGACGCTTGGCTATCGTGTGCTGTGAGATGCCTTAAAACTCAATCGAGACTCTGCGACTCAATCTATTTCTGCTCTGCGCCATCCATTGTCAAATGGCAATCCTAGCGAGCGATATAAGCAAGAAAAAGAATGGAATGACAGTTTCCTGAGCAAGATCAACAAATTAATCAATAAGTACAAATACTGTCCACATATCTGCAGTGCCGGAGCATAGATAAAGAAAAGACGCCCTAAGGCGTCTTTCTTATTTCCAAGATTTAGAGCAAACAGGTTGGAGGTTATTCCCCCTACCCGCTTTGCCCCGCCCCCAATCAAATCGGGGTAATGGAGGTGATATGGGCATCCCCGTCCAGTGATTTGAAGATCTGCACCACGGCTTCGCCATGGATCGGTTTGGCAAGCGGCACAGTGCTCTTGCACTTGAAGCGGTAGTTGGTGCCAGCCACCACCTGGGTGGAGACTTCAAAGGGTACGTACTGCACCCCGACAAATCCTTTCAGCGCCTGATCAAATACCGCCTGATCCTCGGCGGTCAGCTTGTGATATGCGGTCCATCCACCCACCAACACTGCTTGTTCTGACATATCAAACTCTCCGTGCTCTATGATCCCGACTCGTTTGGCCGTTCGGGCTGCGCCCCGTTGATTCAAGTGGTTTCCGGTCTCCACCGGGGTGTCATCACTGCCGGTTGGCGCGATGACGATGGGCAAATTTGCGCAGCTATCTGCAACTGGATCAGCCCTCCCCCTTGCCACAAGCCGCTGTTGATAGCGGGCTCAATTGGCATGAGAGAGCCTAGTGCGGGATGGCAAAAATGCCCCTGTCACATATGACAGGGGCAAGGTGGCAAAAAAGCTGCTCGAAAAAGAAGATGTGTGGCGCAAACGATTGAGAAAAGAAAAGACGCCTCAAGGGCGTCTTTTTGCATTTTTATGCTCGAAGGGCAAAAGGGCGCGAGCCGCTTATTCCCATTCGATGGTTGCAGGCGGCTTGCCGGAAACGTCGTACACCACGCGGGAGATACCGTTGATCTCGTTGATGATGCGGTTCGATACGTGACCGAGGAAGTCGTACGGCAGGTGAGCCCAGTGGGCGGTCATAAAGTCGATGGTTTCGACGGCGCGAAGCGCAATGACCCAGTCATATTTGCGACCATCGCCCATCACGCCAACGGAGCGCACCGGCAGGAACACGGCGAACGCCTGGCTGACCTGGTTGTAGAGGTCGGCTTTGCGCAGCTCTTCGATAAAGACCGCATCGGCGCGGCGCAGAATATCGCAGTACTCTTTCTTCACTTCGCCAAGGACGCGCACACCCAGACCTGGGCCCGGGAACGGGTGACGGTAGAGCATGTCGTAGGGCAGACCCAGCTCCAGACCAACGCGGCGCACTTCGTCTTTGAACAGCTCGCGCAGCGGCTCGACCAGACCCATCTTCATCTCTTCCGGCAGGCCGCCGACGTTGTGGTGAGACTTGATGACGTGGGCCTTGCCGGTCTTGCTGGCAGCGGATTCGATAACGTCCGGATAGATGGTGCCTTGCGCCAGCCACTTGGCGTTTTTCAGCTTTTTCGCTTCATCATCAAACACTTCAACGAAGACGCGGCCGATGATCTTGCGCTTGGCTTCCGGCTCGTCAACACCGGCCAGGGCAGAGAGGAAGCGCTCTTCGGCTTCAACCTTGATGATGTTCAGACCAAAGTGATCGCCAAACATCTCCATCACCTGCTCGCCTTCATTCAGACGCAGCAGACCGTTGTCAACGAAGACGCAGGTCAGGCGATCGCCGATGGCGCGGTGCACCAGCATGGCGACCACGGAGGAGTCGACACCGCCGGAGAGGCCGAGGATCACTTCATCGTCACCCACCTGCTCGCGGATGCGGGCAACGGCGTCGTCAATGATGGTGGCCGGGGTCCAGAGGCATTCGCAGCCGCAGATGTCTTTGACGAAGTGCTCCAGCATGCGGGCACCCTGACGGGTGTGGGTCACTTCCGGGTGGAACTGCACGCCATAGAAGCGCTTGGCTTCATTGGCCATGGCCGCGTGCGGGCAGGTCGGGGTCTGGGCGATGGTGGTGAAGTCGGCCGGAATGGTGGTGACCTTGTCGCCGTGGCTCATCCAGACATCCAGCAGGGCATTGCCGTTGTCGGCGATGGCATCTTCGATGTTGCGCAAGAGGGCGCTGCTCTTGCCAGCTTCGCCCAGCACTTCCACCTTGGCGTAACCGAATTCACGCTCGGTAGAGGATTGCACCTTGCCACCCAGCTGCTCGGCCATGGTCTGCATACCGTAGCAGATACCGAACACAGGGACACCGGCATTGAACACATACTCGGGGGCACGGGGGCTGCCCGCTTCGGTGACGGACTCGGGGCCGCCGGAGAGGATGATGCCGCTCGGATTGAATTCGCGGATCTGCGCTTCGGTGACATCCCAAGCCCACAGTTCGCAGTAAACGCCGATTTCACGGACACGGCGGGCGATCAGCTGGGTGTACTGGGAACCGAAGTCGAGGATAAGAATACGGTGCTGGTGAATGTCTTTAGTCATTTTATTCCTGCATCAGGCTGATGTTGTCACAAAGGGCACGGGATAAAAAAAGGGTGGAAAAACGGGGCGCAGGGCCCCGTTTTATCAGCCCATCCGATAGTTGGGGGCTTCTTTGGTAATGGTCACATCGTGGACGTGGGACTCTTTCATCCCGGCGCCGGAGATGCGCACGAATTCAGCTTTGGTGCGCATGTCGTCGATGGTGGCGCTGCCGGTCAGGCCCATGGAGGAGCGCAGGCCGCCCATCTGCTGGTGGATGATCTCTTTGAGGCGACCCTTGTACGGCACGCGGCCTTCGATGCCTTCCGGCACCAGCTTGTCGGCGGCGTTGTCGGTCTGGAAGTAGCGGTCGCTGGAGCCTTTGGACATGGCGCCCAGAGAACCCATACCACGGTAGGATTTGAAGGAGCGACCCTGATAGAGCTCGATCTCGCCCGGTGCTTCTTCAGTACCGGCGAACATGGAGCCGACCATGACGCAGCTGGCGCCCGCGGCGATGGCCTTGGCGATGTCGCCGGAGAAGCGGATACCGCCATCGGCAATCACCGGAATACCGGTGCCTTCCAGCGCGTCAACGGCGTCGGAGATGGCGGTGATCTGGGGCACACCCACGCCGGTCACGATACGGGTAGTACAGATGGAGCCCGGGCCGATACCGACCTTGACGGCGTTGACACCAGCAGCAGCCAGCGCCTTGGCGCCCGCGGCGGTCGCGACGTTGCCACCGATGATCTGCAGATCCGGATAGGCGTCACGAGTGGCCTTGATGCGATCCAGCACGCCCTGGGAGTGGCCGTGGGAGGAGTCGATCAGCAGCACGTCCACACCGGCTTCAACCAGGGCGGCGACGCGCTCTTCGTTGCCGGCACCGGCACCAACGGCAGCACCGACCCGCAGACGACCCTTGTCATCTTTACAGGCGTTCGGCTTGCGCTCGGCTTTCTGGAAGTCTTTGACAGTGATCATGCCCTTGAGTTTGAAATCGGCGTTGACCACCAGCACCTTCTCGATACGGTGCTTCTGCATCAGGCCAACCACCTCTTCACGAGGGGCCCCTTCACGCACGGTGACCAGACGATCCTTCTGGGTCATGATCTGTTCGACAGTCTGGGAGAGATCGATCACGAAGCGCACATCACGACCGGTGATGATGCCCACCAGCTGATTGCCCTCGGTCACCACCGGATAACCGGCGAAACCGTTCTTGTGGCTCAGCTCCTTGATTTGGGCGATGGTCATGTCGGGGCGTACGGTGACGGGGTCAGTGACCACGCCGCTCTCGTACTTCTTGACCTTGCGCACTTCGGCAGCCTGCTGCTCGATGGACATGTTCTTGTGGATAAAGCCGATACCGCCTTCCTGGGCCAGTGCGATAGCCAGACGGGCTTCGGTCACTGTGTCCATGGCAGCGGAGATCATGGGGATGTTCAGGCTGATGGCAGAGGTCAGCTTGGTACGCAGATCGGCAGTATTGGGAAGAACTTCGGAGTGGGCGGGAACCAACAGTACATCGTCGAAGGTTAACGCTTCTTTGGCAATCCTGAGCATGGCAATATCTCACCGTTGAGGAAGTGGGGGTGTAAAATATTGCCGACGAAGTTTACTCACGCATTGGTCACTGGTAAAGAAGTTTTTTGAATTTTTTATGGCATAGCCCTCTTTTAGGCGGCCAAAACGCCAAAAAACCAAGATTATCAGTACGAAAAGCGCCATTTCGGGGCAAAAGAGTTGGCTAACCGGTGATTTATGCAAAACCGGTAGGTGCCGACGCAGCCCAACCCCCATGCAACGGGATGATCGACAGGGGCTCAGGGGCAAGCGGCCTCTGCCCCCCTCCCCTTGTCTTGTGTCCTTGTATTGTCTCTTGCCCTCGCGGCCACCACTCGCACCGGTATCATTCTCTTCTCAATCTCCTTTGCTCGGGCTGGATAATAAATTTCGCCCGCAGCCAATATATATTGGCTGGCACAACAAGGGTTGCCTCTCTTTATTATTTTCGTCCCACCATCCGCTGCAAGGTATTATCTTTATCCAGCAGATGATGTTTCAACGCTCCGACAATGTGCACTAGCAAAAATGCCAGTATGACATATGGCAAATAAATATGGATTGTGTGGGCAATATCCCGAACGGATTCACTGAATGGAATCACATTGGCAGGATCATGAATATCTGGATTCATCGGGATAATAGACCAGCCAAATATCGCAACACCTCGGCCAGCCGCTGCGGAATAACAGAGACCGGACACCGGAATAAGCAGCGTTGAAATCAGCAAACCCCAGTGGATCGCCCTGGCTGCCAATGCCTCGTAAACAGGATATTGACGCACAGGCTCAGGCCACCCTTTAACAAGGCGGAGAATGGCGCGGGGCAAAATCAAGATCAGTGCAATCACCCCCAGGGATTTATGCAGGGCATAGAGATCCCATATTTCAAATTTCACCATCAGATAACCTACAAGGGTCAGGCCAATCATCAGCAAGGCAACCGACCAGTGCAGCAAACGGGTCGTCAAAGTTAAGTGGGTTGAGGGATTCATAAGCTACTCCAAACAGGGGGCGAGTAAACGTTGGTCAAGATGGTGGCGCCGTGAACATCAGCAGCACCTGAGAGATCAACGGCATCTAGGCAAGCCGCAACGCTGCCAGATGCGGGCAAGCGCTAGGGCTTTGTCGGGAGCCATACTGCCTGCCCGGATAAACGGCAGCGTTTCCAATCTTGCTTTTCTGCTGCTGGCGCCGCCTGCTTAACGCCCTCCCCCTGTTTCGGGTTAAGATAGCGGCCATCGTTTTATCCCGGCCCCACCGGGGCAGACCACAGGTACGCCATTGAACCGATTTACCCCATCCAGTGCGGCGAGCGGCCGCGAGCAGCAGGTCTTTACCGTCACCCGCCTCAACAGCGCCGTGCGCATGATCCTGGAGCAGGATCTGGGGCTGGTGTGGCTGACCGGCGAGCTCTCCAATCTGGCGATGCCAAGCTCCGGCCACTGGTACTTCTCCCTCAAGGACATGTCGGCGCAGGTGCGCTGCGCCATGTTCAAGGGCAACAACCGGCGGGTGGCGTTTCGCCCGCAGGATGGCATGCAGGTGCTGGTGCAAGCGCGGGTCTCCCTCTATGAGCCGCGCGGCGACTACCAGCTGATCATCGAGTCGATGCAGCCGGCGGGCGATGGCGTGCTGGCGCTGCGTTTTGAAGAGCTCAAGCGCCGTCTCGGCGCCGAGGGGCTGTTTGACGAAGGCCGCAAGCGACCGCTGCCCCGCGAACCACGGGCGGTGGGCCTTATCACCTCCGCCACCGGCGCCGCCCTGCACGATATGCTGACGGTGCTTAAACGGCGTGCGCCGGATCTACCGGTCTTTATCTACCCGACTCAGGTACAGGGGAGCGCCGCCATCAGCCAGATCGTCGCGGCGATCGCCAAAGCGAACCAGCGCGCCGAGGTGGATGTGCTGATCGTCGGCCGTGGCGGCGGGTTGCTTGAAGATCTCTGGTGCTTTAACGAAGAGGCGGTGGCGCGTGCCATTGCCCACTCCGCCATCCCGGTGGTGAGCGCAGTGGGTCACGAGGTGGATGTCACCATCAGCGACTTTGCCGCCGACTTGCGCGCCCCAACCCCGTCGGCCGCCGCCGAGCTGGTGGCGCCGGATCAGAGCGCCCGTGCCCAGCGTCTGGTTCACCTCAAGCAGCGACTGCTGCAGGCGATGAGCTGCCAGCAGACCGCCGCCCGCCACGATTTCATCCTGCTGCAAAAGCGGCTCGACCATCAGGATCCGAAGCGGCGGCTGGAGCAACAGTCCCAGCGCCTCGACGAGCTCTCCACCCGTTTGCAACAGCTATTACGCCAGCGGCTGCATCAGGGTGAGCGGCGCCTCACCAACCTTGAGCTGCGCCTGCAGGGCAAGAGTCCGGAGCGCCTCTTGGCAGCTGGCAAGCGCCGCCACCAGCTGGCCGAGGAGCGACTCTATGCCCTGATTGCCAAGCGGCAAGACCTTGCCAGCCACCGCCTCGCCATGCTCACCGCCCGTCTCGACGGGGTGAGCCCGCTCGCTACTCTGGGGCGCGGCTACTCCATCACCCGCACTGCGCGTGGCGAAGTCATTAGCCGCTCCGATCAGGTCAACAGTGGCGACCAGCTCATCACCACCCTGGCGCAAGGGAGCCTGCAGGTGCGGGTCGAGGAAGTTATCAAAGACTCTGCGCAGTAGAACGGCTGCATTGTAGTGGTCAACTAAATCCGGACACTTGGTTAGGCCGAACCTCGGCTTTTGCTGGCGGTATCCCGTCATTGTATT
>NZ_JANFNV010000054.1:0-8573 GCF_024436075.1 Aeromonas sp. JL9 | reverse complement strand
GAAGTGCGCACTAAAGTAGCGTAAACAAGACACCGGTTTGAGGCCGGTGTCAGGTGATAACTAGATCTGTACACACTGATTTTTCTATGCCGTTGAAATGCATCATGTTTACTATAAAAAATGATATTTTTGGCTGTTACAAAACATTAATATCGAGATAAAGTTTGCTTTAAAAATGAGAGCGTGTTTTAATCTTTCTCGATGGTTCGGCAGTTCAGACCTGATTATGTTAGGCAGTCATTTTAGTAAAGCAGTGATTAGCATAAGCGTTATCCTCGGATAATTCTTATCAAATAATTCTCCTTCTTTAGTGCTCCCCATACGTATTGCTGACGAAAAATCAAAAATTGCCATTTAGGTGGCATTCAACACTATTTAAGGAAATTATTATGTCTAACAAAATGACTGGTACCGTTAAGTTCTTCAACGCTGAGAAAGGTTTTGGTTTCATCTCCCCGGCTGACGGCAGCAAGGACGTGTTCGTACACTTCTCCGCTATCCAGTCCACCAGCTTCAAAACCCTGGACGAAGGTCAGCGTGTTGAGTTCACCATCGAGCAAGGCCAGAAAGGCCCGGCTGCTGCCAACGTAGTTGGTCTGTAATTCAAGCCGGAGCATGCTGCTGATGGCTCATGCCAACTGCTGACAGCTCTGCAAGAATTTAAAAAAACCCGCTTCGGCGGGTTTTTTGTTGTTCCCCGCTTTTTTCCTCACAGATCTCCCCTCCACAGACCGCGTGATCCCTCCCTTACACGCTCTCACCGCTTGAGTCTTAGAATGAGCTCCGAATGGACTCAAAATGTAAAATAGTGACGAAAAAGTCAGGTTATCCGCTGTATTTGCCGCGAATTCTTGCTATTTTGCGCGCCACCAACGCAAACGATTTCCTTCACACTTTCAGGATTAGTTATGGCAAAGCAAGATATGGCCGCCCAAACAGGGACAGGCGGCTTTCTGGACTCTTATTTTTCCATTTCTGCGCGCGGCAGCAGCGTGCGTCAGGAGCTGGTCGCGGGGCTGACCACCTTCCTGGCGATGGTCTACAGCATCATAGTGGTGCCGAACATGCTGGGTGCCGCCGGCTTTGAGCAGGGCCCGGTGTTTGTGGCCACCTGTTTGATCGCCGCCTTCGGCTCCCTGCTGATGGGCCTGTGGGCCAAGCTGCCGATGGCTATCGGTTGCGCCATCTCCCTCACCGCCTTTACCGCCTTCAGTCTGGTGCTGGGTCAGGGGCTGAGCATTCCGGTTGCCCTCGGCGCCATCTTCCTGATGGGGGTGCTGTTTACCCTGATCAGCGTCACCGGCGTGCGCCAGTGGATCCTGGATAACCTCCCCTCCGGCATCGCTCACGGCACCGGCATCGGTATCGGCCTGTTCCTGCTGCTGATCGCCACCAACGGCGTCGGCATGGTGATCAAGAACGAAGGGGCCGGTCTGCCGGTGCAACTGGGTGAAGTGACCGCCTTCCCGGTCATCATGACAGTGCTGGGTCTGGCCGCCATCTTCGGTCTGGAACGTCGCAAGGTGCCGGGCGGCATCCTGATGGTGATTATCGCCATCTCCATCCTCGGCCTTATCTTCGACCCGAAAGTGACCTGGCAGGGCTTCTTCGCCATGCCGAGCCTGACTGGCGAGAAAGGCTCGCTGGTAGGCAGCATGGATCTGCTGGGCGCCCTCAATCCGGTGGTCATTCCGACCGTGTTGGCACTGGTGATGACAGCCGTGTTTGACGCCACCGGCACCATCCGTGCCGTGGCCGGTCAGGCGGGCCTTATCAACGAACGTGGCCATATCATCAGCGGCGGCAAGGCCCTGACTGCCGACTCCGTCAGCAGCATGGTGGCAGGCGCCGTTGGCGGTGCTCCGGCTGCCGTCTACATCGAATCCGCCGCAGGCACCGCGGCAGGTGGCAAGACCGGTCTGACCGCCGCGCTGGTCGGCGTGCTGTTCCTGTTGATGATCTTCCTCTCCCCGCTGAGCTATCTGGTACCGGCTTACGCCACCGCACCGGTCCTGATGTACGTCGGTCTGCTGATGCTGGGCAACGTCACCAAGCTGGACTTCAGCGACTCGGTCGATGCGCTCTCCGGCATGCTGTGCGCCGTCTTCATCGTACTGACCTGCAACATCGTGACCGGCATCATGCTGGGCTTCGTGGCGCTGGTCGTTGGCCGCATCTTCGCTGCCGAGTGGAAGAAGCTGAACGTCGGCACCGTCATCATCGCCCTGGCGCTGGTGATCTTCTATGCCGGTGGCTGGGCCATCTAACCCGTCCGCATATTCCGGTTATAGCGAAGGGCCCTGCGGGGCCCTTTTTCATGGCTGTGAGTCAGCTAACAGTTTCCCACCCGTTTGCCCTGCGCCGTTTCAGATTGAAACGCCCATCCCCCTTCTGCTGTTTCAAATCCGAACCAAATCGCCCGTCATTTTTATCCCTTTTTCTGTCGTTAGACTGGCTCCATCAACCATTTGCCCACCCGTGCGGTGGCAAGCCAAGGAGTGAGCCATGAAGAAACTGATCAATGCCGTCGATGCCGTGGTCCGTGAACAACTGATGGGGATGGCAGCCGCCCACCCCGAGCTCAAGGTACGTATCGAACCCCACTACATCACCCGCGCCGACGCCCCCGTGATGGGCAAGGTGGCGCTGGTCTCCGGCGGTGGCAGCGGCCACGAGCCGATGCACGGCGGTCTGGTGGGCAAAGGGATGCTGGATGGCGCCTGCCCCGGCGAGATTTTTACCTCCCCGACCCCGGATCAGATGTACGAGTGCGGTCAGGCCGTTGATGGCGGCGCGGGCGTGCTGTTTCTGGTGAAGAACTACACCGGGGACGTGCTCAACTTCGAGACCGCGGTCGAACTGCTGCACGGTGACGGGGTCAAGGTGGGCTTTGCCCTCATCGATGACGACGTGGCAGTCAAAGACAGCCTCTATACCGCCGGTCGCCGTGGCGTCGCCACGACCGTGCTGTGCGAGAAGCTGGTGGGTGCCGCTGCCGAAGCGGGCTACGATCTGGCGCGCTGCGAGGCGCTGGCCCGTCGCATCAACAACCAGAGCCGCACCATAGGCGTAGCCATGCATGCCTGTACCGTGCCTGCCGCAGGCAAGCCCTCCTTCACCCTGGCGGACAACGAGATGGAGTTCGGCGTCGGTATCCACGGAGAACCGGGCATCGAGCGCCGCCCCTTCACCGACCTCAATACTCTGGTGGACAACATGTTCAGCGAGCTTGCTGACAACACCCCCTATGGCCGCACCCTGCGCCACTGGGATCGCACCAGCGGCAGCTGGCAGGAGGAGCACACCTTTATCGAGCCGCTGAATGCGGGCGATCGGGTGATCGCGCTGGTCAACAGCCTGGGTGGTACCCCCATCTCCGAGCTCTATGGCGTCTATGGTCGCCTTGCCACCCTGTGCGAAGAGGCGGGCATCCATCTGGTGCGCAACCTGATTGGCCCCTACTGCACCTCCCTCGACATGACCGGCATCTCAATCACATTGCTCAAGGTGGATGATGAACTGATGACCCTGTGGGATGCTCCCGTTCACACCCCCGCCCTGCGTCGCGGCTGCTAAGGAGAACCCATGTTAAGCAAGCATCACATCGTCAACTGGCTGCTCGACTGCGAGCATATCTTCACCGAGCAGCGTGACTACCTCACCGCGCTGGATACCGACATCGGCGACGGCGACCACGGCCTCAACATGCAGCGCGGTTTTGCCAAGGTGGCCGAGAAGCTGCCCGCGGTAGCGGATAAGGATATCGGGCAGGTACTGAAAACCACCGGCATGACATTGCTCTCCTCGGTCGGCGGCGCCAGCGGCCCGCTCTACGGCACCTTCTTTATCCGGGCCGCGGCCAGCAGCGACGCCTGCCAGAGCCTGAGCCTCAGCCAGCTGTGCAAAATGCTGAGCGACGGGGTGGAGGGGATCGTCTCCCGTGGCCGCGCCGAGCCGGGCGACAAGACCATGTGCGATGCCTGGTGGCCGGCACTGGCCGCCCTGCAACAGGCGCAGCAGCAAGAACTGCCCCTCAACGAAGCGCTGGACAAGGCGGTGGCGGCTGCCGCAGCCGGTACCGAGGCGACCATCCAGATGCAGGCCCGCAAGGGGCGCGCCAGCTATCTTGGCGAGCGCAGCATCGGCCATCAGGATGCCGGGGCCACCTCGACCCTGCTGCTGCTGACCGCCCTGCGTGACAGAGCGAGGTTGTGACATGATCGGAATCGTAGTTGTCTCTCACAGCGCCATGCTGGCGGCCGGCTTGAAAGCGCTGGCCGACCAGCTCGGCAGCCCGGCCAGATTGCTGCTGGCGGCCGGGGTCGATGACCCCGCCCACCCCATCGGCACCGACGCCATCGCGGTGATGAGTGCGATTGAAGAGGCGGACGACGGCAGCGGCGTGCTGGTGCTGATGGACTTGGGCAGCGCCCTCTTGAGCGCCGAGACCGCTCTAGAACTGCTGCCCCCGGAGCTGAGCGCCCGGGTACGGCTCTGCCCCGCCCCGCTGGTCGAGGGTACTCTGGCCGCCGTGGTGGCGGCCGGTTCCGGCCTGACGCTGGACGAGGTGGCCGCCGAGGCGCTCGGCGCGCTGGACCCGAAACAGGCGATGCTGCCTGCCAGCCCAGCGCTGGCCGCCACCGAGACGGCCCCCGCTGCCGACGACGGCTGGCTGCGCTGCGAGGTGGTGGTGGATAACCCCCACGGCCTGCATGTGCGCCCCGCCGCCCGACTGGTGGCTGCCCTCAAGCCCTTTGCCGCTGAACTCAAGCTGCAAAAGGGGGATAAAGAGGCCAATCCCCGCAGCCTGACCCGGCTCGCCATGCTCAACGTGCGGCAGGGCGACCAGCTCATCCTGCTGGCGCGCGGCGAGGATGCCAGCGCCGCCTTGGCCTGCTTCCAGCAGCTGGCCGACGAGCGCTTTGGCGACTGACGCCGCACACCATTGTTTCAAGGGGCTGCACTCGCTCGCTGAGCCTGTGCAGCTTCATTCAAGACGAAGGAGTCCCCGGCACAGCCGCCCCTTCGCCCCGATTCTTAATTCATAAAGAGAGAGGGATAAAATATGGACCGCATTATCATCAGCCCCAGCAAATACGTGCAAGGCAACGGGGCCCTCGCCAATATCGGCAACTACGTCAAAGCGCTCGGTAGCAAGCCGCTGATCCTGGCTGACGCCTTCGTCACCAAGCTGGTGGGCGATACCGTGGCCACCAGCTTCCACGGCGCAGGCATCAAGCCCGAGTTCGACTGCTTCAATGGCGAGTGCTCCCGCCCCGAGATCGACCGCCTGCTGGCCCGCTGCCAGCAGACCCCGTTTGACGTCATCATCGGCATCGGCGGCGGCAAGACGCTGGATACCGCCAAGTCGGTCGCCTTCTACCAGAAGGTGCCGGTGGTCATAGTGCCGACCATCGCCTCCACCGATGCCCCCACCAGCGCGCTGGCGGTCATCTACACCCCGGAAGGGCAGTTCAGCGAATACCTGATGATCCCGACCAACCCCAACATGGTCATCATGGATACCGGCGTGGTCTCCCGCGCCCCGGTGCGGCTGTTGGTCTCCGGCATGGGGGATGCGCTCTCCACCTACTTCGAGGCCCGCGCCAACAAGGTTTCCGGTTGCCAGACCATGGCCGGTGGCGCCTCTACGCTGGCGGCGCAGGCCATTGCCGAGCTCTGCTACAAGACCTTGCTGGCCGATGGCTACAAGGCCAAGCTGGCGGTAGAACAGGGGCTCTGCACCAAGGCGGTGGAGAACATCATCGAGGCCAACACCTATCTGAGTGGTATCGGCTTCGAGAGCAGCGGGCTGGCCGCCGCCCACGCCATCCACAACGGTCTGACCCAGCTGGCCGAGTGTCACCACCTCTACCACGGTGAAAAAGTGGCGTTCGGTACCCTGGTGCAACTGGTGCTGGAGAATGCGCCGATGGCGGAGATCGAGACAGTGCTGGGTTTCTGCCGCTCGATCGGCCTGCCGACCAACCTCCATATGATGGGGGTCAAGGAGCTGGATATGGCGCGCCTGATGGAGGTGGCCAAAGCCTCTACCGCCGAGGGCGAGACCATCCACAACATGCCGTTCAAGGTCACTGCCGAGGATGTGCTGGCGGCCATCGTCACCGCCCACCAACTGGGGCTGTAGCAGCGCCACCACTGACCTTGCCATATAAAAACGGCCCCGCAACTGCGGGGCCGTTTCGTTTTCTACGGGCCGGTTTGCAACGGCCTCAATAGCCATCAGCCATGATAGTCGGCGGGATCGATCTCAAGCAGCTTGAGTCGCCGCCACAGGGTGGTGCGGCTGATGCCAAGATGCTGGGCCATCTGGCTCACCTGTCCCTTGCAGGCGTGGGCGCAGCGCAGGATGGCTTGCCGCTCCAGCTCCGCCAGGGTGAGCAGCGGTTGCCCCACTACCTCGTCCTCTACCCGCTGATAGCCGTGCCGAATGGCAGCGGGCAGCGCCTCGGGCGGGATCGGCCCCTGACCGGAATGAAGCAGCGCATGCTCGACGGCGCTGCGCAGCTCCCCCAGATTACCGGGCCAGGGATAGGTGAGCAGACAATCGAGGGCCGCCGGACTGAACTGGCGCACCGGCTCGCGCCCCTGCGCCCCTAGCTGCTGGCTGATCAGGCCCGGCAGATCCGCCGCGCGCTCCCGCAGCCCCGGCAGCCACAGCTCGCACGCCTGCAAGGCATAGAGCAGCTGGCGGCCAAACAGCCCCTCCTGCACCAGCTGCTCCAGCGGGGCGCTGCTGGTGGCGATGATCCGCACCTTGAGCGGCAGGATGCGGGCCGAATCGAAGCGCTGGATGCGGCCGGTCTTGAGCAGTTGCAGCAGCGCAGCCTGCATGGGGGCGGAGAGGCACTCCACCTGCTCCAGTACCAACGTGCCGCCGTGGGCCAGCTCGAACTTGCCCGCCCGCTCCTGCCCCGCCTCGTCGGAACCCATCAGCTCCAGCGCCATCCGCTCGCTCGGCAGCGCCTTGCAGTTGAGGGTAATGAGCGGCCCGGCGGCCCGCTCACTGCCAAAGTGGATCGCCTCCGCCAGCTGGGCCTTGCCCACCTCCTCCTCGCCGCGCAGCAGGATCGGCCCCTGACTCTGGGCCGCCTGCCGGGCGTAGCGCAGCAGCTTGCGCATGGCGCTCGATTCGCCCACCAGCGCCGACAGCTCGGGCACCGTCTGGCGCAGCTGGTGAATGGCCCGCAGCCGATCGACCGGGTGCAGCAGGGCGATAAAGCTGACCCCCTCCGGCCCAGGCAGCGGCTTGAGGCTCACCAGCGCATTGATAAACTCCCCCTCCTGCGCGCCGAGCCGCTCCAGCGTCACCTCCACATGACTGAGCGGCGTCTGCCCCCTGATGGCCAGCTGCAACCGCTGGGGCAGCAACAGGTGCTGCTCCAGCGGTTGGCCGAGACAGAGCGCGGGATCGAGCCGCAGCCGTTGTGCCGCCAGCGCATTGAGATAGCGCAGCCGCCCCTGCGGATCCCAGGCCAGCACGCCGTCATCCATGCCATCGAGCAGGGCGTAAAGCTCGCTCAGGTGGTGCTGGGACTCCTGCATCAGGGTCTCCATCTGCAGCAGATGGGCCAGCTCGCGCCCGGCGCTGACGGTGAGCGCCAGATCGCCAGCGCTCGCCTCCTCCACCTTGCAGATCAGAGCGATGATGGCGACCTGACGGCCATTGCTGTTGTAGACCGGGCTGGCGCAGCTGTGCCACGGGTGCAGGGTCTGGTTGAAGTGCTGGGGGCCGCTGACGCAGAGCGGCACTCCCTCCAGCGCCGCCAGATTGATTGCATTGGTGCCGATGCGCCCCTCGCTGAAGAAGGCGCCGGGGCCAAACCCCAGCACCGCCAGCTCGCGCAGGGTGTCGGGGTGGCCGGTCTGGGCCAGCAGGCAGCCGCTCTCGTCGGTGAGCAGCAGGGCGCAGGGGCGCCCCTCCATAAATTCGTAGAGATCTTCGAGGGCCATCTCGCCGGTGGTGAGCAGGTCGCGCTTGCGCTGGCGCAGGCTCTGCAAGGTCTGCCCCTTGGCGCAGTGGGGCGGATGCCAGAGGGTGGCACTGGTCTGGTGGGCGCAGCGCAGCCAAGATGCCTGCAGATAGTCGGGCCAAGGCTGAAGTTGCTGAAGGAGCTGAAGGTCAGATGGCATGGTCACAGCAATATCCGGCAAGATGTGAGCCGACCATTTAACCACGCCAGCGCCCCCGATTCAGTGACCTGCCTCAGAGGGTAGCAACCCCGCCCTCCTCCCGGTCGGGTTCACCGTCAGCAAATTGCTGGCCGAGCCAGTGGCAGAAGGTGCTGGTACTCCTTAACTCTCCTGATACACCTGCGGGGCCACGGTTTGAGTGTTATTGATTGGCTGCACTTATCCCTTTTATGGGAGATCGATCGTTTGTTCGCCGCCACGGCCACGGATAGTCTATTACTCAGCGCAATTGGATTAACAGCGCGGGTCACTCCCGGTCATTCTGCCACCGCAAAGAGAACACTTAGAGCCGCTAACAAAACCGAGTTGATTCGAATGATGCCAACCCCAACATAGGCAGCATGACACGAAAAATCATC
>NZ_JANFNV010000053.1:0-10018 GCF_024436075.1 Aeromonas sp. JL9 | reverse complement strand
TGAGCGTTCACATTGGTCCGGAAATGGTGTTCACGTTGAACCGGAATCGGTGTTCATGATCGGCCGGAATATGCAGAGGAGCGCAATATTCTAAAGGAGGCCGCCGCGTACTTTGCCAGCGAGTCAAGGAAAGGTACGCGTTCATAACCTCCCGACTCGACCGGTATAGTGTCGTTACCCTGTGCCAAACCTTGGGGGTTCACCGAAGTGGCTTCTACGCGTGGCTGAAACAGCCCGTATCGCCACGACAGCGGGAGGACGAACGGCTGATCGGATTGGTCAAACAATCCTGGCTGGAAAGTGGTGCTGTCTACGGCTATCGCAAGATCTATCGCGACCTTCGTGACGCAGGGGAAGCCTGCGGCAAGCACCGTGTGGCCAAATTAATGAGGCGGGAGGGGCTGCGTTCGCAAACAGGCTATCAATGCCGCAAGGGGCGTTATGGGGGTGAAAGCATGCAGGCGGCCCCAAACACGCTGGCACGTCAGTTTAAGGTGCCAGCCCCCAACCTCTCCTGGGTGACTGACATTACCTACATCCGCACTCAAGAAGGGTGGCTGTACCTGGCGGTGGTGCTCGACCTGTTCTCTCGCCAGATCGTCGGCTGGGCGATGAAATCACGCATGACGGCAGACTTGGCGGTGGATGCGTTATTGATGGCCGTCTGGCGGCGCAAGCCCAAGCAGCCGGTACTGGTGCATTCGGATCAGGGCAGCCAGTTTACCGGTGGGGAATGGCAGGACTTTCTGAAGGCTCACAACCTGAGTTGCAGCATGAGCCGACGGGGCAACTGTCACGACAACGCTGTCGCCGAGAGCTTCTTCCAGTTGCTCAAACGGGAGCGGATCAAGCGCAGGATTTACGCGACAAGAGATGAAGCCCGCAGCGACGTATTTGATTATATCGAAATGTTTTACAACCCAATCAGGCGTCATGGTTCCAATGATGGGCTGTCGCCGGTAGAGTTTGAAAGGCAGTTTATTTTTCAGCAACAGAGTGTCTAGAAAACCCGGGGCGATTCAGACGGTACCCGTTTCTTCATCAGTGCCTGCAAACTCAGTAACGTAGATTTTCTAAGCAAATATCAAATTAACTTCCTGCAAAAGCTCTGTTCATACTGAAATCAACCGAGTCAGTTAGTACGCGCCAGATGATCCGAGTTAACTTATTTGCCAGGGCGACAGTGGCTTTCAAGAAGCCACGCCGCAATTCAATTGCCTTCACCCATCTCCCTAAACTGTCATCCCGTTTTTGCACACAACGCATCACCGCTCGAGCGCCATGGATGATCAAGGTCCTCAAGTTACGATTACCGTTCTTGGTCATGGATGAAAGCCGTTGTTTTCCACCTGAACTGTGCTGTCGAGGGACTAAGCCACACCAAGCAGAAAGCTCACGGCCGCTGGAAAACTGGGTGGCATCAACCTCACTGACCACCGCAGCGGCAATCAGTGGCCCGACACCAGGAATGGTCAATAAGTGGTGATAGGCAACCTGCTGGCTGGACAGTTCAGCTAGTTCCTTATCCAAGACATCCATCCGTTCAGTGAGCATCTGCATATCTTCTCGTAACAGGCTCAGTAGTCGGCGAAGCGTGAAGGTTATCATATTGTCTCCGTCTTCAAGCACCTCTGGCAGTTGTTGTTGCAGGCGTTGTAACCCGGCTGGAATAATGACCCCGTACTCGGCAAGTAATGCCCGTAGTTGGTTAGCCAGAGCTGTTCGCTGCTCAACTATGAGCTGGCGAGCACTACGTAACGCCTTGATATCTTGTTGCTCTGTAGTTTTAACTGATACGAAGTGGATCCCTGGTCGGCAAGCGGTTTCACAAATAGCTAATGCATCGTTGGCATCATTCTTCTGGTGTCTTGCAAAGGCTTTGACATGCTGTGTAGGAATGAGTTTTACGTCATAGCCCATCGATATCAGTGTTCGTCCCCAGAAGTGAGATGTTGAGCAAGCTTCCATAGCAATCAGTGTTTGCGGTGGAAACTGGCGCATCGTGTGGAGCAGTTTCTGGCGAGATATTTTACGATTCCAGGCAACAGAACCATCAGCCATCCATACACACACCTGAAAAACAGACTTGGCAATATCGATACCAACTACTTTGATCGTGCTCATGTGGTGCTCTCCCAAGTTGAACGCAGTCAGCCTAAGTATGAAACTGACCACGCTGGGTGGGGGCGTCCATCACATCATTACAGGTTGTGCAAGAACTGAACTGATACGGTTTGCGACCATATATCCGGCGTTATGATGGGATTAACTCCCTCGCCATGATGTCATCCGAGCCTTGCTTCCTTATCACTACACCGGTATATGCATACCCAGGTCTAATTCAGGCTGTTACAAGGACGGTACCCGTTTCTTCATCAGTGCCTGCAAACTCAGTAACGTAGATTTTCTAAGCAAATATCAAATTAACTTCCTGCAAAAGCTCTGTTCATACAGAAATCAACCGAGTCAGTTAGTACACGCCAGATGATCCGAGTTAACTTATTTGCCAGGGCGACAGTGGCTTTCAAGAAGCCACGCCGCAATTCGATTGCCTTCACCCATCTCCCTAAACTGTCATCCCGTTTTTGCACACAGCGCATCACCGCTCGAGCGCCATGGATGATCAAGGTCCTCAAGTTACGATTACCGCTCTTGGTCATGGATGAAAGCCGTTGTTTTCCACCTGAACTACGCTGTCGAGGGACTAAGCCACACCAAGCCGAAAGCTCACGGCCGCTGGAAAACTGGGTGGCATCAACCTCACTGACCACCGCAGCGGCAATCAGTGGCCCGACACCAGGAATGGTCAATAAGTGGTGATAGGCAACCTGCTGGCTGGACAGTTCAGCTAGTTCCTTATCCAAAACATCAATCCGTTCAGTGAGCATCTGCATATCTTCTCGTAACAGGCTCAGTAGTCGGCGAAGCGTGAAGGTTATCGTATTGTCTCCGTCTTCAAGCACTTCTGGCAGTTGTCGTTGCAGGCGTTGTAACCCGGCTGGAATAATGACTCCGTACTCGGCAAGTAATGCCCGTAGTTGGTTAGCCAGAGCGGTTCGCTGCTCAACTATGAGCTGGCGAGCACTACGTAACGCCTTGATATCTTGTTGTTCTGTAGTTTTAACTGATACGAAGTGGATCCCTGGTCGGCAAGCGGTTTCACAAATAGCTAATGCATCGTTGGCATCATTCTTCTGGTGTCTTGCAAAGGCTTTGACATGCTGTGTGGGAATGAGCTTTACGTCATAGCCCATCGATATCAGTGCTCGTCCCCAGAAATGAGATGTTGAGCAAGCTTCCATAGCAATCAGTGTTTGCGGTGGAAACTGGCGCAACGTGTGGAGCAGTTTCTGGCGAGATATTTTACGATTCCAGGCAACAGAACCATCAGCCATCCATACACACACCTGAAAAACAGACTTAGCAATATCGATTCCAACTACTTTGATCGTGTTCATGTGGTGATCCCCCAAGTTGAACGCTGTCAGCCTAAGTATGAAACTGACCGCGCAGGGAGGGGCGTCCATCACATCACTACATCCTGCCCTGATGTGGCCGCTGGGTGTTGTAGTGCTCCAGGTAGCTATCCAGGTCTGTCTGCATCTGTTCTACCGACTCATACCAGGTCGTTCTCCCCTTGATACGGAAGTGTTCATCCAGCAGTGTGCGATGCAGTCGCTCGATAAAGCCGTTGCTCTGCGGCCTGCGCACCTTGGTTGTCCGGTGCTCAATCCCCTCCAGTTGCAGGAACAGCTAGTAGGGATGATGGTCAGGGCGCCCACAGAACTCGCGCCCATTGTCCGATAGGATGGTATAGACCCGAGCCTCATGGGCTTCGAAGAACGGCAGTACCGTTTCCTTGAGCACATGAACCGAGGTCACCGGCAGCTTGCTGGTGTAGAGCCGCCCCCAAGCGTGGCGACTGTAGCAGTCCAGCACGGTTTGCAGATACACCTTGCCAACCCCCTTGAGCGCGCCGACGAAGAAGGTGTCGACCGCCACCAGTTCCCCGGTGTAATGAACCTCAATCTGGCGTTCGCGGAACTCGGGGCTAAAGCGTTCTAACAGGCGAATCTGCTCCTCATTGAGCTCAATGGTCTGCTCCCAGTGGGTTTTTCTCGAGGCGCAACAAGCGGTCATGCTTGGAGAGCAAGTCGTGACGTTGCCACACGCCACGCACACCGCCCGCACTGATGTTGATGCCTTGCAAAGCCAGTTCTTGCGCGACCCACAGCGGGCCATGGGTTGGTCTGGTGAGAGAGTAATCGAGGATGGCCTGTTCAATCTCGGGAGCGACCCGGTTAGGATGAGCCCCTTTACAGCCCGGCAATTTGTCGAGCAAGCCCTCGGCACCATAGATTTGGTAATTACGGCGGATCTCGTAGAACTGCTGACGGCTGTAGCCGATAAGCTTGCAGGCTTTGCTGACGCTATTGAGTTCTTTGGCGAGCTCTAGCAGGCTGAGTTTACGACGTGCTACTTTCTCGTTGGTGGTCATACGGTGACTCCGGATAACACGGTAGGGGTACCGTTTTGTTATCCGGTTTGAAGCCGTATGACCACTCCCTTTTGTGGGCAACTGTCAGGTGAATACCATCTCCATACAATTTGGCGTCTGCCCTCAAACCGCAGCGGTGCTGCTTTCAACGGCTGGCGATAACCCGGAACGGTTAAGAAATGAAGCATCGCTTGTGGCACTTTGTGGGGTTAACCCTTTACCCGCATCTTCGGGAAAGACCGTACGACATCGCTTAAACCGAGGTGGTAACCGTGCAGCAAATAATGCGTTATGGACGATTGCAATGGTCCGGATGCGGGGAGATCCACAAACCCAATCTTACGTCGCACGACGTAGCGCCCAAGGCTTATCTTCGAAAGAGATCCAGCGTTGTTTGAAGCGTTATATCGTCAGGGAACTCTACCCTTTGATCTAGGCCGATTTAGCTGACTCAGCGCAAGCCTGTTGACATAGGAGCGTCAACACCCCGATGGAGCAACTATTTAGGGTATTACCCTCTATGTTCACTACTCCGACACTCCCGCCATTGCAATACCGTCCTAATTTAGGATGCCATGCAAGTCACATTTCTTTACCAGCCGATGCACGTCACATACCGTTTCGCGGAATTAGTAACCCTCTGTGCAAAACCATTAGATGGAACCATGACCCAGTGATAGCCATCATGTTCCAATGCAAAAAAAGAGTGGTTTATCTTGAAATTACTATTTGTATATTTATACAAACGGCCCCATTCCGTGAATAACTTTCCTATACCTCTCAGGGGTCTCCACTCATCGTCTGGATCTTTCCCTAGTGAGTACTCACTTTCGGAGGCCAGCCTACTATTTGAACCAAGGCTCTTACACCAACCGATAGCATCTTCATATGTGACCTGCATATCAGATTGATTAATAAACCAATTATCTAGGGCAAAAGTATAGGTTACTGGCTCCCCCCCCGCCTTCGGTGAGGCAGTGATGGTAACGCTTGATGTATTTCCTTTCCCTGTAAAGGAGACGTGACCGCTGTTATCCACACTAACCCATGAAGCATTGCTACTCCAATCATAAGCACTTGCATCTCCACTAGAGAGTATCAGTGTAAACTCTGCGCCAATGAATCCTGTTTTTGGAAAGCCAACATTTACAGCAAATTTGTGTTCCTCCACCAAAATACTTGAAAAGTAAGGAGGACGAGACTCCGGTGTAATACCGGACGGACTCGTTTGGTTGACATCGCTATAACATGGTTCACTTATGACACAATCAGTACCAGAGTTAGAATTGAGTCTTATCTCATGTCCAACCATCGCATCGGTTACATCTAAATCTGTAGCTCCTGGATTATCCTGAAGATATATTGCATTCATGCACCCAGTATGGGTATTTCCCATATTGCATTCATCATTTCCATTTGGAAGAAAGGTAAAAAAAACATCAGTGCCAGAGAGACTTCCTGCTAACCAGCCTGCAATATGATCTTTGCTATACCAAATAACACGATGTCGATCTATTCGATCGCCATCAAGGTCGCTGGTAGTAAAATTCTTCAAAGTTAAAACGTTACCAGGTGAACAAGGGGATACCTCAGTTCGATCAGTTCTACTTGCTATACATCTTATGTCAAAATCCAGCGTAGGGTAATGCCCCCTAATGAAGCCTGATGGCGGTGATATCACTTCACTAGATATAGCCATCCCCGATACTATTGATAATGCCAAAAACCGCTTGCGAGAAAATGCCATTTAATTTTAGCCCTCGAATATCAAGGGGCCTCATATAAAATTTCAAAGTGAGGCCCCTATCACTTATTTCAATATGAAAATTTTGTCTCCAGCCCCGTCACTAGTAACTTTCACTGCCAACTGGTGTTTCTGTAGTGATTGCAAGTACAGGGTCTGGTTCAAATCAATTGAAGCAGTTGTAACAGGGTCCTCGTTACTAAGCTTCAGCGGTTGATAAGTGCTGACATCATCGCCATCACCAATCAGCCACTCATAAGACTTAACGACGCACGAACTATCACCATCAACGCTAGCGCATACAGGCTCAACTGTTAACGTGTTACCTATGATAGCTTCACCATTAATGGCCGCAGATACCACTGTGTTGGGCTGTGCCAAGGTAATTAGAGGTACTGGATTTGCCGTCCATGATGAAGAGGGTTCAGTATTGTTCTCATCTGTTTTTGTTATGATAGACACCTTTAAAGTCTCACCAGCAACAAATATTTCAGAAGTTAGTGAAATGTTAATGGTTGCACTATTATCGACAGCGACAACATCCTCAGTTTTTACTTCGCTTTCGCCAACAAACCATCTCAGACTGAAACCAGTCACGGGATCTCCATCTGCATCAGAGGCTGATAGCTGAACGCTCACAGTGTCTCCAATGTCATTTGCCCCATTCCCATTAGTATCAACTACTACGGCACCCGGAATATTACCTAATATAGGAGGCCTGCCTACAACTGAAACAGTTGGTTCCGAAAAGGCCGTGGAGACAGCCTTGGCATTTGTCACAATGCATATCGATAAAAATGCCCCAAGGACTAAAAAACGCACGCATTTACTATTTGACATATTAAATACCTTTATCTATTAATATATTTAGATTTTAGTATGCTTTGCAACGAGTCGTGGAGGGACTACAGTTGTTTTTGCATTTACACCAACCCGTATTCTCCTGCGTTGATATTCTGGTTTAACTACTAATTGTTGTAGATTCTCCCCCTTAATGTCTTCAAATACACCGCTCTCAGGATTGGTTTCGATTTGCCACAGGTACCCATCCAATGGAGTTGTACATATGGTTTGACACTCAAAGTGAGCTCTCAAGACGGCTCCACTCAAAGCTTCGCCGACAATGACGACTTTAACGCCATCACTTATATTGACTCCAGCTAAAGTAACATTTACTCTGCCGACTGCTGAATGATCAGAAAAGTCAGGGTCAGTTGAATTTACTATCAGCATTCCTTTGGCATTATTATCCATACCATCCGACGATAGTAGTGTCATGCGCACCACATTAATCCATGTACCGTCTGAATTCTCATAGCCAGAGAGATTTTCAACAACAACCTGATCTGAGAATGTAGTAGACAAATTGATATTACCAGGACTTACAATTACTGATTCATCCCCAAGAGTCCGCTCCATCACCCATTCAACATCAACAGGTTCCCCTTGGATCAATTTGATATTCAAACTTTCATTTATGAAGCGAATACTATTCTTGATACTAGATAAATCTGCAACAACAGTTATAGGAATCATCTCAGATGTCCATGTATTGCCATACTTATCTGTTACCTCCAAGTATAGCTCATATTGTTCTTCTAATTCTGAAACTGACAAGCTAGGGGTTGTTATATGAATATCCTTTTTGGAGGTATCTGTGAGGTCTAGCTGGGCTTGAAGTTTTGGCGATGAGCTATACCAACGAAAGCTAGCTGGTTCCCCCCCAGAAATACTTGGTGATAAATCAACACTGGAACCTGATACAGCAGTTATTGGAGCATGATGAATTTCAATTGGGGTGACTTTTTCCCTATACTCCAGCACAATTTCATTATTACGCTCTATAAAATCATGTCTCATGCCAGCTAACGTTCGTTGCTGTGTAACAAGTTCTGGATTGATCATCTGGTCCCAAGTTGCTCCAATTAGCCACTCGATCCCGAAGGAAATTTTAGTATCCTGCGCCCCTCCACTTCGAATGGAATGCCCCAATTTTGTTGTTAGAAGGGGAATTGGATGCCAACCGATGCCAATGCTGGCTTGCATGGGATTAGAATGGCGCTCAGTATCACTCTTGATTCCGACGTCCGAACCAAAATATTGTTCGAAAGCAAGCTGACCTTCAAACTCAGGATAAGAGGGAAAATACACGTTAGTTCTAAGATCTACACCATAGGCAGGTCGCTCTTCATAATTGTTAAGAGTAGTTGATTCCTTCCAACCACTGACAGGGATATAGAAATTTGAACCCAATTTCATGTTATCTGCCCATAGCTCAGTGCCAACGCTCAAACGTTGGTGTCCACGGGTTATATCGTGGTCATAAAAACCATTAAGGCCATACATGAAAGTATCATTCCAATGTCTATAACCAATACCAAAATTTAGGATGTTGCGCGCATCATCATCATGTTTACCTAAACTATTCATGCTTGATTGAAAAAAAAGAAGATCTTCATCACTTTCCCACAATGGCAGCAATGCCTTTAGATCAAACGTCGGTTCAAATCCATCACCAATAGATATCTTGGATTCTATATGCCCATAATCATCGAGATAGTTACTTATCTGTTTGCTTGCTTCATTTTCAAAAGCAGTACGAAGTCTATTCTGCCAATAGATAATTTCTGAATCTAAGTGATCTGATGATGATTCAATACCGTACTGGCTTCCCAACCGAGACAATTCGCCTGCAATCATTCCTTCAGTATCATCCTCAGTAGTATCATCCTCAGTATCATATATAGTTTTTTTTATCCCAGAGCTAAGTTCGAGGTCAGGTAGCTCATTGACTAAAGCATCATTATTTTCATCTTGAAATGCAAATGGAGCATGCATATGCTCAGCGTTTGCCATAGCTGTTGGCGTTAACGCTAAGAAAATCGGTAGTGCTGCCTGTATGAGAATATTTAGCCACATGTCAAAAGTCACAAATGAGCTCAGAGCAAATCGTTCTGATGATGAATATAAAATCATGTTATGCTGGTCACCCTTCAACTATGAATCTTTGGCTATTAGTCACTGACGACATTGCTGATACCATGCTATGGCATAGGCATGCATTCTAAAACCAATAACAATTGTTACTCTAGAGAATCATATCCAAGCTGATAAGTTGCATGAAAAGTTATGAAATGAATAACTGGGCTGTGTTTTCTAAATGCAAGGTTTCTGTTCACCAACAGTTTCAGTTTCCGTAAGTAACGAAGGCAGAGTGCCAGCAAAGCCCTGTTGCTATAGGCCTTACTGCGGCAAGATGCGCTGGACGCATGCGATAACGGCCTGATGACGTAGGTATGGTGTTGTTAATCACATAAAATGGCTGTGGCACATGTTACATGAACCTATCACGTGCAATCATCAATGCAGTGGAATGGCCAGCCTGCCGACTCAATTGAAACATAGCTCATGTGTACCGTGTCCCTTCCAGGGAATGGCTATGGTACAGCGAAGGTGTAACGCCATTGGGATCAGCTAATTAGTTATAGAACAAAGTGACAAACAAGAATATAAGTTGAAAAAAAGGCCCGCAGAGCAGGCCAAACAACATACCACATACAGATGCACACGGATTTAATTTATAACCCACCAATCTCAAATGCAATATTGAAAATATATGAATAATATAAAATACATATGAAAATTATTGGTGAGTATCCGGTAGTGTAACTGATTGTTACTCTAGGATAGCTGTTCAGCGGCGTTGTTTCCCAAATCGATACCGCCTGAATGGAACTAACTGAGGGCGCGGTGATCTGATCACCACTACCCCCTTC
>NZ_JANFNV010000052.1:0-10691 GCF_024436075.1 Aeromonas sp. JL9 | reverse complement strand
TCAGAAGTGAAACGCGGTAGCGCCGATGGTAGTGTGGCATTCGCCATGCGAGAGTAGGACACTGCCAGGCACCCAATACAAGAAACCCCGCTCATCGAGCGGGGTTTTTTATTACCTGAAACTCAGAAGGTAGCCTAATTTTTGACCGGCTCTATCTCCTTTCCTCTGTTTTTATCCTTACTCGCCGCTGCTTTCTGGTTCTACAAATAGCCTGATGTTCCGCTTGGCACTCTTTCTTCACTGAACCGCTGTCGCTCTGTATGGCGGCTCTGGCGTAGTCATGACCCACGAATCCTATGCTCGCCTGTACGCTAGGATCTCTTGCTTGCGATCTTTCCTGGGCATCTGCGTCCTGTGTTAGCTGAAGTCTTTCTTTTTGAGCCCTCTGCTTGTCCATGATTTTGTTAGTCGCCCACTGACGTTATGCCAGAGAGTGTGTTGGCTGTGCTAACACGCAGGAGCAGTGGTTGCTGCTTTGGGTCCTTGTTGTTTGGGGTAATAAGGAAATGGGAAGGGATACCCGCAGGAACGCAGAGGTTAGATGTTGATAGGTGATCTTGTGGCAGCTGTTGAGCCCGCAGGTGAGAAGATCAAGAAAGGAGTTGAAGAAGACTAATGTGTTGAGATCTATGAGGAGTGGCAAATTGCAGGCAAACAAAAAGCCCACGCAACATGGTTGCATGGGCTCGGTATAAATGGCGGAGGAGGTGGGATTTGAACCCACGGATGGTCGCCCATCGCCGGTTTTCAAGACCGGTGCATTCAGCCGCTCTGCCACCCCTCCGCAGCAGTGCGGCGAATATTACCATGCTGATCCGGCTTGTAAATCCCCGTCCGGTTTGATTGCTGGTTAATTGCGCGAAATGACATGAAAAAGTGGCAGTCAGGGCGCATCAAGCGCTTTTTTGGCCAGATAACTTGACTTGAAAACAGACTCAACCACTATAGTGGCCTCTATCATATCCTCTGCAAGATAACGTTATGACTATTAAAAATGCCCTCTTTTGCGCGCTGGCTGGTGTGACCCTGCTGGCGACGCCGGTACATGCAAGCGAGCTGACCAAAAGCGATGTCGAGCAAATCGTTCGCGACTATCTGGTCAAGAATCCCGAGATCCTGGTCGAGATGTCCAATGCCCTGCGTGCCAAGCAGGAGAGCCAGCAGGCCGAGAGTGACAAGGCGCTGATCAAGGCTCACTCCAAGCAGCTTTATGCCAATCAGGATCCCGAGATGGGGAATCCGAAGGCGTCGCTGACCATTGTAGAGTTTTTCGATTACAACTGCGGTTACTGCAAACGGGCCCATCCGCTGGTCAAGCAGCTGATGGCGGAAGATAAAGATATCCGTTACATCTACAAGCAGTTCCCCATTCTGAGCGAGTCCTCCTACTTCGCCGCCCGCGCTGCGCTGGCGGTCCAGCTGGGTCAGCCTGACAAGTACCAGGCGTTCCACGAGAAGCTCTATACCCATCAGGGCCCGCTCGCTGATGAAGCACAGGTCAAGCAGTTGGCTGTGGCGGCCGGTGTGGACTGGAGCAAGGTGGAGGCCAAGATCAAGGATGGCAGCATTGACCAGAACCTCGGTACCAACCGTGCGCTGGCTGAAGCGCTCGGTATCTCCGGTACCCCGGCCTTCATCATCGGTGATCAGATCCTGCGCGGTGCTCCCCGTGATCTGGCCAGCCTGAAGGGGTTTATCAAGGACGTGCGTGCCGGCAAGAGCATTCAATAAGCTGTTGTCATGGTCGAGGGCCCAGCGCCTCGGCCAGATACAGAAAGAGGGTCGGTATCACTACCGGCCCTCTTTTTTATTATGTCCTTTGGCACAGGTGGTCGTCGCGAAAGGACCATAACAACGTGCTCAGGACCCGGCCTGTTGGCCTCAGTAACAAGTATTAGCAGAGCCGTTCGGAGTCTAATGATAAATATTTCGCCTCGCAGAGGTGTGTCGTGAGCATTGCTTAATTCCGGTCAAGATTTTTTCTGCTGCTTGCCTTAGAATCGCCGCCCGTTGCAGGAGAAACCCCTATGTTAGTTGATATTTTACGGCTGGTTTTTATAGCCGGAGGCCTCGTATTCATCTTTATGCTGGTGCAAGCTTGCTGGCGGAAGAAGCAGAGTGGATCCTTTGAGGCGACCCCCTTCTGGCCGGTGGCGTTGATCGGTGGGGTTGCCAACTTTCTCGATACCCTGGGGGTGGGCAGCTTTGCGGTAAAGACCGCCTGCTACAAGCAGTTCAAGCTGATCGATGACCGGGTGCTGCCGGGTACCCTCAATGGGCAGTGCGTGCTGCCGACCGTGACTCAGTCGCTGATCTTCGTCGGCGCAGTCGCGGTGGAGCCGTTGACGCTGATCAGCATGATGATGGCCGCCGCAGCGGGCGCAGCTTGGGGCGCTCGCCATGTGGCCTCGTTTGATCGGCAGACCATCCGGTTGGTGATGGCCATTTCCTTATTGGTCGTCGCAGGGCTTATCTTTGCCGGTTTGCTGGGGCTTTTCCCTGTAGGCGGCGATGCGATGGGGCTCAGCGGCTACAAGTTGGCGATTGCCCTGCTTGGCAATTTCATCTTCGGGGTGCTGATGAATGTCGGTATCGGCCTGTTTGCCCCCTGCATGACGTTGGTTTATCTGCTGGGGATGAATCCGCTGGCGGCGTTTCCCATCATGATGGGCTCCACCGCCGTGCTCAGCGTTTTCTCCGCAGGCACCTTTATCCGCAAAGGGGCGTTCGATGCCAAGGCAGTGCTGGCAGTGGCCATCTTCGGCCCCATCGGTGTGGTGCTGGCCGCCATGCTGGTCAAATCCATGGATATGGAGATGCTGAAGTGGCTGGTTGCCTTTATCGTCATCTATACCTCCTGGACCATGTACGCCTCCTGGCGGGCGGCGCGTCGCTCCCCTGTGCAACTGGCGGTGGAGAGCGCAGGCTAGCCTGTACCAGTGCCGCTTCGGCCTTGGCCCCAAGAAAAACATAGAGGCCAAGCGCCAGCAGCAAACCCACCGCACACCCCATCACTCCGACCGCAGGCCAGAGTAGCTCGCTCTGGCCGAGCGAGCCTTTGAATAGCAGCAACAGCCCCTCGATGGAGACCGCGATCAGAATGGCGGCGATAAAGCGGGTGATGGTGCGGCGAATGGCGCTGTGGCGGAAGATATCCTTATGCAGCAGTACCTCCTCTTCCAGAATGGTCTTGCCCAGATCGAACACCGCCAGTGCCAGCGTCAGGAAGATGATGGCGCTAAAGGCGCCGAGCTGGTTCTGCTGCTCGCCGCACAATAGCTGGTAAAGCTGCTCCAGCCCGTGCCAGATGAGCGTCGCGACGATGAGAAACAGCGCCATGCTGAGCACCACATAGACCGCCTTGAACCAGGGCATGGCGCGGCGGCGCTCCCTGTCTCCCATCAACCAGCCAATCAGCTGATTCAGACAGACGGTGATCTCCCGTCCTTGCCCCTGCACGATAAGGTGCAGCCGGTTATGGGCCGTCGGTGCCGCAGGCTGGATGCACATCGGCCCCTGATAGTGGTCAATGCTGACCACAAAGGGATACCCCTTGAGCGAGACAAGGGGGGCGCTGAGCAGCCCCTGCAGTAGCGGGGTCAGCTCCTCCTGATACTCCTGATAGCGCCGCAGCACATCGATGGGGCTCATCTCTGCCATATGGACCTCGGTGACGTGGGCTCTTGTGGTGAATGTGCAAATAGTGGGCCTGCTTTATGACAGGGATGATGGGGCAAGTTGCACCAGAGGATGACAAATTGGTGAGTGACGAAGAGGGGATGCACCAGAAATGGGCGTATCGAAGAGCTGTGTGATGATGAAGGCACTGCAATAGAAAAGGGCCCATGACGGGCCCTTTGCGACAACCAGCGGTGATTTAGCCAGCCAGCTTGGCGAAGCTGCGCTCGGCGGCGGCCAGGGTGTGTTCAATCTCCTTGTCGCCGTGAGCCAGCGACAGGAAGCCCGCCTCGTAGGCGCTCGGCGCCAGATAGACGCCCTCTTCCAGCATGAGATGGTAGAAGCGCTTGAAGCGTTCCATATCGCAGCGAGTAACCTGCTCGTAGCGGGTGATTTCGTTCTCTTCGGTGAAGAAGAAGCCGAACATGCCGCCCACATAGTTGATGGCGAGCGGGATACCGTGTTTGGCTGCGGCTGCCTTCAGTCCCTCGGCAACACGAGCTGTTTTGGCGCTCAGCTGCTCATAGAGACCCGGCTCCAGCAGCAGATCCAGCATGGTCAGACCTGCCGCCATGGCCACCGGGTTGCCGGAGAGAGTACCCGCCTGATAGACAGGGCCGGTCGGTGCGATGTGTTGCATCACCTTCTTCTTGCCGCCGAAGGCGCCCACCGGCATGCCGGCACCGATGATCTTGCCAAGAGTGGTGAGATCCGGGTCGATGTTGTAGTGGCCCTGGGCACCGCGCAGGGAGACGCGGAAGCCGGTCATCACTTCGTCCAGGATCAGCAGGGCACCGAACTCGTCACAGATGGCGCGCAGCCCTTCCAGGAAGCCGGGGACCGGCGGGATGCAGTTCATGTTGCCTGCGACCGGCTCGACGATGATACAGGCGATCTCGCTGCCGTACTGGGTGAAGGCTTCACGCACCGAATCCAGATTGTTGAACACACAGGTCAGGGTGTGTTTGGCGAAATCGGCCGGAACGCCCGGGCTGTTGGGTTGACCCAGGGTCAGGGCGCCGGAACCGGCCTTGACCAGCAGAGAGTCGGCGTGGCCGTGGTAGCAGCCCTCGAATTTGACGATCTTGTCGCGGCCGGTGTAGCCGCGGGCCAGACGGATGGCACTCATGGTGGCTTCGGTGCCGGAGTTGACCATCCGCACCTGCTCCATGGAGGGGACAATCTGGCGGACTTTCTCGGCCATCAGCACTTCGATCTCGGTCGGCGCACCGTAGCTCAGCCCCTTCTCAACGGCCTTGATGACGGCGGCTTTGATGGCCGGGTGGTTGTGACCCAGCAGCATGGGGCCCCAGGAGCCGATGTAATCCACGTAGGCCTGACCATCCACATCATAGAGATAGGCGCCATCGGCGTGATCGATGAAGCGGGGCGTGCCGCCGACCCCATTGAAGGCGCGGACCGGTGAGTTGACGCCACCCGGAATGGTCTGGCGGGCCTGTTCAAACAGCTGATCTGATTTTGACATGGATCATCCTTAATGGGATTTTGGTCGTCACACAAGGGATTGCAGCCGATTGAGACTCGGCAGGCCGGAGCATCAGGAGTATGCTTTGCGCTCTCGCCACCCGGACTCTCGGTCTGCTCCCGTGACAAAAATTTAACGGGCCGACTATAGCAGAAAGCCCCAGCCCTGGGCAGCCGAGCAACGCGCCGGGTGATCCTGATCTCAGCTAGCTGACGATATGGTTTTTCCAAGTTGGTGTAACAAGATGGCGCAACAAGCTCTCTCCTCTGAAGCCGATACCTCTTCGCGGGGGCCGCTTTCCCGCATTATCCGGCAAGACAAGATGCCCTTGCTGGTGCTGCTGCTGGCGGCGCTGGTCGGCACCCTGGCCGGACTGGTGTGCGGCCTGTTCGAATCGGGTGTCCACTGGTTGGCAGAACAACGTATCGCCTTGCTGGCCGACCGTCCCTGGTGGCAGCTCGGTCTGCTTGGCTTTGGCTTCAGCGCCTTGCTGGGATTTGTCGGTTACTTCCTCACTCATACCTTTGCCCCGGAAGCGGGTGGTTCCGGCATTCCCGAGATCGAGGGGGCGATGGACGATCTGCGCCCGGTGCGGTGGTGGCGAGTGTTGCCGGTCAAGTTCTTCGGCGGCATCTGTACCCTGAGCTCCGGTATGGTGCTGGGGCGGGAAGGGCCTTCGGTACAGATCGGCGGCAACCTCGGCAAGATGGTGGCGGATATCTTCCGGCTGCCCAAGGAGCATGGCCATGCCCTGTTGGCCGCCGGTGCGGCGGGCGGTCTGGCGGCAGCCTTCAATGCGCCGTTGGCAGGTATCCTGTTCGTGATGGAGGAGATGCGACCGCAGTTTCGCTACTCCTTTCTGGCCATCAAGGCGGTGGGGATCTCCGCCATCATGGCGACCCTGATGCTGCAGAACATGAAAGGTCAGGGGGCGGTGATCACCTTGCCTCACTACGATGCGCCAGCCCTCAAGGCGCTCTGGCTGTTCCTTTTTATGGGGGCCACCTTCGGGGTGCTGGGTTTTGTCTTCAACAAGCTGGTGCTGGCCTGTCAGGATGGCTATCTGGCGCTGCACCAGAACAAGCGCCACCGTTTTGTAGCCATCGGCATGCTGGTCGCCGGAACGTTTGGCGTGCTGTCGCTGTTTGCTCCCGCGGTGACGGGGGGCGGCACCGAGCTTATTCCCCATCTGATGGGGGATGAGTATGCGATGGCGAGCCTGTTCCTCATCTTCTCGGTGCGGCTGGTCGCGACCCTCATCTGCTTCTGTTCCGGTGCCCCGGGCGGGGTGTTTGCGCCGACCCTGGCGTTGGGCACTCTGTTTGGCGTGGTGTTCGGCCATCTGTTTCATGCGGCGTTTCCGGAGCTTGGCATCGAGCCCGGCGCCTTTGCCATCGCCGGAATGGGGGCGCTGTTTGCTGCCACAGTGCGTGCTCCCATCACGGGCATCGTGCTGGTCACCGAGATGACCGACAACTATCAGCTGATCCTGCCGATGATGATCACCACGGTCGGTGCGACTCTGGTTGCCCAGTGGCTGGGTGGCCGACCCATCTATTCCCAGATCCTAGAGCGAACTTTACGGCTCGCCGCGCGTCAAAAGCGGGGTGATTGCAGCGCCACGGCCAGTTAATTTTTCCCTTTATCGCCAGTGACCCCGGTCCGGGCGGTATAGTGAAGGGAGAGGCGCTGCCGTAAATGGCGTGATAACGGGATGAGGGGCTATGTCCAATCTATTGAAGTTATTGGTCGTGTTAGCCGTTGGCGGGCTCATCGGTTACTTTGTCGGTAACCGTCAGGAGCTGGCCCAGAGCAGTCTGTTGGTGGTACAGCAGGAGACGCTGGATCGTCAGGGCAAGGCCATCGGCCAGCTCAAGACCGAATTGGGGGTGAAAGATACCCAGCTGGCGACCCAGAAAGCGGCCTTCGAGCAGTTGCAGACCACCCTGAAGAGTCAGGAGGCGCAGGTGCAGGAGCTCAAGCGCCAGCTGGCCTTTTTCGAACGGATCATGCGCCCCACCGGCGAACAGGTGGGGGTGGTGATCGACAACCTGACCCTGCAGGAGACCAGCATTCCCGGTCGTTACCACTATCGTCTCGCACTGACCCAGCCTGCCAAGAAGCGGGAGCTGTTCCGTGGTCAGGTGCAGATCCGGGTCGAGGGGAGCCTGGCTGACAAGCCGAAGACGCTGACCGGTCGCGATCTCGGGATGAAAGTGAGCGAGTGGCGCTATGCCCTGCGTTATTTCCAGCTGCTGGAAGGGAACTGGCAGTTGCCGGAAGGCTTTGTGCCGGATCGGATCCGTGTCACCATCAACAAGGACGGCAGGCAACCGGCGCAAGAGCTGCTGGTTGAGTGGGGCGAGGTGATCAAGCCGCTGGTCGCCGCACCGCCTGCTCCGGTTCCCGCTGCCGGTTAAGCGTGGTGAATACTTGAACTGAATGGTCGGGTATTGGATAATTTCGCGGTTTCCATGTTTGTGGATCTAATGGTTGTGAGGTCAGTAATGAGTGCAGTAGCAGAAGCCCCGCTGCCCATCCAGATGACGGATGCGGCGGCCAACAAGGTGAAGAACCTGATCACCGAGGAAGAGAATCCCGAGCTGAAGCTGCGGGTATACATCACGGGTGGGGGCTGCTCCGGTTTCCAGTATGGCTTTACCTTTGATGAGAAGATCAACGACGGGGACACCGTAGTCGAGAAGAATGGCGTCACCATGGTGATCGATCCCATGAGCCTGCAATATCTGGTAGGTGGCAGTGTGGATTACACCGAGGGTCTGGAAGGTTCACGCTTCACCGTGACCAACCCCAATGCCACCACGACCTGTGGCTGTGGCTCCAGTTTCTCCATCTGATCGGCATTATCGGTCTGATGAAACGGCTCTTGGCAACGAGGGCTGTTTTTGTTTGTGGTGATCAGTGAGCTCCATCAAACAGCATTTCTCTGAAACAACAAAGGCGCCTCGATGGCGCCTTTGTTGTTTGCAGAATGGCTTAGCGGGAGCTTGCCGCCGCGACCAGCGGGATCCGGTTCACTGCCTTGCCCATGTAGGCGAGGGTGATGGTCACAATGATGCAGGTGAAGCTCAGCCACATGTAGGGCAGGTAGTCGAGGGTTGCCACCCCCAGCACCCCGGCCATGAAGATGCCGTTGTCGCTCCAGGGCACCATGCCGCAGGTGAGGGTGCCGCCAAACTCGGCGTTGCGAGAGAGGTTCTTGCGCGCCAGTCCCAGTCGGTCGTAGTTCTTGGCCATGATCTTGGGGGTCAGGATCAGCGATACATACATGGCCGAGCCAAACACATTGGCCAGAAACGCGGTGCCGATGGTGTGGCTGGTCAGGCTGCCGACGCTATTGATGCGCTTCTCGAAGGCGCTGGCGATCACTTCCAGAATACCGACCTTCTCCAGCAGGCCGCCAAACCCGAGACCGAAGATGATGACCGCGACCGAGCCCAGCATGGACTCCATGCCGCCGCGACCGAGAATGTTGTCGATAAAATCGATGCCGGAGGTGATGGCAAACGGACTATAAGCCGAGTGCATCGCCTTGACCGGATCCATGCCCTGGAAGGCGATGGCCCAGATCAGGCCCAGCAGGGCGCCGAAGCTGATCACCGGGAAGGCGGGCTTGCGATTGGCCAACAGGCCCAGTACCAGCACCACCGGCACTATGGCCAGTGGGGTAATGTTGAACTGGTTGTCGAGCGCCTCCATCACCAGATTGACCTGCTCTAGGCTGACATTGCCCGAATACTGCATGCCCACCACGGTGAACAGCACGGCGGTGATGACATAGGAGAGCAGGCTGATCGGCAGCATCCCCTTGATATGCTCCACCACGTCGACGTTGGACATGGTCGAAGCCAGCACTACTGAGTCGGAGAGCGGAGAGAGCTTGTCACCGAAGTAGACGCCGGAGAGCACGGCACCGGCTACCAGCGGCGCAGGCACGCCGAGGCTGTGGCCGATCCCCATCATGGCGATGCCGGCCGTGGCAGCAGAGCCCCAGGAGGTGCCGGTGGCCAGCGAGGTCAGGGAGCAGATGATCAATGTTGCCAGCAGGAAGATGGACGGATGGATCACCTTGAGGCCGAAATAGATGATGCTGGGGACTATGCCACCGGCAATCCAGGTGCCGACCAGGGCACCGACGGAGACCAGGATCAGGATGGCCCCCATTCCCTTGGCAACGCCGTCAACGGCTGCCTGCTCCAGGGATTTGTAATCGTGGCCGAGTTTGATGCCAAGCCCCATGATGACAAACCAGGCGATGAACAACGCCAGCTGGATCGGCAGATCGAGCACGCTGGTGAACGAGAATGCCAGGGCCAGGAAAATGGCCAGACAGGCAAACACCTGTGCCATGCCCGGTAGTCGGATGTGGTTTTGTTGGTTTTGCATAGATACTTCCTAAACTCTTGCTCGCCAAGGTCACTCCCTCTCGTCCTGTGGATACATCGATCCCGAGGAGGCAACCCAAAAAGAGGCCGCAATCTACCACAAACCCGGCGGGTTAAAGCCCCATCAAATTGGCAAAAATGCACATTTGATTGAAAAAATCACAAATTAGTTGATCTCATAACCCGTTTTTGAGCGGCCTGTTGACACGAAGGGTCACATACGAAGCTTGCCCGTGACGCCACTTGCATCCCCAGTAGATGAAGATGATAATTATTATCAATTCTTGATTGGGGAGAAAACAATGCGCTGGATATTGCGGGGTATGATGTTGCTGGTGGCGGTGGCCGTACTCGCATGGGGTCAGGATAAAGAGTACGGCACCTGGAGTGTAGGTTTTCTGCTGGCTGCCTGGGTGATGCTGGAGCCCGGATTGCGCCCCGCATTGATCTTGCTGCCAGTGGCCGGGTTGACCGGTATCGTTACCCTGCTCTGGCAGCAGCCCTGGTTATGAGCTTTTGACGGGAGCCTGCTTGATCTTCTGCTGTGCCACCTTGAGCGATTCGACCACCAGCTTCTCCATTTCGGTGCGCTTGGCGTCGGTCAGGAAGTAGATCATGTCGACATTGTGGCGAATATAGTGGGCCGGAAGCTGGTTGAGGGTGAGGCAGCAGAGGTCGGCCATCTGATCGCTGTTGAGCTTTTGCTGCAGCCCCTGTTTCTCAATCTCCTTGAGCACCAGATGTTCGTAAAAGTTGTGAATGTCGGTATCCAGTATCATATGCGTTCCTTGGCATGACGATGAGCGGGGAGTCGTCAAAAGCATAGCCATAACAAGGAGTAAAAACAAAAGGCCCATCACTTTCGTGATGGGCCTTTTGCGTAATGAATGGTGCGAAGAGAGGGACTCGAACCCTCACATCCGTGGGACACTAACACCTGAAGCTAGCGCGTCTACCAATTCCGCCACCTTCGCACACTGATTTTCTCCAGCTGGTTTTTAAATGCGGTTGGAGCGCATTGCTCTGTGTTTACATGTCAGAATCATGGTGCGAAGAGAGGGACTCGAACCCTCACACCCGGGGGGCACTAACACCTGAAGCTAGCGCGTCTACCAATTCCG
>NZ_JANFNV010000051.1:0-14003 GCF_024436075.1 Aeromonas sp. JL9 | reverse complement strand
CCGGCTTCCTTCATCAGGTTACGTACTTTGAATCGACCAATCTGATACCCCAACTCCCGCATCATCGACATCAAGGCACGGCTGCCTGCCGAGTTCCGGCTTTCTTTGAACAAACGGCGCAACTCACAGCGCTGTTGCATGCGCTCACGGTTAATCGTCCGCCTGCGGGCCAGATAATCGTAAAAACAGGAAGTGGGCACATCGAAAGCGCAGCAGACCAAGGTGATGGGGGCTTGCTCCCTTAATCGGTCTATCAGCGCGTACGTGTGAACTCGTCCGTCATCAAGAGAGCCGTAGCCTTTTTTAGAATGTCCTTTTCACGTTCGAGCCGGTTGATGCGGGCTTCCAGCTCCTGGATTTTCTGCTGTTCTGGTGTCAGCGCTTTACTAGTTGGGGTTGTGCCACTGCGTTCGGATTGCAGTTGCTGAACCCAGCGACGGAGCACTGTTTCACCGACATCCAGTGAACGACTTGCTTCGGGGACAGAATATCCCTGGTCGAGCACCAGGGATGCGGCTTCGAGTTTGAATGCGGCAGTAAATGAGCGACGTAATCCTGCCATTGAACACCTCAGGTCACGGTGGCGACTCTACCACCTAAAATGGTGTCCGGGATGATTAGACCACTACACTGGCATTGTTTTTATTGGTTTTTTGCACTGCATACTTTTGTGGTCTTGCCTTCACACTGCGGGGGTAACTCCGCTCCCTTCGCTCCGGTAATACAAACTGCCCCGCCATCTTCACCATCTGGCTGCGCAGCAGGTTATACGCCAGCAGCACGCCCCACAGCTCTTGCCGTATCCCCGCCGCTTTCTTGCTGCGCAGGGTCAGCCGGTGTTGTTGCAGGCTGTGCTTCATCTCCCGATAGCCCAACTCGATTTCCCAGCGGTGGCTGTAGAGCTCAACGATGTCGGCACCCGGGAAGCGCATCGGGTCGACCATTGAGGTCAATACTTGGCGCTCCTTGCCATTGATGTGTCGGGTCAGCAAGCGGGCTTCCACTGTGTCCGGCAGGTGCGGCCACTTCTTCCTCGCCTGTGGGCTGGTTTTCAGCAAGACCAGTGCATCCTGGCGTCCCAGTTTGCGCTCCACCTCGTATTGGGTGCCCTTTTTGAGCGGCAGCAACCAGTGCCGCTCAACGCCCGCAGCCTGCCATGCGTGAAGCAGGCCGAGGGAGTAGAACCCCTTGTCGAACAGTGTGAGCGAGTGGTCCGGTGTGCGCGCGATGAGTTGCTCGGCCAGTACCATCTCGTTGACGGCGCAGCTCTCCATGACGGCTTGCGTGAGTAGGTGGCTGGTCAGCTCCATCTGACAGAGCATGCGCACCTGCGGATAAGCGGTCTCCCCATGCTGGGTGCCAGGTTTGGCAAAGGCAGCGACATTGTCCGGGGTATCGGGTGTGCGCCACATCACGCCATCGACGGCGAGCAGTTGCAGCCCGGCCCAACCGGGGTGATTGGCCTGCTGGTGCCAGCCTGCGGCGGTGTCGTGAAACAGCCGCTCAATGCTCTTGTGGCCAAGCTTTTGGCGAGCTTGCAAAAAGGCGCTGGGGGCGACAAAGGGGCGGTCGCCGGGCAAGAGGATATCAAGCTGATTGACCAGCTGGGTCATGGGGACGTGGCGGAAGATAGCCATGCCGATGATGGCCCAGACCAGACGCTCCATGGGCATACGACGGCGACGCAGGGTCACGACATCCTCTTCGGCGAGCAGCGTTGTGATGAGCTCGGGAGCAATGAGGTCTGAGAGTGACTCAAACTGAGCGGCATTGCTGGCGTGGAGGAAGTCGAGAGCGTGAGCGATGCGCATAAAAAATCCGAAACCAATCAACAGGTTTCGGATTTTCACACATCAGAAGGATCGGTCAATGGATCCTTAACTGATCGGCATTATGGCCAGCGGCCACTCGTTTTTGGCGGGTTTCCCCTTGGGGATTCAGGCGCCGTAGACGGCCAGAATATCGGTCACTCTGTTGTTGACGCTGTACCCGCGGGCTATGGTGTTGCGGGCCGCCTGACTCATTTTGCTGCGCACCACCCCATCGCTGCGCAGCCAGTAGTTGACCAGCTCCGCCATATCCCTCACATGGCCGGGCTCCACCAGCCAGCCATTGGATTTATGGTCGATCAGATTGACCAGGCCCCCCACCGCAAAGGTGCAAACCGGTATGCCGTGGGCCATCGCCTCAAGGGCCACCAGTGGCAACCCTTCAAAGCGGGAAGTGATGCAGAGCAGGTCGATGTTGTGCCACTCATTGGCCATGTTCTGGAAACCATGAAGCTGGACGCGATCACCATACTGCTGCAACAAGCCGCTTTTCATGGGGCCATCCCCGTAGAGATGAAACGCCCCGTCCGGGCAGAAGGCGGCCAGCTGGCAGAACGCCTCCGGCCCCTTTTCCGGCGAGAGGCGGCCGACAAAGGCAATCCGGTTGCCAGTTACCGTAGCCGGCGTCGCAGGCATGGGGACAAAGTTGCTGATCACCGTGCTTGGCACTGGCAATTTGCGAGCGATGGGCTCGCTTACTGCAATACACTTCGCAAAACGCGCTGTGGTGCGATCCAGCCAGCTGTAAAACTTCAGCAAACCCTCCCCGTCATCTCCACTGTGAAAAGTCGAAACCACCGATTTACCGGTGAACCAGGCCGTCAGCCGCCCCAGCACCCCGGCCTTGTAGCCGTGGGTATGGATCAGCACAGAGGCAGGCTGGCGGGCCAGACGGCGCATAAAGTCGCGGCTGTTTTGGCACACCTCGTAGGGCAAGCCCTGTTGTTTGAGGAGGGTCGTAAAGGGGGTCATGCCGTGGTTGCTCACCAGCATTATGGTGGGGCGAAATCCCCTGGCCAGCAGATCGTTGGCCAAGTGGATAATGTGAACTTCTATTCCACCGACCTGACGCGCATCGATGGCCAGCCAGATCTGCTGCATGGGTAACATAGGCACCTCCTCCCGTGGCTCCATGCCACCTGAAATGAGGCGCTGCATAGAGCGGGCCAGTCAGGCAAAGAGGGGCAGGATCAGGCGCCGGGACAGGCGACCAGCAAGAGGGTCATGTCATCGAGGGCGGCATCATTGATGCGCTCATCAAACCAGCGGGCAATGCGATGAGCCAGTTGCTCAAGACCGGGCCCCGAAGTCAGGCAGAGCTCTTTTAGCTGCGACTCCCAGCGCTGGCGCTCTGCGGCATCACGGCTATCGAGCAGGCCGTCGGTCCAGAACAGCAGGATCTCGCCGGGCTTGAGCTGACGCTCATTGGTCACGAAGTGGGGATCCGGGCGCAAACCGGGCAAGGGGCCGGTCACGCCGACCTGACGGATGGTGCCGGGCCCGACCAGCCAGGGCGCAGGGTGGCCCGCACTGGCCCACTGCACCCGTCCCTCGTTGCCGAGTTCAATGCAGAGGGTGGTGAGCAGGGTAGCCCCCAATAACGGATCACTGTGAACCGCATTGGACAAGATGGTCAGCAAACGGGCGGGGGCACGCTCCAGATCGTGCGCCGTCAGCAAGCCACGCAGATAACCGGCATAGGCATGGGCAAAAAACTTGGCTTCCGCATCGTGGCCCATCACATCTCCGAGCCACAGCACCCGATCCTTGACCAGCAGAAAGTCCCCGCCCCCCACGGTGGCCGCGCGGGTTTGCAACGCCAGCTGGTATCCCCCTATGGAGGTGGCGGGCAATAACGGGCGCAGCGCCGAGGTCATGCGCTGATCCAGCTGCTCGCCCCATTGTGACTTGAGCTGCTCCGAGCGTTGCAGCACCCGCGAAACCGCCAGCAACAGGTCCTGCTTGGTGATGGGCTTGACCAGAAAGTCATCGATCCCCAGCGCCCCCGCCCGACTCTGGGTCCACTGATCCTGATGACCGGTCAGGAAGATAAAGGGCACCCCCTTCATCTTGTGATCCTTCATCAACTGCTGGCGCAGCCCAAAGCCATCGATCCCCTCCATCTCGATATCGGAGAGCACCAGCGCGGGGGGCTGCTTTCCGAGCACCAGCAGGGCGGCATGGGAATCGGCATAACTTTCAACCCGGTAGTGCTCATGAAGGTAGGCGGTGAGCAAGGCACGCATCACCTTGTCATCGTCGATCACCGCGAGCACCGGCAGTTGGTTGACCGGGCCCTGCTGGCGAAGGGTCACGCGATTGCGATCACCGTCGCGAGAGAAGTGCACCTCGGCAAACAGCTGGTGCACCAGCGCCAGCCCGTATCCCCCCTCCTGCAGCTCATCGGGTAACGGTGCACTGGCAAGACCGGGTTGTGGGCCGCCATCATCCTCCAGCACCAGACTCAAGCCCGTTTCATCTGCTGTCAGGGTGAGCCAGAGCTGGGTCGCGGGAGGAACGGTGTGCTTGACGCTATTGGTGGCCAACTCACTGAAACAGAGCAGCCAGTTGGCTTGATCCTTTGGGGAGACCTGAAACAGGGAGAGCCCCTGCGCCAGCCGGTTGCGCAGTTCGCGCACCGCCTGCAGGGTTGCCGGAGCAGATCGCAACCAGTCATCCATATCGGGCCTCCATTAGCGGGCGATCAGATCCGGAAATTCAGCAAGGCACTGCGCCGACACCAGCGCTTGAGCCATTCGGTCACCCGGTTGCTGGGCAGCCGGTTGAGCTCGCGCAGGATCTCGCTGGCCAGCCCCGGGTTGAGTTTGTCGTTATAGACTGCGCCAATCAGATTGGCCTCGGCACGGGTCAGTTTATCCACCGCACTTTGTACCACGGTCGTCGGGGTCACCCCCGCCAGTACCACCAGCAGCGCCCCTTCACAGGCCCCACACACCTGATCGGCCGGAATATTGCCCCGATTGAGAGCGGTGAGCGGCGAGGTATCGAAGATCACCACATCGTAATGCTCCAGCCAGCGAACCAGCAGCTGACGCAAGGTATCCTTGTTGCGAAAAGCCATCAGATCCTTGCCCGGCGCCGGGAGCAAGGATAAGGAGCGGCCAGTGGCTACCGGCTCGGGCACATCATTGGGCCCCCAGGCAACCGCCGTGGCGCGGCCGGGGTGATAGAGATTGAGATCCACCAGCAGGGTGCGCAGCCCATCCGCCTCCGAGCGCCTTGCCAGCGCATCGCAGATGGAGCTCACCCCCTCTCCCCCTTCCGACGAGGTGACCGCCAGCGAGCGGATCCCCCGGGCGACCGTCGCCGCGTAGAGGGATTCGAGCTCCAGATATTGAATGGGGATGCTCATATCAAAGCGTCCCGACCAGGGCCACCACCGAGATCGTGGTCAAAATGTCGCGCATGCCATCCATGAAAATGGCCCAGTTGCTGCTCTTGCTGTCAGGGATAAAGACGGTGTCCCCGGCACGCAACACCGGTAACTGGCTAAAGTCGGGCTCTTTGGCAAAGCCGTCGAGATCGAAGCTGCGGGCCTGATCCCCCTGACCACTGGTAGCCATGTTGATCACCACAATCTTCTTGATATAGGCGCTGCTGGTCGGGCCCCCCGCCTCGGCCAGCAGATCCAGCAGGGTCATGGAGGAGTCAAAGCGGTAGCGACCGGGACGGGCAATCGCCCCCAACACCCGAATGGTGTTCTCCTTGGGCTCGTCGAGCCAAGGGCGATTCTTCTCCGGCAGGTAGATGGAGTCGCCGGGCAGCACCTTGGGCAGCAAGGTTTCATCGCCGGTTTCAAAGTAGAGAGCAAGGTCGAGCTTGCTGACCCGCGCCGTGCTGCCACTGCGATGGGCGATGCGCACATTGCGCAGATCCGCCGCCGCAGTCGGACCATCGGCGGCCGACAGGATGTCGATAAAGCCCATCTGCTCATTGAAGGCATAGCGACCGGGGGCCCCGACCTGACCGAAGATATAGATGGAGCTATCCGGTGACTGGCGCACCCACTGGGACTTGTTGTCACTGGGATCGGTGGGCAGCTCGGGGATCATGATGGTGAATCCGGCCCGGATCTTTGGCAGGCTGGCGAGCGCCCCCCCCTGATGGAGGAACTTGTCGAGATCAAACAGGGTCGGCGTGGCCTGCCCCCCTTCGGCAGTCAGGATCTGCACCTTGGCGATATCGGCCCGCTCGTTGGGGCCACCGGCGTGGGCGATCAGATCCAGCAACGACATCTCGTCAGACCATTCATAGCGGCCCGGGATCCGCACCGCCCCCATCACCATCACAGCCCGCCCGGGCGCCACCTTCAACCAGGACTTCTCGTTGATATCGGTTTTTTCCGGCACAAAGATGGCATCACCGGGTTTGACTTGGGGCAACGCCTTTTGCATCCCCTCGGTATAGGCCTGCAAGTCGATGGGTTCGATCGTGCCATCGGTGCGCAGCAAACGGATCTGGCGACTCTCGGCATAGCGGGTCGGGCCACCTGCATTGGCCAGAATATCGAGGAAGGAGTCCCCTTCCCGCCCCTCATAGGCGCCGGGTTTGAACACCTCGCCCATGATGTAGATGGTGCGCGCTCCCCGTTTTATCTGCTCTTCATCCTTGGGCACGAAGATGGTAGCGCCCGGCGCCAGATTGGGTAGCAGCTTGTTGTTGCCGGAGTCGAGATAGGCTTTGAGATCGAACAGCTCGGGGGCATCACCATTGATCACCCGGATCCGCTCCACCCCGGCAAAGCGGGTTACCCCACCGGCCCGCATCAACAGATCCACGATGGAGTTGCCGCTCTTGAAACTGAAGGCGCCGGGGCTGTTGACCTCGCCAAACACCTTGATCGCCTTGCCGGTATCCCCATCCCCGCCTGCCGCCAGGGTTGCCGCATCAAAATCTATTTGCACGTTGCCGATCAGCGGAGAGGCGGGTACGAACACTACATCGAGGGATTGCAATGGCGGCAACACGCTGGCATCGCCGGTATCGAGATAACGCTTGTAGTCGAAGCTAGATACCGTGCTGCCGCGCCGCACCTGCATATTGTTGAGCTGGGCACCGGGCACCAGACCGCCAGCGGCATCGAGGGCCATCTGCACGTTGCCATCGGGCGCCAGATCATAACTGCCGGGTTTTTTGACATAGCCCATCACGCTGATCAGCAGCCGCTTCTCCAGCAAGGTGACGGTCAATTGAGAGAGGTTGTTGTAAACAGGTTTGAGGGCGGTGCGGATCAGTTCATCCGCCTGTTGCAGGGTCTTTCCCCCCACCACGACGTTGCCAACTTCAGGCAGTGCAATCTCCCCCTGCTTGTTGATCTGGAAAGGCTGATCAAAAGCAGGCTCACCGGGTTGCACTATGGCCAACCGATCACCGGGAGCCAACAAGGTGGAGGCCAGTAACGGGCAGGTGAACAACAGCAAGAGAACACAGATCAATCCTTCGAGAGCGCCCCGTTTCATAGACATCCTTTTCGTCTGTTACGTCTGCCCCCATTGGCGTAAGGGGAGCCCTGACCAATCAGCACGACAGCCATCCGCTGTTGTCTGTTGCAGCCGCAAACGTACTTGTTGTAGTGATTGTGCCAACACGGTCTGACGCCAGGCTACATCCGACCAGAGCCGTCCGTGCATATCCCGTTCGATATCAATACGTTGAGATTGTAGTCGTTTCAACTCGGCAGGCATACACCCCTGCAGACTCGCTTGCTTTAATTCCGTCAGCTGCAAGTCGAGTTCCTTCTGACGCTCATCATAACGAGACCAGACCCGCCGTTCATCCTCATTGACCGGAATACGGGTGGGTCTTGCCTCGGCCATGCCGCCATATCCCTCCGGCGGCCACTGCGCGCAACCCGACAGCAGAATGAATGAGAGCAGGATACCAAAGCGTTTCATGATGCAGCGGCCATCATGCCACGGGAACGCATATAGGCCTTGATGCTCTCATGGCAGGGGATCACCCGGTCGATATGCAGCATCTCCAGCAGGTCATGAGGTTGACCGGGTCCGCAGACAAGGGCCATCTGATGCCCGTTCATAATCAATCTTTTATAGAGAAATACCAAGGCTCCGATCCCCGACGAGTCGATAAAATGAACATCGCTGATATCGGCCAGGATATCTCCCGGGTGGGTCGAGAGGGTTTCAAACAACGGGCGGAGCTCACTGACGGCCATCGCGTCAAACTCGTTTTCCAGTACCACTACCTGGATATCATTAAGGGTGTAAGTCATGCTTTCCATCGCTAGCTCCTTGTCGATTCTCAGACTATTTGCTGTCACGGCATTCAGCACGTTGCAAATGTTATGCCGGGCAGTGCCACGGCACTTGTTCTCCAAATGATACTCTTTGCGCCTTATTCACCGACACCCACTCCTCGTTTTGATTGCCAAATTGCAATTAACTTCCCCCGCACGTTGCAAACTGCAATTCACCTTGGCCGAGATCGCCAGATAACAGGCTAAATGGCTGATAATTCAAGCCCATTAGACTGGGCCCGATTATTGCTTGCCTTTGGACACAGCTCACAAGCCACCGTTGGCTCGGCCCCCATGCCGCCATTTTCCAGGAAGGAGAGATCATGAAAGCAGGCCTTTACATCGCACCACTGTTGGCAGCCCTTTGCGGCACCGCATACGCAGCCCCCTCCCCTGACAGCGCCGTGTTGAAGGTTGAAGGCGCCATCAGCAGCCCCACTCATCAGGCTCTGGCCCTGTGGGACAGCGCCATGCTGGATCAACTGCCGGTACACGAAATCAAAACCCATACCCCCTGGTATGACGAAGCCAAGACTTTTCGCGGCCCGCTGCTGCAAGATGTATTGGCCAAGGTAGGGGCAACCGGCAAACAGCTCACCATTACCGCGCTCAATGACTACTCGGTACAGGTGCCGACAAGCGATGCCAAGCAGTATCGGGTCATCCTCGCCCGCACGATCAATGGCAAGCCACTGTCGGTGCGTGACAAAGGGCCGCTGTTCCTTGTCTATCCGTTCGATCAATATCCCGAACTGCAAAACAAGCTCTATTACGGTCGGGCTATCTGGCAGATCAGCGCGATAAAAGTGGAGTAGATCCCATCATGCGTTCCATGGCGGCCAGTCAACGTTTCTTGTTTGTGGTGCTTTGTGTGCTGCTCCTTGCCTTTGCCGGTATTGGTACCATCCAGTACCGGCAATTTCAGGATCTGCAGCGCAGTACCAGCCAGGGCGAAGACAACGTGATGTGGAACTATTTCCAGCTCTATAACGAAGCGCTGCGTTTTCAAAGCTCGCTGCTCCATGAGTCGCAACCGACCTTCCAGCTCAGATACGATATTCTGGTCAGCCGCATGGATCTGGTGCTGGAGAGCAAGGATCGCAGCCTGCTTCAGCAAACAGAGATCTACCAGCAGGCAAGCAAAGCCATTCGATCCTACATCTCTCTGGCGGATATCTGGCTCGGCCCGGAAGCCACTAAGCCGCTCGACAATCTTGCGCATCAGGAGCTGCGCCAACAGCTCGCCTCCCTGCTTCCCCTGCTCCATCAGCTGACTCTGGAGGTGAACCAGCAGGCGACCCTGTTTGATGTGGCACGCCGCGACAGCGTGAGGGAGCAGATCATCACGACGACACTCATCGCGACCCTGCAATTTGCGCTGCTCTTTGTGCTCGCCCTGCTGATCTGGCGGCAAATGAATATCTCGTTTCTGCAACACAAACTGATGCAACAGCTCAATGACAAACTGCTGCGGGCAAATCAGGCGGCAGAGGCCGGCACAAGAGCCAAAAGCAGCTTTTTGGCCAACATGAGCCATGAAATTCGCACCCCCATGAATGGCATTCTCGGCATGCTCTCACTGCTGGCAGACCGGGATATGGATCCGAGGGAGCGAGACTATCTGGAGACGGCGCGGGAATCGGCAAATCATCTGCTCGGTCTGCTTAACGACATTCTGGATGTATCCAAACTGGAAGAGGGCAAGATCGAGCTGCAACTGGCCCCCCATCACTTGCCCCAGCTGCTGGAGGATATCCGGGCCCTGATGCAGAGCAACTGCGATGCGAAAGGGATCAAACTGACCCTGACTGTTGCCCCCGATACGCCGGAGTGGTTGATGATCGACCCGCTGAGAGTGCGCCAGATCCTCTTCAACCTGGTGAGCAATGCCATCAAGTTCACCCATCAGGGGGAAGTAAAGATCCATGTTGATAGCACCCTGTTGGAGCAGGATCGCCACTCGATACGCATCTCGATCCAGGACACCGGGATCGGCATGAGCAAAAGTCAGCTAAAGAACCTGTTTCAACGTTTCGCCCAGGCGGATGTCTCGATCACCCGACAATATGGCGGATCGGGCCTGGGACTTGAAATATCCCGTAACCTCGCACGCCTGATGGGCGGCGATATATCGGTAGAGAGCAGCGAGGGGCATGGCAGTACTTTTACCTACATCTGGCCCGCCAGAGCCACGACCCCCTCGATTGTTTGCCTGCCGTCCAAGCCGCAGGATCAGGAGAGCTATCGCATCTTGCTGGTTGATGACAATGCCACCAACCGCAAGGTGATCGGCGCCATGCTCGACTCCGTGGGCCATCAGGTCACACTGGCCGTTCAGGGAGAAGAGGCGCTGGAGAAACTGGGTCACACCGAATTTGATCTGGTGTTGATGGATGTCCAGATGCCAGTGATGGATGGCCTGGTGGCCACCACCCGGATCCGCACCTCCCAGATGCCTTGGGCAGATATCCCCATCATCGCCCTGACGGCTGATGCGATGCCGGAATCCAAGCAATACTATCTCTCCCATGGCATGAACGGGTATATCACCAAGCCCATCAATAAAGAGACGCTACTGAGCGAGATAAACAGACATATTTCCCATGGTCGGCTTAAATACAACGCAGCCATGCGTGTCACCAAGCAATAAAACCGCGGATTCCGGGCTACTGATTGCTCATGTGGGACAACATTGATCTCTGCAGGCAACTGAATGGGCTTGGGTCTGGAACCCACGCAGGCAAGCAGCTTCGCAACAGCTGCACGGGCCGTCGGCTTGTCTCGGGTATGCAGGGATTTTTTGATCTCTTTGCGGCGACCACAGGGGAGCGTGGTGATTTTCCGGTAATATCAGATGCCGTGGGGACTGAGCCAGAGATTCCCTATGAAGACTCCTGATTCATCCACACAAAGTGGATTACCAAGAGGTCTGAAGGGGGCTATTAGCTGTAACTTATTGAATTGCAGAAACAAGTGGTGGCCCTACCAGCCACATCCCGGCACTCGAGTCCCCCGCCTTGGCTGCTACCTTCCGGTCCTGACCAGGTCGACGGGTTATCAATGCGAGCCCAAATAAATCAGGCACTTGGGGATGGAACTGATTGCCATCACAGTGTTCTGAAACCTCAACAAGCGAGAGTCCGCCGGAAGTACGGTCATCCACATCAAGTGGACATGCTTAAATGGGTAACAAACAGGGCAATCCTACCCGCCCGCCCTCAACGCTTCAAGCCATATTCCGTGGGGAATCAGCCAGCCCCATGGCGATGGCATCAGAAGATGTTGATGCAAAAACTAGTCGAAGTGTGTTGTACAGGTTTTGTTGTTGGGGTGCAGTGAGAGGGCAGACCATGGTACCAATACAAGTGAGTGCTACCGGCTGGGTTCAGCTCGTGATCGGACTCAGGTTTAAAATCCAACCAACGGTAACTGGACGAAACGAGACAATAATATCGGGCGATTCGTCGAGCAGAAGCAAGATTTGGAGTTATAGCGAAAGAAGACGATGACCGCTTTAATAGGAGGGGGCACGACCTGTTCCTACACGATGTGCTCCCACCCACAACCTGGGACTAGCTGCTATATGGATGGCTCCCAATCATTGACATCTAAGGCGTAGCTTTTCGACATCATCAATCATTACTACCAATTCTCCATGGTCTTCTGGTTCGCCCGAAGCAGGAGCTTCACCACACCCACCTGGCTCGAACACAAGGTAATTTACATTCCCTCGTGAGAAATCCCACGCAGTGTAACTACAAACCCCAGTGCCCTGAGGCCGCCATGCCCTCTGATCTATTAACTCGACATCTGGTTTTTCACTTATAGCCTTGGGCTTATTCCAAGAGCGGTAGCGGTAAGAATTGTTGTCGGTTGAATCAATAAAAATCCGGTGTTTTGCCGTCTCACACGAAAACGTACGAAGAGCCTCCCCATTCTTGCCTTCAGCCAGAGCAACGGATGATGTGACAGAAAGTAACAAAAAAATAGACGACGTAAAAAATCTCATACTGCAACTCCTCATTTTATCGATAGAAGAAACTACCGCGAGGCGGTTGTTCGAATAAAAAGGAGCCCGATATGGGCTCCTTGAAGTGTTACTGGTTGCACGTCCCCCATACAACACCATCAGTGCCGCACTCTTCTTTGTGCGTCCCATCAGCAAAGACGGTGAACTTGCGGTAACGCCCTTGGTTGTCATAACTGATAGTGGTGGTGACCTTGTTGCTGTCAGTCACGGTCTGTTTCTTGAACCAAGCACCAGCATCCGGCTCCGGCGTCTTGTCATCATAGCGGTACGGTAGTTTCTCAAAGGCAGCGACCAGTTCGCTCATGTTGCGGGTTGCATGATCATCCGCCATCCCTACCCAATCGTTCAGGAAGGGGAAGCTGTTAGAGCCACCGAGGAAATAGACAAACTGGCTGCCATAGTCAGCTTCGGCATCCTTGTAACCGACCGTCGCATAGCGGCCAGTAATCGCTCCAGCCAAACTCTCAGGGATGCAGTCGGCAAAGATGCCTGCCTCACCTCCGGCCAAGTTCACCAGCTCATACTCCTTCCCATCTGCCGTAGTGGAAACGGTCTCCTTGATATCGCAAGTATAGGGCGCGTCGTCACCACCACGAGACTCAAACTCGTAGCTGTTGCTATAGCGATAACCATTGCCCGTTACGCTGGTCTTCTCGCCATAGATGATGGTTCTGATGTCTTGGCTGAAGTCATCGCTGACCTTGACCAGTTCAGTCCGGCTCTTGTTGGTCCAATAGATTCCCTGATCACGATACCAAGCCTGCGGATAGGCATTATCGTGGTCTCTATAATCCCCCTGGTGGTAATCCATGTAGGCATAGAACGCATCAGGATGGGCACGCTTTAGCTCTTCACTGGCGCTGAATGACTTCTGTAGCCCGCGTACGATGTCTTGGGCCTTGATCGCCGTCTCGTCATCACCGGTAGCGATAAAGTCATCAAACAGTTTATTCTCGGGGATGTTGTAGTGATACACCACCCGATCCACAGCCTGTTTCAGCGACTGCATCAGCTGCTCACGCTTTTGCTGATTTTCCATCACACTCTGGCAAGTCAGAGCCCCACCAGCAGCCAACTCCTTTTCGACTGAACTCCACAGCACAGTGGTCAGCGGCGTCACATGATAGAAATCATCTTGCGTGATCGGCTTGAACTTTGGCGGTAGTACCATCTGATAAGCCTTCTCAACAGGCCCCAGATCCTGGTCCACGGCCCCCACAGGCACATCGACAACCAAGGGCACGTATTGAGCACACGCTTGCTGAGCCTCTGTCAGCTCCAGACGATAATCACCAGCCCCAGATGTGGTGCTCTTAGGTTCCCCCTCATCCCATTGCCGATTGAAGTTCAGGTCCAGATAGACAGAGGCCCCTTGGACATACCCATCGATCGCCTTCCCCGAGATCGCAGCCTTGGGTTTAGGAGTGGTCGGGGTGCCACCGCTATCTCCACCACCACCTCCACAAGCAGTCAGAGCTATGCATACACCCATACTCACCAGTGAACGAACTGACATCTATTTCTCTCCTTGTCTTTTTTATTATCAGCACACCGAGCACAATTTGATTCCAAAGGAGGCATGCTAATAAATCGCAGCTAAGATTTGTGTGATTGATAGCGCTTTCACGCATTAATGACGACTTTATCTTGTTGATTACATTGATCTTCCCTCTAACTGCCTGAGTATTCTTTGCACACTGGATAGGCTGATCCCCGTTCGACGTGCTATCTCTGCCTTGGCTAGTCCCCGTTCAGCGAGTGACAGTACCTCCTCCCCTTTAGCCATGGCGGTCTGTAGTGGTCTAATCATCCCGGACACCATTTTAGGTGGTACAGTCGCCACCATGACCTGAGGTGTTCAATGACA
>NZ_JANFNV010000050.1:0-17101 GCF_024436075.1 Aeromonas sp. JL9 | reverse complement strand
CAACTGCTCTGGGAGGAGTACACCCAGCGCTATCCCAACAGCTGTTACAGCTACTCCCAGTTCTGCGACCGTTACAAGTCCTGGTGTCAGTTGCAAAAGCGCTCCATGCGCCAGATCCATAAGGCGGGGGAAAAACTCTTTATCGACTACTGCGGGCCCACGGTGCCCATCGTGTCGCCGACTACGGGTGAGATCCGTCAGGCCCAGATCTTTGTCGCCGTGCTTGGTGCGTCCAACTACACCTTTGCCGAGGCCACCTGGTCCCAGTCACTGCCGGACTGGCTGCAAAGCCATGTCCGTGCCTTTGAATTTTTCGGCGGTACCCCGGCACTACTGATCCCCGACAACCTTAAGAGCGGTGTCAGCAAGGCTTGCCGATACGATCCCGAGCTCAACCCCAGCTACCAGCAGCTGGCCGAGCACTATCAGGTGGCGGTGATGCCAGCGCGCCCTTACAAGCCCAAGGACAAAGCCAAGGCTGAGGTGGGAGTGCAGCTCGTCGAGCGCTGGATCTTGGCCCGCCTGCGCCATCAGACCTTCTTCTCGCTTGCCGAGCTCAACCAGTGCATCCGTGCCTTGCTGAACGAACTCAACGAGCGCCCGTTCAAGCAGCTGCCCGGTAACCGACGCGAGGCGTTTGAGCAGTTGGACCGCCCGGCACTGGGGTCACTACCGGTGCATCCCTATCGCTATGTCGCCATCAAAACGGTCAAGGTCAACATCGACTATCACGTCAGCTATGAGCAGCACCATTACTCGGTGCCGCACCAGTATGTGGGTCAGCAACTGGAACTCCATGTGGGCGATACCCTGCTTCAGGCCTATCACCAGCAACAGCTGGTCGCGAGCCATCCGCGTAAAACCATCCCGGGGATGAGCACACTCCCTGAGCACATGCCGGAACGTCACAGCAAGCAGCAACGCTGGACGCCAGGGCGTCTTAAGCAGTGGGCTGCCGACATCGGACCGGGCACCTTGTGCTGGGTTAGCGAACGGCTGGCAGAGAAAGCCCATACCGAGCAGGCATACCGACTCTGCCTGGGGCTGCTGAGTCTTAGCCGGGAGTATCCGCCATCACGGGTCGAAGCCTGTTGCCAGCTGGCCAACCGGGAAGGACTGGTGCGGCTCAAGCAGCTCAAGTCGGTGCTGACCAGTGGCCGCGACCAACTGCCCGCAAGTCCGCTCAGTTATCCAGAACTACCGCAAGAGCACGAGAACATCCGCGGCCCCCAGAGCTTCCACTGAAGAGGATACGTCCCATGACCCAACAAACGCTGACCCGCCTGAGACACCTGAAACTGACCGGCATGGCGGATGCCGTGCAACAACAACTGGAACAGGCAAGTACCTACGAAGGGCTGCCCTTCATCGAGCGGCTAAGCCTGCTGGTCGAACACGAACAACTGAGCCGGGAGCAGCGTAAACAAGCTCGGCTGGTCAAGCAGGCGAGGCTCAAACTCCAGGCCACGGTGCAAGAGGTGGACTACCAGTCAGCACGCAGCCTGGAGCGGTCACAGGTGGCAAACCTGGCCCAAGGAGAGTGGCTGCGCCGGGGCCAGAACCTGCTCATTACCGGCCCCTGTGGCTGCGGAAAGACCTACCTGGCATGTGCACTGGGCTACCAAGCCTGTCAGCAGGGGCATAGCACTCGTTACTACCGGCTGCCGCGTCTACTACTTGAGCTGAGCCAGGCCAAGGTAGATGGCAGTTACGCCAGACTGCTGGGGCAACTGGCAAGGATAGAGCTGCTGATCCTGGATGACTGGGGACTAGAAGCGGTGAATGCCGAGCAGCGCAACGCCCTGCTGGAGATCATGGATGATCGGTACGGAAAATACTCGACGGTCGTGGTCAGTCAGCTGCCAACGGAAGAGTGGTACGCGAGCTTGGGTGACAACACCCTGGCAGATGCGATCCTGGACCGGCTGATGCACAACGCTCACCGGCTGTCACTGAAGGGAGAATCGATGAGAAAGAGGAGAAGTGAGTTGACCCAATCTGAACAGTCGAGTTAGAAACGGGATGACGTGAGCGCGTTAAGGATCTAGGTGTTCACGTTGGCCGGAATGGCTGTTCAACTTCGCCGGAATACGCACGCAGCCCAAATCGTTGCATTCGCTCTGCTGCGGCTACCAGGAATTGCTCCGCCTCTTCCTTTCGTTCGAATCCCAACACCACGTCGTCTGCATAGCACGCGACGCTTACGCGACCTCGACATGCCTTACGATATTTATTACTCCATAAATCAAATGCATAGTGGAGGTAAATATTGGCCAGCAGGGGCGAGATTACGGCACCTTGCGGCGATCCAATGTGGGATTTCACCCTATGCCCATGCTCATCCAATACGCCAACCTTCAGCCATTGGGTCAGCAGTCGGAGCACCCGCTTATCGGCTACACGGTGAGCTACAAACCTCAACATCCAGTCATGTTCGATGGTGTCAAAGAACTTGCTGAGGTCCAGGTCGAGCACCCAGTTGACTCGATTGCGCTTGATCGCAGCCGTCAGGGCATCGAGGGCATCATGCTGCCCTCGCCCCGGGCGGAAGCCATAGGAGAAGCCAAGAAAGTCCGTTTCATAGATCTGGTTGAGGATAGTGACCACAGCTTGTTGCACTCTTGTCTTCCAGACAGATGATACTGAGGGGACGTTGCGAGCCATCTTCCTTCGGAATGAAGACCCGCCTTGCCGGCTTGGGACGATACCTTCCCTCGCGCAGTTTGTGCACCAGCGTATTGATGTTCCATGTCAGCGCCTGTTGATAGGCTTGCCATGTCACCCCATCACACCCGGCTGCCGACTGGCGCTTGAGTTGGTAGAAGCTCGTGGTCAGCAGCGCTTCATCCATCAGGGAGAACAGGTTATTGAATGTTTGCTTCTTGTTCCTCTGTGCGAGTTGACGTACAGCCACAGGCGTGACAGCCCAGTTCTCCAGCGCTGTGTCTGGCCGGGGGCGCATTGTTGGCTGTTGCTCTTGGTTGGACCCCTTCCCTCCACTGACTCCGCCACCTCTATCGAGGCGTTGTTCGCCTGCTTCCCCGGTACTACGAGTCCATCCGACTTCCTGTTCATCCCTGTCGCTCACCTTGTGGGCTTGCTAGACAGGTTCCTTTCTGTTGAAAGGCCCGAGCAGGATCTCTCAGGTTCCGTACGTTGAATTTCTCTGCATGCATAGGGTCTCAGACCCCGGGAGGCACTGCGGTGAGCTCGCCATTGACGCTCATGCAGTTATTGGTTTCTGTTTCAGACAACAACATCACCGCCTCCTAACCATTGATAACGTGGCTCAATACCTAGCCTACAGATACCCCTACTAACACTTCACCTTGGCCGTTACCGGACACGGCGCATAGCTCGGGGACTGGGCGAGTGGCTAACTCTTACCCTGGAGGGACCTGCCCCTTCTATTCAACGCCAGCTTGGCCTGACGTACTGCCTGTGCAATCGGTGGTTCTTTTTCTGCCTCTGCTATTCTCTTGTCATTACGCCGCTAGGATTGTGCCTGTGCCGTATCGCGCATCAAATTCTCGATCATTGGCTAGTAGAGCCCAGACGATGCGGGCCGTCTTGTTGGCCTGTGCTACCGCCGCCACATTATGATTGCGCCGCGTCATGACCCCCTCCAGCCAACTACCTGCGTGTTGTGCCTTGCTCTTCACCACCCGCAGCACGGCGCGAGCGCCATGGATGAGTAGGGTGCGCAGATAAGTATCGCCGCGCTTGCTGATCCCCAGCAGTGTTGGCTTGCCGCCGCTGGAGTGTTGCCTGGGCACCAACCCCAGCCAGGCTGCCAACTGCCGGCCGTTCTGAAACTGTTTGGCATCGCCGATGGTAGCAACCAGCGCGCTGGCGGTGAGTGGACCGATGCCCGGTATCTTCGCCAGTTTCTGGCTGGCCGGACTGTCCTGATGCCAACTTTGGAGCTGAACGTCCAATTCCCTCACCTGCTTATCGAGCTCCTTGAAGTGTGCGCTCAAGCGGTCGAGTAACTGACGAAACCGCCCTGGCAAGCCATTATCCCCCGCCTCCAGAATGTCAGGCAGGTGCTGATTGATGTGGCGAATGCCCTTGGGGATGATAATACCGTGCTCCGCTAGCAGTCCCCGGAGTTGGTTTGCCTGCGCGGTCCTCGCCTTGACGAATCCCTGGCGGGCCCGATGCATTGCCAGGACGGCCAGTTGTTCGCTGTTTTTAATCGGCACGAAGCGCATGTTCGGGCGGCTCACCGCCTCGCAAATGGCTTCGGCATCGGCCGCATCGTTCTTGTTGGTTTTGACGTAAGGTTTGACGAACTGCGGTGCCATCAGCTTGACGGTATGCCCCAGCGCCTGAAGTTTGTTAGCCCAGAAGTGGGCGCTGCCGCAGGCCTCCATGCCAATCCGACAGGCGGGTCGGTTGCTGAAGAACGGCACCACCTGCTCGCGTTTGAGTTTCTTGTTGAGGATCCGCTTGCCGTGCACATCGACGCAATGGACTTGGATGCAGGATTTTGCCAGATCGATACCAATCGTTGTAATGTTCATCACGGTCGCCTCTCTCAATCAGTGGAAAGTTTCATTCGCCACTTTGGCACGTTAGATGCTGTTTTGGGGAGGGGCGACCATTCCATTAGTTTGTTTATGGCACTGACATACGCCATGACTTCCCCCACTTGGCCATTGTAGTTACCCAGACTGATTTTCCCCGCCATCAACTGCTTGAACCGATACATTGCCGTCTCTGCCAGCGAGCGCCGATGATATCCCGATATCTTCTTCCAGTGCGCTAGCCCCTCCTTGCGCATCACCAGCACCGCCTCATTTCTCGGATGTCCCTTTTCCCATAACCCCGCGCTTTTGCGAGGCGGGATACAGGCTGTCGCCCCTTTGCGCACTATCAGCTGATGGCTGGCTTTGCTGTCATAGGCGCCATCCGCATAAACACGTCCCAGCTTACGCCGCAGTGGATTGAGCAAGGTCGGCAGCACCTCTGCATCATGGACATTTTCCAGTGAGACTTCCGCCGCCACGATATCGTGGGTCACCGGGTCTACCGTCAGATGCAACTTGCGCCAGATTCGCCGTTTCTCTGCGCCGTGTTTTCTGACCTTCCACTCGCCTTCACCAAACACCTTCAGCCCGGTTGAGTCGATAACCAAGTCGGTAATGCGTCTCTTTGGGGGCTGTCGATAAGCGACCGTCACTGTGCGTGCTCGCTTGCTGACGCAGCTGTAATCGGGGGCACAAAGCGGTAAGTTCATCAACTCGAACAGGGAGTCGAGTAGTCCCTGAGTGGCCCGCAGAGTGAGATTGAAAATCCCCTTGAGCATCAGGAAGGTACAGATGGTCTGGTCAGTGTAAAGCTGGCTGTGTCCCCGTCGCCCATGATGGTCGTGGTGAAACCAGTTGTTCATGGCCTCGGCATCAACCCAGAAGGTGAGTGAACCACGGTTAATCAAGGACTTGTTGTATTTAGGCCAGTTGGTGATGGGGTGAAGCGACGTGCCCATGATGCAGACTTGAAGGGGATGGTGGTGATCAGATCACCAAGTCCTCAGTTAGTTCCATTCAAGCTGCATCGATTTGGGAAACAACGCCGCATCAACTCAGTCCTTTGGGTGTGGCTTGTTTTGTTTGGCGACTAATGAGATCGCACAAACTGGACTGAGTTCCCTTCCTCCAGTGATCTACTATTCGGAACAGCTATTTACTCGAACTCGACTGCACAGGTAATGCTCAGGTTATCGAGCATTGAAATTAATTTAGCTCGACCGTTATGAGTCGCATAACCACTTCGTCTAGCATCATCCAATCTGCCATCCCACACCATATCCACATCATCAGTAAATGTTTTCTGACTCGTAGTTAGCCAGCTCTGAATGTGCGACCAATCTGGACTGACTAATATTTCTGAAAATTCAGAAACAGACATTTTGATCATATGCACAACCCCGTAGCTCTCATTTCTACTCCGCCCCAAGTACAGCGTGGGGAACGCCCTGCCATCACAATCCTGGCTGAAATAGATAGCACTGCGGCGCAGCACGTAACGGTGGTTGACCAATTTTGCTTCCTAGGTCACATATTTTCATGTCAGACACAATATAGGTAAAAGACATGGTGCAGTACATCTTAGTTTTACCATTTACAACGCAGGCAGACAGCCCACTTTTTGCTTGGTATAAAGAGGGTTCAAGCAAGCAGGTGTTGTGATTCTCTATAATCCAAGAGACTTTGTTGTAAAAATAGAAAGCAACATGCAAATCAACAACTTATAATCATATGATTTGTTGACATCTTTTTATCTAACTATATGTTTTTATTATTCTTTTATTTTTACAACAAAATATCCTTCCAACGACATCTCCTGCACCACAATTACAACAATTTGCGGAAGGACCACTTCGGTATTTCCAACTCAGGAATTAAAGAAGATAGCTAAGCATCTAATTTTAATTGATTATTCATCACCGTTGTAAACTTCATGTGTGGTTGTTTAATGCTGATTGTAACCTAATCAATCTTTGCTTCATTGCCAATTTTTAAAATCATAAAACCCCTCGTAGAATCTCGCTCCAAACGAAATAGGATGTTGATATATATGTGTTTTCAAATAAGTCAAACTCTGCTTTATGGTAATTTTCGTTTTGGTGTGGCCATTGCGATTTCCAGCACTATAATGAACAAAAAGGCTGGTTGTTGTATTTTTATGGAGTGGCAATTATGAGTATTAAGCAGTTGAGAGAACGGATCATTCAGGGCATCGAGAGTAGCGACAAGAGTGAAAGCTCGCGTTATAGACATCATCAGACAGCACTCAACATGTTACTGAAAACATCAATTGTGCAGTCCGAGGATGAGCTGGAAACTGCACTGTTAGAAAATCGCAGTGAAACAATAGAAAAGCTGAAAATGACCTTGGCACGTCAGACCAGGAGTGATAGGCGAGGCCCACTGACACGAGTGCGTCGGTTGGCAGAGCTCTACGCTCAAATAAACAACATAGATTTCAGCAAAATGACTTTTTGTGAGGCTCTGGCAGCAGCAGTTCAGAGGAAATACGGTGAGCATCTCTGGCTCGATGAGGTCACTCCTAAGACGCAGAATAATATTAAGAAAAGCTTCATTACATACAGAGAAGTAGCACGTGAAATTATCAATGCGTCATTATCTAACTGCCCAGAGGCATGGCCAATTCTGAAAAATAGCCCACAAGCGATTGGCAGCGCAACAAAAGTTTTGCGCGATTATATGATGGGTACATCACACCCTGCCGAGCGAGTACCTGATGTTCGCATCAATTTCATTGAAAGTTATTTGAATTTACCAAGAAACTTGTTGTTAGATAAAATTCATAGAAAAGTTGACCATCAACGCAGAGGAAAAAATCGGTCAGATCTTGATCTATCTGCTATCAATCGCAGCACATTCATTAGCTCGTCACTGAATCCAAATCTACAGAAGGTTTATGATGAGTATTGTGAATATAAAATAAATAAAAAACAACCATCGATAATAAACATTTCTGACGAGCTTAGGTCAGATCGACGCTATGAGATACGAGCAAAAGTCAATGAAAAAAACAGAAGAAACAATGAATGGACAATCAACGCGAAGGGCGAATGCGGCTCTGCTATAGCATTTAAAAGTCAGCTACTGTCATTTCAACATTTTTGTCATACTGAATTAGCTATTGATTACATGTCTGTTAGCAGTTATCACTTGACAATACCTGAGATTATGCAGGCTATGGCTGAATATTCGGAAGGACTGCAAACGGGTACAAGCCAATTCTCTAGAATGCTAAATTTTGTAAAACGAGGATCGGAGTCTAAGGGCTACCTCAGGTTTTGTGCCGATCGTGGTAGCAGAACAATCGAGGAGTTTTTTAAAGACCTAGATTTTATTATCGAGGAATATCCTAATTGGTTTAAGATGGCAGAGAAAGGCATCGACAGTCGCGGCCAAGCGGGGAAGAAAGGGAAACTGAACATTCAATTCTTACTCAACATACCTGCATCAGATCGCCGAAATGCGGTTTATAGGGCCAGCCAGTGGTTATTCGATAAAGCAAAAGTATACAAGACCAATGCTGAGCAAAAAAATTTACTTTCGAACAACACAGACGATAAAAAACTAGAGCTGGCGCATAGAAAAAGTGCAGCATCTCAGATTGGCCGTGCGTTGCAGTATTTTAGAGCTGGACTGATACAGACCATCAGTTTTTATCAATCTCCACGCAGCGCAAACTGGACTGAATTGAAATTTTACCCTAATGCGACATCACAGAACAAAAACTATGCAAGTATAACATATCATCGTCAGCGTAACCGATTCCAACTATATATCCCATGTTTTGGGTCATCGATGGTTAGTGAGGATAACACAAAATACAGATATCTTAAAAACGCAAATGCAAAAAATAGCGTGGATGTTGATGTTGAGTTACCAGAACAGCTTACCCCGCTGATCAAAGAGTATTTGAACATAAGGCGCAGCTATATTGAGTTTGATCTCATGACCTTTGCGGGCGTTGAGTCAATTGACGATATTGATATCTTTTTCCCTTGGCGTAGCATTCGACAAAGCCAAGTCAACAACGAGGAAAACCTTAAAATAAGAAGTAAATATATAGAAGTATCATCAAAACTGTCAGATAATTTCAAATCACTGACATATCAGGCCTATCTGATGACGATGCCTCATGATAAACAACATGGTATCAACATTCATGCATTGAGACACCTTGTTGCAGAAACGCATCTCGAAGAGCATCCTGGAGATTTTATTGGTGCAGCAGCGAAACTCAATGATGACGTAGAGCAAATAATTAAGACCTACGGTGATAAGGATAGAGCTAAAGCGATGCGCAGAGTATCTGACAATGAAACGCTGGACTTCTCATTTGCGTTGTAAAAAAGCAGTAGAGAATACTGATTCAGTTCTACTTATCACCTGACACCGGCATCAAACCGGTGTCTTGTTTACGCTGCTATAGTGCGCACTTCCTTCGGTATCAATTTCAGAACCTTCTTGAACATACTGTAGGGGTTCTTACAGCTGATATGGGCAACAACACCACTAGCCACTAAAATGCCTCTTAAACCAACCTAAATTATTCATAAAAAATATAGGAGCCACCACACATTTATTTACCAATGCAAGTCAATATATTTATAAGGCATAATTGAAAAAAATAAACACTACATACTTTTAAGTATCTTGCTAATTGCACAAGGTTCAGCCAATGTTGAAATATCGCCAAGATGCTCAATGTCGCCAATTGAAATTTTACGAAGAATTCGACGCATGATTTTACCAGAACGAGTCTTTGGTAACTCCTCCGCCCAATGAATAACATCCGGCGTAGCGATTGCACTGATATTTTTACGTACCCATTCTTTTATCTCCTTATACAATACCTCGGTTGGCTTTACTCCTGGGTAAAGTGATACATACGCATGAATGCATTGTCCCTTAATGTCATGCGGCACCCCCACCACTGCCGCTTCAGCGATCTTGGGATGGGCCACCAGCGCCGATTCGATTTCGGCGGTACCCATGCGGTGGCCTGAGACGTTCAGTACATCATCCACCCGACCGGTGATCCAGTAGTAGCCGTCCTCGTCGCGACGGGCACCGTCGCCGGTGAAGTAGCGGCCCGGGAAGGTGGAGAAGTAGGTCTGCTCGAAGCGCTCGTGATCGCCGAATACGGTGCGCATCTGGCCTGGCCAGGAGTCGGTGATCACCAGATTGCCCTCGGTGGCCCCCTCCAGCGGCTCGCCCATGTTGTCGACCAGCGCCGGTTGCACCCCGAAGAAGGGACGAGTCGCCGAGCCCGGTTTCAGGTCGGTGACGCCGGGCAGCGGCGTAATCAGGATGCCGCCGGTCTCGGTCTGCCACCAGGTATCGACAATGGGGCAGCGCTCGTCGCCAATGGTGCGGTAGTACCATTCCCAAGCTTCCGGGTTGATGGGTTCACCCACCGAGCCCATGATGCGCAGGCTCTGGCGCGAGGTGCCGGTGACCGCTTCGTTGCCTTTGGCCATCAGGGCGCGGATGGCGGTGGGGGCGGTATAGAGAATGGTGACCTGGTGCTTATCCACCACCTGACTCATGCGGTTGGTGGCCGGGTAGTTGGGCACCCCTTCGAACATGATGGTGGTGGCACCATTGGCAAGCGGCCCGTAGACCAGATAGGAGTGACCGGTGACCCAGCCCACATCGGCGGTACACCAGTAGATGTCCTCTTCGTGGTAGTCGAACACATATTTGAAGGTGAGGGTGGCATAGACCAGATAACCGCCGGTGGTGTGCAGCACCCCCTTGGGTTTGCCGGTTGAGCCGGAGGTATAGAGGATAAAGAGCGGATCTTCGGCGTTCATCGCCTCCGGCGGGCAGTCACTGCTGACAGATGCGGTCGCTTCATGCCACCAGATGTCGCGGTGGTTGTGCCAGGCGACATTGCCGCCGGTGCGCTTGAGCACGATCACCTTGTTGACCTGGGTATCCGGGTTGGTGAGCGCTTCATCCACATTCTTCTTGAGTGGCACCGGACGGCCGCCACGCAGTCCCTCGTCGGCGGTGATCACGATGCGCGAGCCTGAGTCGATGATGCGGCCAGCCAGCGCTTCCGGCGAGAAGCCGCCGAAGACGATGCTGTGTACCGCGCCGATGCGGGTACAGGCCAGCATGGCGATGGCGGCTTCGGGCACCATGGGCATATAGAGGCAGACCACGTCGCCACGGTGAACCCCTTCGGCTTTCAAGACGTTGGCAAACTTGCACACTTCGCTGTGCAGTTCGCGGTAGGTGAGTTTGCAATCTTCGGCGGGGTTGTCCCCTTCCCAGATGATGGCGACCTTGTCACCCCGTTCGGCGAGATGGCGATCGAGACAGTTGGCCGAGACGTTGAGCTGGCCATCTTCAAACCATTTGATGGAGACATGGCCCGGATCGTAGGAGGTGTTCTTGACCTTGGTATAGGGTTTCATCCAGTCGAGAATTTTTCCCTGCTCTCCCCAGAAGGTGTCCGGATCCTCGACGGAAGCCTGATACATGGCGGCGTAGTCGCCCTTGTCGAGCAGAGCTCGATTTCTTATATAGGGCTTTACAAAGTAAATTTTATTATCACTCATCGAGCACTCCTATCGCGACAACATTGCCATCAAATAAAAACCCTTAAATAAATCAGTAAACTAAATTGAAAACTGATTGAATTAAATTCCTAACCGTTACTATTCAAGATAGTCAATCAAAACATCACCGTATGGCAAGGTTAGGTTAGCGACAAAATGAATACCACCAAGTATTTTTTTTATGGGCAGTTCATTAACAGGTGCCATTGCATGAGAAAAAATATCAAGAGCAACGGGGCCATCAAATGCCCAGTCAACGCTAATGTTGGTCATATAGTAACGGACTAGCTGACATATAGCTGGTCTGCCATCAACACCAGGAATAGATTTAACCAAAAAATTTGGTTCACTAAGACTTGTCACTATGGTTCTAGTATCAATCTGATTAAACTTTAGACCCATTGTACCTGTTGCAACTCGTACATTCCCATAATCAAGTGTTCCAAGCAATGTATCACCATCATACTCAATTTTTGGAGCTGCTAATTTCTTGGGAAACCCCCAAATTTCTCTTCCTCCAGCAATAGGGGGATGACAATCAAGAAACATAGAATGTACATAATTACCTGGCCCCCCATCATATATTACTGGAATGACTTGGCCTGATTCATGAAAGCTACCAAAACCACTAGTATTTGGCATTCTCATAAACTCATATTTCACAATCGGCTCTGGGGCTTTTAGCCCCGGAGGAAGGCATTTTTGGATAGCATCCGGGCATGTTTCATATGTAATAATAAAGTATTCCCGTCCAAAAAATTTATTAGGAGCCTCAGTATAAGCAGGATTACCTTGCCTTACTGGCATGCCAAATGGAATTCGGCCATTTCTTTCATATATATTTGAATGACTACATGACATAATATCACCTTAATAGAGCTGCGTATTCAATACGCAGCAACAATCATTAATTAGTATTCCAATACTGCTCTACGACCATGAAGAGCATCAAAAACCCCCTCAGCAAGAGCCTTCATTTCATCCTCTCCTGGATAAACAATTAAATTTTTACTGATAGATCTTACACGACTACTAATCCAGTCAGTGATTAATGCGCTGTTAGCAATGCTTCCTGTAATAATAACAGCATCAACTTCGCCATAGAGAGCAGCAGATAGCGAGCTAATTTCCTTTGCAACTTGATAAGCCATCCCTTCCATTATGGAACGTGCGTGCATATCCCCTTGCCTGACCATCAGTTCAACTCTCTGCATATCTTTGGTTCCCAGGTAACTGTATACCCCCCCTTCACCAATTAGCATTTTATATATTTGTTGATACGTGAATTTTCCACTAAAACAGATATCAATTAGCGCTAATGGAGGTACTCCTCCTGCACGTTCAGGACTCATTGGCCCATCGCCACCAAGAGCGGAATTAACATCAATAACTCGCCCATTTTTATGAGCACCAACACTAACACCACTACCTAAATGAGCAACAATCAATTTAAGATCATTATAGTCGCGACCGACCTCTCGAGCATATCGCCGTGCGACAGCTTTCTGATTGAGGGCATGAAAGCTTCTTACCCGGCTAATATCAACCATTCCGGAAAATTTGGCGACATCATCATATTCATCAACTACAACGGGATCGACGATATATGCATCATTTTTAACGTTCCCCTCTTTAGCCATTTCATATGCCAGAATACCACCAAGATTTGAGGCATGCTGTCCATTCAGACCTATCCTAGCATCATGTAAATAAGCATCATTTATACGGTATACACCACTTGGTAAGTTACGAACCATTCCACCACGACCTACGAAAGCATCAATTTCACTTAGTGAAATTCTATGCTTTATCAAGGACTCAAGAATCAGCTGCTTTCTGTATTTTTTTTGGTCTGCAATTGACGCAAATACAGACAAATCATCTACAGAATGACAAATTGACTCAGAAAATATAGGGCACATACCTTCGTACACAGCAATTTTGGTAGACATCCCACCGGGATTTATCGCTAATATCTTCATCTCATGCCTCAGCAATATTGCATTGTGCAAGCGCACAAACCATGGCATAGAACTTCGTTTCTACAGAGTCAGAACGAGATGGGAAATCAACTGGCGCAACCGTTCCAATAATGAAGCTAGCTGCTTTGGCCCCCCCTAAAAATGTCGTCGTTTTATAGAAAACATTTGCTGCATTGATATCAGGCAATAATACAATATCAACATCACCACCGACATCGGTTACAATTCCCTTATGCATCACTGACTCTTTGCTGAAAGCCAGATCTATAGAGAGAGGACCATCAACAATACAGCCATGGATACTACCTCGTCGATTCATCTGCGTGAGAAGTGCAGCGTCAATAGTTGAAGGCATTGCTGTCTTGACCCCTTCGGTAGCCGCAATAACAGCTACCTTTGGTTCAGATACACCTAAAGAATGAAATACTTCAACACACTGCTGTATCATCTGAGCTTTTTCATTAACGTCTGGCGCTATATTTATCCCCGAGTCTGTATATGCAAATACTTTATGATAGGAATCGATTTGAACAAAGGCTGCTTGAGATACTATTTTTTCCTTCTTAAGACCGGTCTCTCGATTTAATATTGGGCGTAAGTATTCCGGAGTACCTATAGAGCCACGCGTCAACACATCAGCATGACCATTTCGAACAAGAGATACAGCCTTCTTACATGCCTCAACCTTATTCGGTTCATCAATAATTTCGTATCGGCAAATATCAAAACCAATATTATCCGAAAGTGATATTATTCTAGCACGACACCCGACGAGAATCGGCTCTGCAATCTTATGTGCAACCAATAATTTTAGTGCAGATAGTGTTGTCTCATCTTCAGCCGCGGCAACTGCAATCTTCAAAAGTTTAAGCTTCGCTTTATTTTTAGCAATACCAACAAAGCTATCCAATGAACTTAGTAACATAAAGCACCTCTATATTTAATTATTGAACCATTTCAACAGTGGCCGCAATCCCCATGCCGCCCCCAATACATAGGGTTGCCAACCCCTTTTTAAGCCCTCTCCGTTTCATTTCATGGAGAAGTGTGACGAAAATTCTTGTTCCTGATGCGCCTATTGGATGACCAAGCGATATAGCACCGCCATTAACATTCACTTTGTTGAGATCCCAACTCATTTCTTGATTAACAGCTATAGCTTGCGCTGCAAATGCTTCGTTTGACTCGATTAAGTCCAATGAATTAACATCCCATCCAGATTTAGCTAAGACGTTCTTGGAAGCATAAATAGGCCCTGTCCCCATCAAGGCAGGCGACACCCCAGCACTTGAAAATGCCACAATCTTTGCCATTGGGTCTAAATGATATTTCTTTACTGCTTCATATGAAGCAAGAATGACCATAGCGGCACCATCATTAACTCCTGATGAATTGCCTGGTGTAACAGTTCCGTCAGTTAAAAATGCAGGCTTCAACTTCCCTAAATCTGAAAGCGATGTTGCTCTACGAGGAAACTCATCAGTTATAAAGAGCGTCTCTTCTTTTGTCCCAATATCTATAGGTACAATCTCACTAGTAAACACCCCCTGTTCAATTGCAGTTGATGCTTTGAATTGAGATTGATAAGCATACATATCCTGTTCTTCACGACTGATATTGTATTCCTTAGCAATATTTTCTGCGGTAATCCCCATATGGTAATTATTGAACGCATCCAATAGGCCATCTTGGATCATACTATCAATGAGCCCCCAATCTCCCATTTTCTTGCCATTACGAGAACTTGGTAATAAGTGAGGTGCTAAACTCATATTTTCCTGGCCACCGGCTATGACAATATCAGCATCACCAGAGGCAATAGCTTGATAGCCTAATTGGATGGCTTTCAGTCCAGAGCCGCAAACTTTATTAATAGTGAGAGCCGATACTGACTCTGGTAATCCAGACAAAATCGCTGTTTGCCTCGCTGGATTTTGACCACACCCAGATGATAGAGTTTGACCAATAATCACCTCATCTACAACATCAAAAGGGATTTTTTTGGAATGCAACATTGCATTAATTACATCTGCACCCAACTTGACAGCAGGAATAGATGATAGACTCCCACGAAAGGCCCCTATTGCAGTTCTCATTGCATCAATCACATAAATATCACGCACATTACACCTCTATTCTTTTACGTATTAAATCTTTTTACGTATTAAATCAAAGAACTATAATAATCTTTAACTAATTCTGACTGACTTTGAGAGCACCCTATGGTTATTAATGCATCATCAAGCTCCATACCGGCATGGGAGCGAAGTATTTCAATAGCAGGAAGTAAATGAGAAATTGAAATGTAAGCCCCCGAGTTTAGTTTAAGCTTCACGGGTCTAGTGAAAAAATCCTTAGCATTCGCGTTTTCGAGCATGATTTGTGTTCCTTCATCAAGCCATTCACAGTTGCGCATTGCGCGGTTCATCTCTGCTGTTAAACAGACCAAATGGCCCCCCTTGAAGCCACTGAAAAAATCTGAAAAGACAAAAAGTCAACTTCAAGATATCTGAACAGTGAATTCACACTATTTCCCACCTCAATAATATCGCTCTTAGCGAACGCGATAACCGAAACATGCCGAACGAATTGACATCATTAGAAATGGATGGTTTTCAAACTGATTTTCGCGAAATCAGGTATCGCTCAGGATTAAGTGAATAAGTGCGGTTTTGTCTGTGCCGCTGAAAGACTTATGAGGACTAATAAGCTCAATCGTAGGAGGAGGAGGGGATTTGATGCCCAAATCGATACCGCTTGAATTGAACTAACTGAGGACTCGGTGACCTGATCACCACCATCCTCTTTAAGTCTGCATCATGGGCACGTCGCTTCACTCCATCACTAACTGGCCTCAATACAATAAGTCTTTGATTAATCGTGGTTCACTCATCTTCTGGGTTGATGCCGAAGCCATGAGCAACTGGTTTCACCACGACCATCATGGGCGGCGAGGCGGCGGGGCCGCAGCCAGCTTTGCATATGGATGATTCCGGTGAATGTGAACAGTGATTCCGGGATGTTGAACACTGTTTCCGGAAAGGAGGGGCAAAGTGTTCAGGTTGAATCGGAATGAGCGTTCACATTGGTCCGGAAATGGTGTTCACGTTGAACCAGAATCGGTATTCATGATCGGCCGGAATATGCAACACTGACCAGACCACCTGTACCTTCCTGATGCTCAAGGGGATTTTCAACCTCACTCTGCGGGCACTCAGGGACTACTCGATTCCCTACTCGAGTTGATGAACGTACCGCTTTGCGCCCCCGCGAGCACGCACAGTGACGGTCGCTTATCGACAGCTCTAGCGACTTGGTTATCGACTCAACCGGGCTGAAGGTGTTTGGTGAGGGCGAGTGGAACATCAGAAAGCACGGCGCCGAATAGCGGCGAGTGGGCGTAAGTTGCATCTGGCAGGAGAGCCGGTGACCCAAGATATCGTGGCGGTGGTAGTCTCGCTGGAAAATGTCCATGATGCCGAGGTACTGCCCACCTTGCTCAATCCACTGCGGCGCAAGCTGGGACGTGTTTATGCGGATGGCGCCTATGACAGCAAAGCCAGCCATCGGCTAATCTCGCGCAAAGGGTCGACAGCCTGTATCCCTCCGAGCAAGAACGCGGGGTTATGGGAAAAGGGACATCCGAGAAATGAGGCGGTGCTGGTGATGCGCAAGGAAGGGCTGGGGCACTGGAAGAAGATGTCGGGATATCATCGGCGCTCGCTGGCAGAGACGGCAGTGTATCGGTTCAAGCAGTTGCTGGCGGGAAAAATCAGTCTGCGTAACTACAACGGCCAAGTGGGAGAAGTCATGGCGTATGTAAGCGCCATAAACAAGCTGAATACCCTTGGCCTAACTGTCGGAAAGCCCCAAGTGTAGTGCTCACCTGGGGCTGGGGAAGTCATGACTTGCTGGCTGATTTGGGCATAGATGGTCGCCCCCGTTTGCCAAGCGAAATATGTTGTGGTGGCTTTACTCAGGTCATCGATTGCAGCCATAG
>NZ_JANFNV010000004.1:0-212739 GCF_024436075.1 Aeromonas sp. JL9 | reverse complement strand
AATGAGCGTTCACATTGGTCCGGAAATGGTGTTCACGTTGAACCGGAATCGGTGTTCATGATCGGCCGGAATATGCAGCGCGGCGGTTATACCGGCTTTTTGTTAGGCTGGAAGCCAACAACCACATTTCGGGTCGGATTCTGGGGATCTGCTTCAAGCACAAGATCAATGGCAACCAGCTTGGGGCAGTCGGCCATTTCTTTGATAGTTGCCGCATCATTACGAAGGGCGAGCTGGCGAACTTCATAACCCCATGAGTGGATATTGCACTCGGGTTTGTTGACGTTATTTGCCGGAGCCAGATATTCCACTTGCGCGAAATCATAAGGGACAGGAGCGCCAGATTTACGGGACACACCATAACCATGAGTAACACGAGTTACCAAAACACCAGTGAGCAGGGACATAATATTTACCTCGTTGAAGAACCTGATTTATAGGTCAAACTAAACAATGCTCACCCGATATAAACTCGGGTGGTAGCGGCATTCTTAACCGCGCCGGAATATCATCTTCCTTAAGATGCGCTGTTAATTGGTGAACAATCGTTGCAGGGGAAAGCCCTTCAACACTTGCTAACCAATTAACAAGGCGGCCCGCCATGCGAGACATATGGAAAACAGCATTGTCCCGACTGGTCTTGAACTTGTTTTTAAAGGTGGTCACACGTACCGGAACAGATTCCGATTGCTTCACTTCATCCAGCCATTTAGCAAACTGGGGATACATCCCCGCGAAATAGGGATCAGGATTAATCAATACATCGAGCGGGATTATCCGGTCTTTATTGTGTAACTCGCCTTCGGCGCGTACCCAATTTGGGTTCTCTTCCGATTGCATTTGTTTGCCCTTCTCATATATACGGGCGCATTTACCATTAATCCGGCTGCCAACATAAAAAGAGCAACCCTTGGTCGGTGCCATGCCAAACCGCTTTACAATGCCCTTGGCAATCTCGGATATAACGAACTCACCGGATTCAATTTTCATCCACGCCGGAGCACGACCCCGCTCGGGATGAAACTCACCCGCCTGAGCGCCATCAATAGCACCCTGATAACTGATCACTTCACCTGTGTAGTCATCGAGCGCCAAATCCACCCGAGTAATACGGACAGAGGGCATGTTAGAGATAACAGAGTGAAGCGCCTGCATATCGAGGGCGGCACAGCCCACACCGGAAAAACTCACCATGCAACCGTGGTTGGCAGCACCCCAACCAATCAGGCCACAGGGGAGGCCATCACACAGCAGGTCGGCCGAGTTGGCGTAACCATGCAGACCGGAGCGGCGAGGGCGCATAGTGAAACGAGGCTCAGGGATAGGCACCCCGATCTTGGTGTTAAGCTCTTCAAGCCACAGCTCAAGCTCAGAGCAGCACAGGGCATCGAGAAATTGCACCCCGTAGCAGTCAATCAAATCGTTGTAGGCTTCCCAATACTTGGCACCCTCGACCACTTCGAACTGGGAGAACTTGAGCAGGGATGCACAAACCGCCTTCAGCTCTTTGCGAATGTCAGCACGGGCCTTGTAATTGGAATGCAACGCCCGCTCCATCATTTCGGTCATGGACAGGGTAACGACAGGGGCAGGGGACTTTGGCACACCCTGAAGGCTCAACCGCTCGGTGGTCTTGTCATAACCGACAGTCGGGGCAGGGGAGACCCCCAGCCGTTCGGCCTTGTCACACAGACGGTCAGTCACCTTGTCAAAGTGGGCGAGGGGAGCGAAACCGACCGGACGCTTCCAAAGGTAACGCAGACCCTCGACAGGAGGCTCAGAAATGGCCGCTTGCAGGGCCTTTACCTTGGTGTCAAAGCGCGGGATAGCCTTCAAGAGCGCACCTTGCTTGGCAAGCTCTTTCATCTGGATCAACTCGACAGGTGCCCAAGTGAAAGACAGATAGTCGATCAGGGTTTTGGTGCCGATAACGCTATTTATCGGCATCATGGCGTTAACGGGGTTATGACCAGTCATCAAAAAAGACTCCCTGATCATAAAAACCCTGCCATGTCTCTTCGGTCACTTCGACCAGCTCGAACACGGTATCGGGGTACGTCATCGACAGATAGACCCGCAGCTCATGCAGATCACGGAACATCTCGACCTGACCAGCCACACAGGCGGAGTAATCGCCGGTTGGCTCTGCCTGCCAATAGACCTTGCGCTCTATGAGAGCAGGCGAATCAAGGTTTTGTTGGCTAAAGTAGGTCATGAGTTAATCACTTGGCTTAGTAGACAAGTGCATTTGATCAATTCGCCAAGCAAATTACAACGGGCCTTTTTAGGGCCAAAATGGTTATGATACGGCCATTGATAAACTGAGGAGTTAAGAAAGATGGACTCAAAAACCTTGATTGAAGCCTACATGAGAGCCAAAAAATACACCCAGTTTCAGGAAGTCGCCGCTGACTTGGGTTTCACGCAATCTCACATCTCAAGATTAACCAAAGGCAAAGCGCAACTCACTGATGCGACTGCAAAAAAGATTGCCGAAGAAATCGGTCTAGACCCTAAAGAAATCATGATAAGCCTTGCCGCCGTAAGAGAGGAAAATCCAGAGCTAAAACAGGCTTGGTATGAAATCTTAGCGAGGTACTCAAAAAGCACAGGCACGGCTGTAGCCCTTGCGGTTGCTATGTTCCTGACCCCCAGCCACGGGCCAGACAACACTGCGCATAATGTATATTATGTTAAATCAGATATCTTGTTTCCTGTCACCACTTATTGAACTGTGTATAATGGCAACAATTGATCCTATCTTCGACCGGATGTCTTAAGTGGCTGAATTAACATCAGAACAATTAAAACCCGCTTTTGCGATTGAACAGTTCCCCAAGCTTAGCGAGCTTGAACCTATCCCCTTTGCAGCGCTGCAACCCAGAGCCATTTCCGGCATCAAGCGTCTTGCCAGTTTTGATGGTGACTGTCCGGTCATGCTGCTTAACGGGTTCCCCGGCGCAGATTACGAAGGCGTTTGCCAAACGTTGATTGCCGAATCCAATGGCAAGGATGGTGACCTGTTTGATCTTTGCTACACCGAAAATCTGAACAACCCCTACAAACCTATCTGGCTGCGCCTGCAACCGGGCACCGGCGTCGAGTTTTGCGAAATGGTTGGCGAGCTGCTCAAGCTGTTGAGCCACCATCTTGATGCCGAACGCATCGTGACCCGCATCATGCGCAAGCAGAACAATGATCCGAAAATCGATGATTTCCTCTCCGATTTGGCGGCTCACGTGGCATTGGGTCTGGAGTTTCAGCACCCAATTCTGATCAACCTGTTGATCCACCACGAAGCGCAGGAAGCGCCGGTGATTTATGGCCGTGATCTCAACTGGGATACCCTGTTTGGCTCCATCAACTACCAGACCGAGCAAGGCTCTGTCTATGCTAACCAGCACCTGCTGGAGCCTGGCTTGCTGCGCGAAGCCAACGGCGGCTACCTCATTTTGCAACTGGATGAGCTGCTGGATCAGCCGCACCTCTGGTTCAAACTGAAAAATGCCATGCAAAAAGGCGAGCTGGACTGGAACGCCTATCAGGAAGGGAAAACCCTGACCCCCTTCTTCGCGCCTGAAGCGACTCCCATCAAGCTTAAGCTGATCCTGGTCGGTGACCGACTCGACGTGGCCGAGTTCCAGATGCTGGATCGCGATATGTCCGAGCGCATTTTCCTGCGCGCGGATCTGGTGTCAGAGGTGAATATTGAAGAGGATCTGCAGGAATTTCTGCAGTACCTGGCCTGGCTGCGCCAGCGCTGGAGCCTGCTGGACTTCACGCCAGCCGCCCTCGCCGCCCTTTGTCGTCATGCCAGCCGCCTCTGTGACCATCAGGAGTGGTTGTCGCTCTCCGAAGTGCAACTCTCCGCCATCATGCGGATGGCTGACAGTCTGGCCCGGGAGCTGGAATCCGATGTGGTCACCGACGAGCATATTCGCGGCGCACTGGAGGAGCAGGATTACCGCCTCAACTATCTGGTTGAGCAGTCCGATCAGGGGGTTATCGACGGCCAGATCCTGCTGCAAACCGATGGCGAAGAGATTGGCCAGATCAACGGCCTGTCTGTCATTCAGGTCTCCGGTCACCCTTATGACTTCGGCGAGCCGGTGCGCCTAACCGCTACCGTACACCTTGGTGATGGCGATGTGGCGGATATCGAGCGCAAAGCGGAGCTGGCCGGTCATATCCACGCCAAGGCGATGATGATTATCCACGGCTATCTCTCCAACAAATTTGGTGCAGAGAACCCCTCCCCCCTGTCGGCCAATCTGGTGTTCGAGCAGTCTTACCACGAAATTGACGGTGACAGCGCCTCCCTGACCGGCTTGTGTGCCCTGCTCTCTGCCCTCGCCCGCCAGCCTATCTATCAGCACTTCGCCGTGACCGGTGCGGTCGATCAGTTTGGCAATGTGCAGGCCGTTGGTGGCGTGAACGAGAAGATTGAAGGCTTCTTCCGGGTGTGCAAAATCCACGGCATCACCGGCAAGCAAGGGATCATTTTGCCGGGCACCAACATCCAGCAGCTGAACCTCTCTGACGAGGTGATTGCAGCGGTTGAAGCGGGCCAGTTCCACATCCACCCGGTGGATCATGTGGAAGAGGCCATCGAGTTGCTCACTGGCTGTGTCGCCGGTGAGCCTGATATGCCCGATACCCTGTTTGGCCGTATTCAGGAGCGGTTGGACGAGTTGAACGGCTCCACTGCCAAAGTCGGACTGCTGCAATCCCTGCTGGGGCGCCTGTTTGGCCGCTGATGAAGTGATCGGAGTTGTTTAGCGAACAACTGTAAGCTAAATTGGCCCGGCTTTGACCCATTTGAAGGAAATACCGCGTGACCGTAGACAATACCACCATGGAAGCCCGCCTTTCCCTGTGCGAACAGGGCAAGAACTCTTTTACCCGTGAAGAGCTGCTGGCTTGCAGCCGTGGCGAACTGTTTGGTGAGGGTAACAGTCAGCTGCCTGCCCCCAACATGTTGATGATGGATCGCATCGTCAAGATCAATGACAACGGCGGAGAACACGGCAAGGGCGAGATCCTGGCTGAGCTCGACATTACTCCGGATCTCTGGTTCTTCGATTGCCACTTCCCGGGGGATCCTGTGATGCCTGGCTGTCTCGGTCTGGACGCCATGTGGCAACTGGTTGGCTTCTTCCTTGGCTGGAAAGGTGGCCCCGGCAAGGGTCGTGCTCTGGGCGTGGGTGAAGTGAAATTCACCGGCCAGATCCTGCCGACTGCCAAGAAAGTGACCTACAAGATCACCTTCAAGCGCGTCATCAACCGCAAGCTGGTGATGGGAATTGCTGATGGTGTGGTCGAAGTTGACGGCCGTCCGATCTACAGCGCCACCGACCTGAAAGTGGGCCTGTTCAAAGATACCACCGCATTCTGATCTCTCTGATTGGTGGTAAAACAGCATTAACGCAAAGGGGCCACAACGGCCCCTTTCCTTTTGTAATGAGTGATGAAGTACCTGCTACTTCATGAAGAGGCCTGAGCCCCGCCCTTCCATGGCGTCACGCCAACCACCAAGCCAATGCCCTCGGGCATCCAGGCATTGATACGGACACGCTTCTTTCTGTTTGCCGACCACGCCAGCCTGATAACCACGAGCACGAGCTCTTTCCAGACGGTCCCGCTTCTGTCTCTTCATCATCTACGACCCTCTTCGTGGAACAAAAAAAGCGACCAATTCTGCATCGGTCGCTTTCATCTTTACTCCTGCGAGCGCACTCGGTCAAACAAAAACTTCCACCCTAACCGGGCTATGTGACACAAGGCACTGAACTGGATTAAGTTTTAATTACAGGGAACTTACTCCTGATTTTTGAGTCCTTCCAGCTCTTCCCAGCGAGTAAATGCCTGCTCCAGCGCTGCTTCAGCGGCATTGAGCGCATCCAGTTTCGGCTGGGTTTTATCTGCCGGCAGCGAGAAGAACCCAGGCTGGTTGATCTCGCTTTGCAGCGCATCCAGCTCGGCTTCCAGCTGCTCAAGACGAGCAGGCAACCCTTCCAGTTCAAGCTGCAGCTTGTAGGAGAGCTTCTTGCTTTTCTTCGGCGCTTCTGGCGCGGCGGCAACGACCGGCTCGGGCGCCTTGACCGGTGCACTCTTAGCCTGTTGCTGGGCATTCTGCTGTTCGCGAGTCGCCATCATGTCGGCGTAACCGCCCACGTAATCGCTGATGCGGCCATCCCCTTCAAACAGCCAGCAGCCGGTCACTGTGTTGTCGATGAAACGACGATCGTGACTCACCAGCAGCAGGGTACCGGGGTAGTCGGAAAGCAGCTCTTCCAGCAGCTCCAACGTTTCCACATCCAGATCGTTTGTCGGTTCATCGAGGATCAGCAGGTTGCTCGGCTTGAGGAACAGCTTGGCCAGCAGCAGCCGGTTCTTCTCGCCACCGGAGAGCGCCTTGACCGGGGTACGGGCCCGCTTGGGCTCGAACAGGAAATCCTGCAGGTAACCGAGGATATGACGGGAGCGGCCACGCACCATCACCTCCTGCTTGCCCTCCCCGACGTTGTCCACAACGGTCTGCTCGGGGTCGAGCTGCTCGCGGTACTGATCGAAGTAGGCCACCTCCAGATTGGTGCCCCCCTTGACGGTGCCACGGGTTGGCTCAAGCTGACCCAGCAGCAGCTTGATCAGGGTCGATTTGCCGCAGCCATTGGGGCCGACCAGCGCAATCTTGTCGCCGCGCAGCACTTGCAGATCGAGCCCCTTGAACAGGGTGCGATCGCCAAAGTCCAGCCCCAGCCCTTCGGTCTCGAACACCAGCTTGCCGGAGCGATTGACCTCGTCCAGTTGCAGCTTGGCCTTGCCCTGAAGCTCGCGGCGCTGGCTGCGCTCCATCCGCATCGCCTCAAGGGCGCGCACTCGACCTTCGTTACGGGTACGGCGCGCCTTGATCCCCTGGCGCACCCACACCTCTTCCTGGGCCAGTTTGCGGTCGAACTCGGCATTTTTCAGCTCTTCGACCCGCAGCCACTCCTCTTTCCCCTGCAGGTACTCGTCGTAGTTGCCCGGCCAGGAGGTGATGGCGCCGCGATCGAGATCGATGATCCGGGTTGCCAGCTTGTGGATGAACTCCCGATCGTGAGAGATAAAGACGATGGCACCGCGAAAATCCTTGAGGAAATCTTCCAGCCAGTTGATGGCTTCGATATCAAGGTGGTTGGTCGGCTCATCGAGCAGCAACAAGTCGGGATCGCAAGCCAGCGCACGGGCCAGCGCCACTTTGCGCAGCCAGCCGCCGGAGAGGCTGTCGAGGGTCACGTCAGGATCCAGCCCCAGCAGGGTCAACACCTGACTGATGCGGGTCTCGAACTGCCAGCCGTTCTGATAGTCGAGCTGCTCTTGCAACTCGCTCATCTTGCGAATGTTGGCATCTGATGGATCATGCGCCAGTTCCGTGGAGATATGGTGGTACTGCTTGAGCAGCTCCCCCACCCCCGCCAGCCCTTCGGCGGCATAGTCAAACACCGTCAGCTCGCTGGAAGCAGGCGGATCCTGCTCAAGGCGGGTCACTTTCAAATCTTGCTGCAGCACCAGACGCCCGTCGTCCAGCGGCAATTCGCTGGCAATGACCTTCATCAGGGTAGACTTGCCCGCCCCGTTGCGGCCAACCAGACAGAGGCGCTCGCCCCGCTCGATGGTCAATTCGGCATTGTCGAGCAGCGGGAAATCACTGAACGACAGACATGCGCCGTGCAATGTTAAAAGAGCCATGTGTGTTCCTTATTTCATATGAAAAAAACGGGCAGCAGACTGGGTCTGCCCCCGTTTTATCGTCAAATCACTCTCACCCCTGACGGGCGGCCCAGCTTTTGAGCTCGGCCAGTGTGAAGGGCCAACCGAGCTCGCGGCCTGCTTCGTCACGCAGCACCGGAATGCGCACCCGATAGGCGGCAAGCCACTGCTCATCATCCATGATGTCGCACTGGCGGGTGGCGGTGGCAAGACCAGCCTCCTCCACCAGCGCCCAGGCCTGCTCGCACAGGTGGCAACCGTCGGTATGAAACAGGGTCAGCATCACGCCTCGCCTTGCTCCGGCGCATGGGTGATGATCCAGCAGTTGTGGATGTGCTGGTTGCGCTCGAAATCCTTCGGTCGCGTCTTCTGGGTGATGTTCTGGGCCTTGAGACCAGTGGCCTCGAGACCGGCCAGATCCATCTTGAAGTGACGCTTGTTGTTGGAGAAGACCAGAGTGCCGTCCGCCGCCAGCAGGCGCTTCAGGTGCTGCATCAGCAGCAGGTGATCGCGCTGTACGTCGAAGCTCTCATCCATCCGCTTGGAGTTGGAGAAGGTGGGCGGATCGATAAAGATGAGGTCGTACTGCTCATCGGCTTCAGACAACCACTTCAGGCAATCTGCCTGGACAAACTTGTGCTGACGGCCCACCAGCGAGTTGAGACGCATGTTGTCCTGCGCCCAGTTCAGGTAGGTGTGGGACATGTCCACCGTGGTGGTCTCGCTGGCACCGCCAAGACCTGCGTGCACGGTGGCACTGCCGGTATAGGCAAACAGGTTCAGGAAGCGCTTGCCCTTGGCCATCTGGCCCAACATGCGGCGAGTCTGACGATGGTCGAGGAACAGGCCGGTATCCAGATAGTCGTAGAGGTTGACCCACAGCCGGGCGCCGTACTCTTGCACTTCCATCCGGTGCTGCTCTTCAGAGAGCTTCTGATACTGCTGTTTCCCTTCCTGACGCTCGCGCACCTTCAGGATCACCTTCTCGCCATCCATGCCGGTCACCTTGATGGCGGCCTGAACCATGTCGAGCAGACGCTGACGGGTCTTCTGGGCGGGGATGTCCTTGGGCGCGGCATACTCCTGCACCACCAGATAGTCCTGATAGCGGTCGATGGCGGCGTTGTATTCCGGCAAGTCGGCATCGTAGATGCGATAGCAATCGATGCCCTCTTTGTTGGCCCATTTCTCGAGGGTTTTCAGATTCTTGCGCAGACGGTTGGCAAAGTCCTGCGCGACCTCTTTTTGGGAAGCCACGGAGTCCAGTGCGATTTGATAATTGCGCAGCTGACACTCGAGGGCGCCGTTGAACAGGCGATATTGCTTGTCGGCGCGCAGGCGCAGACAGCTAAGCAGCTCGGGCGATGCAGAAAGAATGGAGACTTTCCAACCCTGGAAGCTGCGACGCAGAGCATCGCCCAGCGCCTGATGCACTTCCAGCAGGGCCGGGAACTCGCCAAGACGCTCGCCATAAGGCGGGTTGGAGATCAGCATACCGACCTGGCGGGCCTCCCCTTGACCTGCTTCCCCTTCAACAGGGGCAGGCATCGGCAGCGGGTTTTCCAGCTTGGTGACATCGGCCTGCTTGAAGGTAATAAGGTGAGCCACACCTGCCGCTTTGGCGTTATCACGGGCTTTGAGCAACACACGCTGGTCGGCATCACAACCAAACAGTTTTACTTCGCAACGCTGCATGCCGCGTTTGGCACGTACTTGCGCTTCCATCATCAGGCTTTGCCACAGCTCGCTATCGTGCTGCAGCCAGCGATCGAAACCGAAGCGCTCGCGGCGCAGCGCCGGTGCCATGTCGGCGGCAATAAAGGCCGCTTCAATCAGCAAGGTACCGGAACCGCACATCGGGTCCATCATGGGCTCACCGGCCCAGCCGCTACGGGCAATCATGGCGCAGGCCAGGTTCTCTTTGAGCGGAGCTTCACCTGTGCCCTGACGATAGAAACGCTGGTGCAGCGCCGGGCCTGACAAGTCCAGCGTGATATTGGCCTTGCCTTTGCCCAGGTGCGCCATGATGCGAATGTCCGGCGACTTCTTGTCCACGTCCGGACGCACGTGACCGCGCTTGGTGAAGCGGTCGACGATGGCATCCTTGATTTTCAGCGCGCCATATTGGGTATTGCGAATGGCAGGGTTGGTACCGGTAAAGTCCACCGCGATGGTAGAGGTACCGGAGAAGTGCTCTTCCCAGGGGATGGTGTGGGCGCCCAGATAGAGATCCAGATCATCGTTCATCTGGAATTCGGAGAGCACCAGCACGATACGGGAGGCAAAACGGCTCCACAGGCAGGCCTTGTAGCCAATCGCCAGTTCGCCTTGGAAGTGGACGCCAGCCACGGTCTCACGGACCTGTTCTGCGCCCAGGGTGGTCAGCTCATCGGCCAACAGGTTTTCCAGCCCCTTGGGGCAGGTTGCAAAAAATTCTTTCATCACGCTCACGGGGAACCCATAAAAATAGTGCCGCATTATACCTCATCAGGCGGGCTGGAGCATGCAAAAGTCGGCGCAAACAGCAGGATGGAAACAGATTGATAGGGGGCGATAAAGGTAAAAGACCCCATGATCACCTGATGGCGAGATCATGAGGCCAAACATCATTTAACGGATCACTTCATGCGAGCCTTGAAACGGGGATTGCTTTTGCAAATCACGAACAATTTGCCGCGGCGGCGTACCAACTGACAATCGGGATGACGTGCCCGTGCGGATTTGAGTGAACAGACGACCTGCATTCAGGACTCCTTCTTGCTTGAAAATGCGCCAAAGCGCTTGTTGAAACGGGCCACACTCCCCTCACTCGATACCTGCTTCTGCTTGCCGGTATAGAACGAGTGCGACTGGCTGGAAACATCGAGCGACACATAGGGATACTCCTTCCCGTCTTGCCACGTGTAGCGGCGATCGCTCTTGATGGTTGAACCGACCAGGTAAAAGGCATCTGCCGCCGTGTCATGGAACAGCACCAAACGATAATCCGGATGAATATGAGGCTTCATGGCAACTCCATTTTGTTATGTTATAACAAAATGTAAGTGAGAATAGCTCTCGTTTCAAGCATAAAATGTCGTATCAAGAAAATCGCAGCAGTGAGTGATGTATTGATAGCGAGGTGGAGGCACTACGCAAGCAGAGCGAAACAGAGGGAAGTACCATGCTTGCAGCACGAAAGACCAAGATACTGCGTGGGTCAAAACACAAGGTGCAAGTGGATGTAACAAGTCTCAAGAGAGGCTGAGCCACAACCATGAAGATCAATGAGAATGGGCAAGATGTTCGCGGATCAATGAAGTATCAGAAACGAGGCGCTATTGAGGTGACAACAGTAAAAATAGGCTGCGGTGTAATCACAGAGATAAAACGATTGATGAAAATATATCAACTAACCTGACGATATTGCTCGGTCACGGTAATACGCGGTTTCATCCGGTTATTCATCACCTTGATCACCCCGAAACGCGGCAGGGTTTTGCTGGTAGTCAATACCAGATCGGCAGTGAGGTTCAAACAGACGCTGGCCTGATCCCCTGCCTCAATGACCATAAATTCGCCGTTGCCATGGGGTGTATTCATCAGGACCAGATCACCATTTTGCGGGATCACTTGCGGATGTTGTTCACTAAAAAACCAACTTTGCGGCATCAGGGGTTTATAAAAACGACTGACCGCGATGGCATTAAGCACCAACTGAACCTGATGAGGAATACTCCACTCAAGTTCGGCTGCTTTATCCATCAACTGATAATAGAGGGCGGCATCATCGACACAAAAAGGCTGGGTCGCAAACGAGCTGGGCACCAATTGCCGCCCTTTATACTCGGTCGCAAATAACATGTTATCAGACAGGTCCAACATCAGACGGTCACTCTGGGCATCATAGTGCCATTGCCAGCTATCGGTCGGTTGGATAAACATGTTGGAGCCCTTACTTGATATTTACCAGTTGACTTTATTCCATATGCAGAAAATCAGCAACGTCAAATAAAGGGCTCCGCCATCTATTTCTTAAATATTGGTCACAATCTCTTTGACCAACCCCGGCCCTTTATAAATAAAGCCGCTATAAATTTGTACCAGACTGGCACCGGCGGCCAATTTTTCACGGGCGGCCATGGCACTATCAATACCACCCACCCCGATAATTGGCAGAGCACCATTGAGCGCCTTGGCCAGATGACGGATCACCTCGGTACTCTTGTGCTGCAGCGGACGACCACTCAGGCCACCCGCTTCACCGGCGTGGGGCATGTCATAAATCATCTCGCGCTCGAGGGTGGTATTGGTGGCGATAACCCCATCAATACCATTACGCACCAGCGACGCGGCCACCTGATCTATTTCTTCAAGGCTTAAATCCGGGGCAATTTTAACCGCCAGCGGCACATACTTTTTATATTGGGCGGCCAGCTCTTGCTGACGCACCTTGAGGGCTGCCAGCAATTCATCCAGCGCCTCGCCATATTGCAGCGAACGCAACCCCGGGGTGTTGGGGGAAGAGATATTGACGGCAATATAACCGGCATGATCATAAACCTTGTCCATGCAGATCAGGTAATCATCCTTGCCCTGTTCGATGGGAGTGTCTTTGTTCTTGCCGATATTAATGCCGATGACCCCCTGATATTTGGCCTCTTTCACCTTGGCCACCAGATGATCCACACCCTTGTTGTTGAATCCCATCCGGTTGATGATCCCCTCTGCCGGAATAACCCGGAACAGGCGCGGCTTGTCATTGCCGCTTTGGGGTCTGGGGGTAACGGTACCGACTTCGATAAAACCAAATCCCATGGCGCCCAGCGCGTCAATGCACTCACCATCTTTATCCAGACCGGCCGCCAATCCCACCGGATTGGCAAAAGAAAGCCCCATGACAGTGACGGGGCGTTTCGGCAAATTCTGGCGGAAGAAACAATCGAGTGGCGTACCGAGAAGGCGGGGCAAATATTTCATGGAGAGATCGTGAGCCTGTTCCGGATTGAGTTTGAACAGGAAATGCCTGGCGATGGGGTACAACATCTTTGCTCCTTAAAGAAAGCCCCGGCAACTGGCCGGGGCTTTGGGTGTAATGTCGGTGTCATGCCTTAATCTGGCAATTAAAGTGCCCGACAATTCAACTGGAGCAGGTTCAACTCTCGCAAGGCCACCGAGAACTTGGCGAACTCGTGGGTACTGGTGGTCTTGAAGTCGGCCAACATGTGGGTCCAACGGGACAAGAGTTGCTCATGCTCCGAAATCCAGTCGGCCAGTATGGTAGCGCATTCTCCCTGATCTTTGCACCCTTCCAGTACCACAGAAGTGAGACTGCGTTGCTGCCAGTCAAGATCTTCGCGGAAAGAGGCACGCGCCATCGCCTGCCAGTGGTTGCCGACCGGCTGATGGTTAATCTGGTCGAGGAACCAGTGCAGATCCAGTTTGGCTCCGAGGCGATAGTAAACGTTGGCGGCACGTAGGATATCAGTCTTGTGCTCGGCGGCAATCTGCGCCAGATCCAGACTGGAGAAGAGGCTGCTCATATGGGCGACCTGACGGGCAATGGCTTCAGGCACCTGTTTCTCCATCCACTTGGCAACAGCCTGACGATGCTCTGCCACTTCGCTCTCATCCATCACCTCGTAAAGGTGCTTCCCTAAGGTCTCGAACGCTGGACGGAAGAAGGCGATGTTCTCGCTGATGCTCCAGCTGCGATTGCGGGCGCGCAGGAACCAGCGGGTGGCACGGCGTACAATGCGGCGGCTGTAGAACATCAGCTCGAGCTGAGTCTGGGCATCCACCAGGTTGTCGCACCCTTCGATATCGCGCCACAGCTGGTTCATGCCAAACACTTCGCGGGCCATGGCAAAGCAGCAGGCCACTTCGGCGACCGAGGCACCGGTTTCGTCCTTCATCCGGCTGGCGAAGTTGAGCCCCATGTCGTTAACCAGCATGTTGGCCACCCGGGTAGCGATGATCTCGCCGCGTAGCGGGTGATCGGCCAGCTGGGTACCAAACTGCTGCTGCACCTTGGCTGGGAAGCTGGTGACCAGCATGTTGGCGAGGAAGGGCTCGTCGGTCACTTCCGGGCAGTTGAGCTGCTCTTTCAGCACCATCTTGCCGTAAGCCACCAGCACCGCCAGTTCGGGGCGGGTCAGCCCCTGCCCTGCCGCCATCCGCTCTGAAAGCTCCTCGTCAGAGGGAAGGAACTCCAGCGCACGGTCCAGCTTGCCTTCCCGCTCCAGTCCCTGAATAAAGCGCTGCTGCTCTTTGAGTTGTTCAGAGCCGCGGAAGCTGGTGACCGAGATGGACTGCGACTGGCGATAGGCGTTGGTGATCACGATCTGCGCCACGTCATCGGTCATTTCGTAGAGCATCTGGTTACGTTGCTTGAGGGTCAGATCTCCTGCTGCCACCAATTGGTTGAGCAGGATCTTGATGTTCACCTCGTTGTCGGAGCAATCCACCCCGCCCACGTTGTCGGTAAAATCGGTGTTGATGCGACCCCCCTGACTGGCGTACTCCACCCGGCCAAGCTGGGTAAAGCCGAGGTTGCCCCCCTCACCCACAATACGGGCTCGCAGATCGCGACCATTGACCCGCAGAGCATCGTTACTGCGATCGCCCACCTCGGCATCGCTCTCGCGAGCGCTCTTCACATAGGTGCCGATGCCGCCGTTCCACAGCAGGTCGACATTGAGGCAAAGCAGCGCCTTGATCAGCTCGTTCGGCGCCATGCTGGCCTTGTCAGTGCCGAGCAGGGTCTGCATCTCGGGGCTAAGCTTGATGGACTTGGCAGAGCGCAAGAAGATGCCGCCCCCTTGTGATATCAGCTCACGGTTGTAGTCATCCCAGCTGGAGCCCGGCAGATCGAACAGGCGCTGGCGCTCGACAAAGCTCTTGGCCGCATCCGGAGTAGGGTCAACGAAGATGTGCATGTGGTTGAACGCACCCACCAGCCGGGTGTGCTCGGAGAGCAGCATGCCGTTGCCGAACACGTCGCCGGCCATGTCCCCAATCCCCACGCAAGTGAAGTCGGTGGTCTGGCAGTTGACGCCAATTTCACGAAAATGCCGCTTGACCGACTCCCAGGCACCACGGGCGGTGATGCCCATCTTCTTGTGGTCGTAACCGACCGAGCCGCCGGAGGCGAATGCATCGCCGAGCCAGTGACCGTATTCGAGGCTGATCTCGTTGGCAATATCCGAGAAGGTGGCTGTGCCCTTGTCTGCGGCGACTACCAGGTAGTAGTCATCCTCATCGTGACGCACCACGGATTTGGGCGGGATCACCTCGCCGCCGATGATGTTGTCAGTCACATCGAGCAGACCGCGGATAAACAGGCGATAACAGGCCTTGCCCTCCTCCTGGATAACGGCGCGAGGCGCCCCCACCGGCATCTGTTTGCAGTAGAAACCGCCCTTGGCCCCCACCGGCACAATGACGGTGTTCTTGACCTGCTGGGCTTTCACCAGACCCAACACCTCGGTGCGGAAGTCCTCTTTGCGATCTGACCAGCGCAGACCGCCACGAGCTACTTTGCCCCAGCGCAGATGCACCCCTTCCACTCGTGGCGAATAGACGAAGATCTCGAATTTCGGCAACGGCAGCGGCATGTCGGTGATGCTGGACGGTGCCAGTTTGAAGGAGATGTAGGGCTTGATGTTACCCGCCTTGTCCAGCTGGTAGTAGTTGGTGCGCAGGGTAGCGTCGATCATCTCCACATAGCGGCGAATGATGCGATCGTCATCCAGGTTGGCCACCTGATCCAGCTTGGCGGCAAGCTCCTCGTGCAGCTTGGCCTGTATCTTGGCGTCCTGCTTTCCGGCAGGATCCAGGCGCTGTTCGAACAGGGTGAACAGCAGTTGAGCAATATCGGGGTAGCGGGTCAGGGTCTCTTCGATATAGGACTGGCTGAAGGAGACGCCGGTCTGGCGCATGTATTTGGCGTAAGCGCGCAGCACCGAGACCTGACGGCCGGTGAGACCCGCCCCCAACACCAGCCGGTTGAAGCCGTCATCTTCCAGCTGCTTGTTCCAGATGGCGGCAAACGCCTGCTGGAAGCGCTGCTGGCTCTGGGCCAGATCAAAGGGCTGCTCGCCATGCAGCAGCATGGAGAAGTCGAGGATCCAGAACAGACCGCCACCCGGAGTGCGTACCTGATACGGGGTCTCACCGATCACCCGCAGTCCCATGTTCTCCAGCATCGGCAGAACATCGGAGAGGTGGATGGGTTCGGTGCGATGGAACAACTTGAGCCGTACCCGACGATCGTTCTCCTCCTCCTGCGCGCGGTAAAAAAGCATGCCCAGCGGCTCGGCTTCGCTCAGGTTATCGAGCGCCATGATGTCGGCCACGGCCGAGCCAGGCAGCACATCCTCCTTGTAAGCGCGAGGGAATGCGGTGCTGAAACGGCGGCGCAGCTCATTGCCACGAGCCTCGCCATAGTGGGAAAGCAGCACGGAGTCGAGTCTGTCGTCCCAGCTGCGGGCCGCTTCAATCAGGTTGTTCTGCACTTCGTTCACATCCACATCCACGTTGTTGTTGTTGACCCGCACTATGTAGTGGGTCCGCGCCAGCACGCCTTCGGTGAAGTAGACGTTGAACTCCACCTCTTCATTGCTGCCAAAATATTTCTGCAAAATTTGCTGGGTCTTGATGCGCAGCGCCGTGTTGTAGCGCTCCTTGGTGACATAGACCATGCAGGAGAAGAAACGGCCGTACACGTCGCGGCGCACGAACAGCCGCAACATGTCCCGCTCCTGCATCTCCAGCACCCCAAGGCCGGTAGCCAACAGCTCCTCTTCGCGGGCCTGGATCAGCTCGTCACGGGGATAGGTTTCCAATACGTTCAGCAGCGCCTTGTAGGCGTGGGAGCCCTTCTCATGACCGGAGGCCGCCATGATGCGTTCGAGACGATGGCTGATGAGCGGGATCTGGGTCGCGCTGGTGTTGTAGATGGAAGAGGCGTAGAGGCCGATGAAGCGATCTTCCCCGATCACCTTGCCGTGCTCGTCGAAGCGCTTGATGCCAATGTAATCCACATAGGCCGGACGGTGCACCCGGGACTTGCTGTTGGATTTGGTGAGGATCAGCAGGTCAGAACTCAGGGCGGCGTGACGGGCGCTGGCCGGCATATTGCCAAGGCGCTGGCCCACCTCCTTGATGGAGTTTTTCATCAGCCCCAGGCTGGAGCTCGCCTGCGGCAGGATCTCGTGATCCCCCTCCACTGCCTTGACGTCGTAACGGCGATAGCCCATCAGGGTGAAGTTGTGGGCAGCCACCCATTTGAGGAAGGCAACGCAGGAGGCCACCTCCTCCTTGCTGACCGGGTGCTTGCGCTTGGGCAGTTCGTCGATGATCTCATTGAGCTTGGCCAGCATGGGCTGCCAGTCGCCGACTGCCAGCGCCACTTCACCAGCCACCGAGTTGAGCTCGGCAGCCAGCGCGGCCATCTGCTCCTCGCTGGTGAGGTGATCGATCTCGATAAGGAATGCCGTTTCAACCGAGGTCTGCCCGTCGGTGTTGTCGAGCTCCAGAATGGCGTCAATCTTGCCATCCGCACCGCGAATGAGGTGCAGCGGTTGGTGCAGCATCATGTGGGCGGTGATATTGAGCCGCTTGAGCGCCATCCGGATGGAGTCCACCAGGAAGGGCGAGTCCTGCAGGATCACCTCGACGATGGTATGGGGCGATTGCCAGCCGTGACGGGTCAGCTCGGGATTGTAGACCCGGATGTAGGGATCGGTACCGCTGCGCTGATTGAGGGCATTCCACAGGCTCAGGGCCGCGCCGTAGAGATCGCTGTCATTGCGATCGTGCAGATCGGATCTCGCCATGTTGCCGTAGAACTTGGCAACGAAGCGCTCGACCAGAGAGGCACTGTTTTTGGGCAACTTCTGATGGATCAGGCTGAGAACGTTTTCGAGCAGAACTGAGGTAGGGGCGTCTTTCAATGCCATTTTTATATTCCTTATCGGACGACATTAACCACCGACGCAGAGGCAACCACCCTGGTTACCCGCTGGTGCAGAGTTGTTGCGAAGTGTAATGGCTTGGATAAGGGAAGGCGAGGAAAGGTGCTAACGAGATGTTAAAAACAAGGTGCAGATCACGGCTTAAACTGTGAGAAATTTTGCAAATAACCAAAAATACAGAAATTCCCACTACCTTTGTGCCAGTTTACCGGATAGATAGTGACGCAAAGCAGATAAACAGTCGGTAATCTGTTCGATTTTTGTTAATTTATGCGTTCGAGGCTGATAAAGCGGTAATCGTCCTGGGTTTTCAGCCGAAAATAGCCATGCACACCATTGATGACGACAAAGGGCCGTATTTTTTCTATGCCAAGTTCCAGGGTCAATCCCTGTTCGCTGCGCACCACCAGCCGTCTGGCATGGCCCTGATACATCAGCATCACCTCGTCACTGCTCAATGAGAGCCGAAAAGTAAACTGCTTCACACTTGCTCCTGATCACACGACAAATCACACAATGGGGGCAGGCGCATTCACGCCCCTGCCCCGTTGACAGTTACTGCTGCAGTGCCTTGCTGACCTTCTCGAACAGATCCCGTGCCAGCCCCTCAAGGTTGGCAAGACGGGTCAGCTCGGCGCGGATCAGGGCCTTGCGCGCCTCATCCAGTCGCTTGAACTGGATAAGCGGCGTGATGAGGCGGGAGGCCACCTGCGGATTCACCTCGTTGAGCTCGATCAGCAGATCGGTCAGGAAGCGGTAACCGCTGCCATCCACCGCATGGAACTGCACCTGATTGCTCATGGCGAAACTACCGATCAGCGCCCGCAGCCGGTTCGGATTGCGAATGCTGAAAGTGGGGTGATTCATCGCCTGTTTCACTTCGCTAAGCACATCGGCAGCCGGTTTGCTGCCAATCAGCCGCAGCCAGTTGTCCAGCACCAGTCCATCCTTGGCCCACTTGCCTTCAAAATCGGCCAACAGCGCGGCACGGCATGGCAACAGATAGCCGTTGGCCACCTGCAACGCCGCCAGGGTGTCGGTCATGTTGTCGGCAGTTGCATACTGCTCGCGCACCAACGCATCGGCATGCTCCGCATCCAGCGCCGCCAGATAGCCGAGCACTACCCCTTTGAGGGCCCGCTTGGCCATGTCGGCATGCACCACCTGATAACCATTCAGACGCAGGCTCTGATAGGTCGCCGCCAAGCGTGCGCCAAAGGCCTCGGCAAGACGGGTGTGGATCGCGTTGCGCACCTGATGAATGGCATCGATATCGGCCACCTCGAACAGCTCGGCCAGGGTCGCTTCACCGGGCAGCGCCAGGATCTCCGCCTTGAGGGCCAAATCGAGATCGCTGTCGTCCAGAATAGCGACGAAGGCGGCCAACAGGGTTTGGGAGAGCTCAACCCCCTGCCCGTGCTGGACCCGCGCCACCCCGTCGATGACCGCTTTGTTGATCAGCATCTGGGCCGCATCCCAGCGGGCAAACTCGTTGCGGGCAAAGCGCATCAGAAAGGCGAGCGCTTCGTCGCTGTAGTCATAGTGCAGCTTGACCGGCGCAGAGAAGTCCCGCAGCAGGGAGGGAACCGGCTTGACCGGCACCCGATCGAATTCGAAGGTCTGCTCCGCTTCCAGCACGTCGAGCACGTTGCCGATGGCCTTGCCCTGATATTGCAGCGCAATGACGGCACCCTGCTCGTCATAGAGTTCGATATCGAGGGGGATATGCAGCGGCAGCTTTTGCGGCTGATCCAGAGTCGGCGGGGTGTGCTGGCTCACATGCAGACGGTAAACACCGCTGGCGGCATCGTACTCGTCGGTCACGGTCAGCTCGGGGGTGCCTGACTGGCTGTACCAGCGGCGGAAACGGCCAAGATCGACACCGGAAGCATCCTCCATCGCCTGCACAAAATCATCGCAGGTGGCGGCCGAGCCGTCGTGACGATCGAAGTAGAGACGCATACCGGCCTGGAAGGCATCTTCCCCCAGCAGGGTGTGCATCATGCGGATCACTTCCGACCCTTTTTCATAAACGGTCAGGGTGTAGAAGTTGTTCATCTCGATCACCACATCCGGGCGGATCGGGTGTGCCATGGGGCCGGCATCTTCGGCAAACTGTGGGCCGCGGACGGTACGCACGTTGTTGATGCGGTTGACGCCACGGGAGCCCAGGTCGGAGGAGAACTCCTGATCCCGGAATACCGTCAGCCCCTCTTTCAGGCTGAGCTGGAACCAGTCTTGACAGGTGACGCGGTTACCGGTCCAGTTGTGAAAATATTCGTGGCCGATCACCCGTTCGATACCGTGGTAGTCGCTGTCAGTGGCGGTGGCCGGATTGGCCAGCACGAACTTGGAGTTGAAGATGTTGAGCCCCTTGTTCTCCATGGCGCCCATGTTGAAGAAGTCCACCGCGACGATCATGTAGATGTCGAGATCATACTCGAGGCCGAAACGCTGCTCGTCCCAGCGCATGGAGTTGATGAGACTCTCCATGGCAAAACCGGCGCGATCGAGGTTGCCCTTGTCGACGAAGATCTCGAGGGCCACCTTGCGGCCGCTCTTGGTGGTGTAGTGGCTGCGTTCCACATCGAAATCACCGGCCACCAGCGCAAACAGGTAGCTCGGTTTGGGGAAAGGATCCTGCCACTGCACGAAGTGACGGCCGCCATCCAGATCACCACTGTCGACCTTGTTGCCATTGGAGAGCAGGAAGGGGAACTGGGACTTGTCGGCGGTAATGCGGGTGCTGTAGCGCGCCAGAATGTCGGGGCGGTCCAGATAATAGGTTATGCGGCGAAAGCCTTCCGCTTCACACTGGGTGCAGTAGGCATCGCCAGACTTGTAAAGCCCTTCCAGCGCGGTGTTGGCGGCCGGATCCAGCAGGGTGACAATGGTCAGCACACATTCGGCCGGCAGGTTGAACAGGGTCAGACTGCTCTCGCCTTGCTCGTAGTGGTCACAGGGAATGCCATCAATGGCAACGCTTTTGAGGGTCAGCTGTTCACCATCAAGGACGAGCGGCGCATTGTGCTCACCGTTGCGACGAATGCGGGTGATGGCGGTGACCTGAGTCAGCGGCTCCTGCAGTTGGAAATCGAGGTCGATGGTGTCGATCCAGTAGAGCGGCGCCTGATAATCCTGGCGATATTTGGCCGTCATGGCCTGGGAGTGATCGGTCATTATTGTCTGCTTCCACGCTTGTTAAAGGCGAGAAAGAGGCTGTCACAACCAACTGGCGGGGTCAAACAATTTGCATTACGTCAGATACGCCAGACAAAAAGAAAGGGCGACCGCAGTCGCCCTTGTGCATTACAGGTCGCCTTGTCAGCTGCGTTTGCTGACCTTGGCCAGATCCGCCGTGATATTGGCCGCTTCGATGAGATACTCATCGGGCGCTTCAAAATCAGCGGGCAGTTCATCCAGACTCTTCACCGCCGGCTTGCCAAGACGTGCCAGACGCTCGTTAGTACGTTTGAGCGCTTTCTCATCCTGTTTCGCCTGCTCTGCAACACGCTCCGCCTCGTTGAGGGAGACCGACTTCTTGTCTTTCTCCTCCTTGTAGTCGGCGATGTCCTGCATCACATAGGCAAACTCGGGATCCTTGGCGATCCGGGCATCGTGCGCCGCCTGCAACTTGGGCAGTACGCTGGCGAAGTTGCCGAGTTTCTCGTAGTTGGCGGAGGCAATCTTGTCCCACGGCAACGCATTGAACTCACGGCTTTCGCCCGTCTCTTCCGGAGCAACCGGTGTCGGGAAGCTGATATCCGGCGCAACACCCTTGTTCTGGGTGCTGCCACCGTCGATCCGGTAGAACTTGGCGATGGTGTACTGCACGTGACCGAGCGGCTGCTCGTAGAAGTCATAGACCTTGGCGAGACTGCGATGCTGCTGCACCGTCCCTTTGCCAAACGAGTTTTCACCCAGAATCAACGCACGGCCATAATCCTGCATGGCTGCAGCGAAGATCTCGGAGGCCGAGGCACTGTAGCGGTCGATCATCACCGACATCGGGCCGCCGTAGTAGACGTTGCCATCGTCATCGCCATTGACCGTGATACGGCCCATGTGATCACGAATTTGCACCACGGGACCGCTGGCAAAGAAGAGGCCGCTCAAGGCAGAGGCTTCGGTCAGGGCGCCACCGCCGTTACCGCGCAGATCGATGATCAGACCATCGATCTTCTTCTTGTTGAGGCTGGAGAGCTCCTTGATCACGTCGTCATGCAGATTGACGTAGAAACTCGGGATCTCGATGACGCCAATCTTCTTACCTTCGGCGTGAATCACCTTGGACTTGGCTGCCCGGTCTTCAAGGCGCACCTTGTCGCGGGTCAGCTCGATCTGCTCGGTCTTGGCGGTTGCGCCCTTGCCGCGCTGGATCTCCAGCTTGACCTTGCTCCCCTTGGGCCCCTTGATGAGCTCGACCACGTCATCAAGACGCCAGCCGATCACATCGACAATCTTGCCATCTTCCTGCCCCACCCCGGTGATCTTGTCATCGGGCTTGAGGTGGTTGGATTTGGCAGCCGGGCCACCGGGCACCAGAGAACGGATGACGGTAAAGTCATCTTCCGCCTGCAACACGGCACCAATCCCCTCCAGCGAGAGGTTCATCTCGGTGTTGAAACGATCGGCACTGCGTGGTGAGAGGTAACTGGTGTGCGGTTCGATGGCGCGAGCGAAGGAGTTCATGAAGAGCTGGAAGACATCTTCGCTCTCGGTCTGGGACATCCGCTTGATGGCGTTGTTGTAACGCTTGCCAAGCAGCTCCTTGATCTCGGGCCACTCCTTGCCACTGAGCTTGAGGCTCAGGGCATCGAACTTGACCCGCTGACGCCACAGCTCGTTGAGCTCTGCTTCATCTTTGGGCCAAGCCGCCCCTTCTCGATCAAACACATAGTTGTCGGTCTGGGTAAAATCGAAAGGAGTATCAAGCAGTTTGAGGGCGTATTCGAACCGCTCATAACGCCGCTGCTGACTCAGGTTGAACATCTCGTAGGCGGGAGCCAGACGGCCTCTTTCGAGGTCGGTGTCAAAACCGTTACGGTACTTTTCAAAACGGCTGATATCAGAGGCCAAAAACAGGTTGCGGCTGTAGTCCAGATTCTCCAGATATTTATCGAAAATCACGGAGGAAAAGGCATCGTCCAGCTTGAACTGTTTGTAGTGCGAGCGGGTAAACAGATTGGTAATTCGCTTGCTGGCCGTAGCATGTTGGCTCTCTTGAGCCAACACAGGCAAATCACTCTCCTTGAGCACCGGCTCGATGGCCTGTGCAAGCCCGGCAAGCGCCAGGCTACAGGCAACGAGGGAAAAACGAATTACGCCATGCTTCAACATTTGTCTCCTTAGAGAACCAAGTGCTCTGATTTGACCCGCACCATCATGCCGGTCTGCAGTTGGACCTGTACATCGTCCTTGGTTACTTCCTTGATGGTTGCCGGAACCGGGAATTTACCCATAACGACGCGCACATCCTGACCCACTTTCAGCGTAGCGGCATCCACTTTAACCAGCGGAGCGTCAGCGACCGGTGCCTTGGCGGCAGCTTTCGGCTTGGCAGCTACATCAGCTTTCTCGGTTTTGCGCACAGCAGGACGACGGGGCTTCTTGGCCTTCTCATCCTTCTCTTTGGTATTGGTACGACGGCTGGCGAATACGCGCTCTTTGCTCTCTTTCAGAGCTTGCTTGGCGTGCTCGATGTGCTCTTCGGTCAGCAGCTCGCCCGGGTTGCCATCCAGATCAACGCGAGCCTGGCCAGCTTTGAGACCGTGCAGGTAGCGCCAGCTGGAGGTGTATTGACGCAGTGCGGAACGCAGCATGGTCTTGGAGACTCTGGCATCGTCAGCAAGACGCTCGGCCAAATCCTGGAAGATGCCAATCTTGAGCGGCTTGGCCTCTCCTTCAGCAACGAAGCAGGCCGGGAATTTCTCGACCAGGTAGGCAACGATCTCTTTACTGTTCTTCAGCTTCTCAGTGTTTTCCATGTATAACCTTGGCTTTCATATAAACGCACGGGCACGTCCCGAGCACAACAAAGGCCCCATTATAGAGAGCTTGGGGCCTTTTGCGAACCATCTAGCAATGACTTAGAGCATGCTTTCCAAAATTTGCACCGTTTCTTCGAGGCCAATCCGGTCTTCCTGGTCGAAACGGTTAAAAATCGGACTGTCGATATCGAGCACCCCGATGATCTCGCCACCACGGCGAACCGGGATCACGATTTCCGAGTTGCTCGCGCCATCACAAGCGATGTGACCGTCGAACTGGTGGACATCGTCAATGAGCTGGGTTCTCCCCTCTGCCACTGCCGTACCACACACCCCACGGCCGACCGGGATCCGCACGCAGGCCGGTTTGCCCTGAAATGGCCCCAATACCAGGGTCTCGCCCTGCAACAGATAAAAACCGACCCAGTTGATCTCCTCCAGCTCCTGATTAAGCAGTGCGGAGAGGTTGGCCAGATTGGCAATCAGATCGGTTTCCCCCTCCAGCAGCGCCTTGGCCTGCTGGTTGAGGGTGCGATAAAACGGTTGTTTTTCAATCATGATTAAATGAACTTCACTCCCTGATGGTTTGGGGAAGGTAACGTCTGGCCGGGAAATTTCAAATATTTTTTCCACTCCCCGCTACTTGCGCCGTTATTCCCGGGCAACGGAAAGCGCCAATTGCTGGCGTTGACCATTACTCCACTCGATATTTAACAACCAGATCATGACGGGTGATGTACAGCTCCCCACCTGGGTCACCCCCTGCCACTGTCCGTCTATTTCTTCAAAGTTCACCGGAATGGTGCCCATAAACATATCTTTGCCTTCGAGTGTCGCTTTCACCGGTTTGATGGCCGGATCGCCGCCGGTAATAGCGACGGCAAAGTCATGTTCAGCGCGCAGCGGTAATTCCTTGATGGCGACCGTCAGCGACTTGTCACCAATCAGCGCGCTGCAAGGGGTGTGGGAAAGATCACAAATCTGATCTTTTTTCTGGTCAGCAGAGACGCTGTTATCGGCCGAAAACCAGGTGCGATAGGCCATCAGCGCCAATAACAGCGCCAATACCAGTACGAGGTGCAAAACTTTACGTGCGGTAAGTCTCTCTTTCATCAAAAACAGCCCGATTAAGATGCAATTAAAATAGTTTTTTGTGATCTCGAACAAGGTAAAAAACTGCCATATCGAGACCGGACGGAGCCAAATATATCACTGTTTATACTGTTATTTTACCTGTCACTTCAGTATCATTCCCATGCAGTTTTCATTTAGCCATCTTTTGCTTTTCCTTTCGTTAACAGATGTTAACAACTGGTCGGCGGTGGCTGATGAAGCCAGTCCGGTTCTCCGGATTCAAAACCAAACAACAGCAGCATCGGAAGCGGAATATAACGATGAGCCATACAACTAACCATCCTGAGTACAACTACACCGTTGTTCGCCAGTTTACCGTCATGACGATTGTCTGGGGAATTGTCGGCATGTCGGTTGGCGTACTGATCGCAGCCCAGTTGATCTGGCCTGCCCTCAACTTCGAGACCCCGTGGCTGACTTACAGTCGTCTGCGGCCCCTCCATACCAACGCAGTGATCTTCGCCTTCGGCGTCAGTGCACTGATGGCCACCTCGTTCTACGTGGTGCAGCGCACCTGTCAAACCAGACTGTTTGGTGGCCCGCTGGCAACCTTCGTCTTCTGGGGCTGGCAAGCAATCATCCTCTCTGCCGCCATCTCTCTGCCGCTGGGTTTCACCTCCGCCAAAGAGTATGCCGAGCTGGAGTGGCCGATTGATATCGCCATCACTGTGGTATGGGTCGCCTATGCCATCGTCTTCTTCGGCACCCTGATGAAGCGCACCACCTCCCACATCTATGTGGCGAACTGGTTCTTCGGCGCCTTCATCATCACCGTTGCGGTGCTGCACATCGTCAACAACATGGAAGTGCCCCTCTCCGGCATGAAGTCCTACTCCATGTACTCCGGCGCCATGGACGCCATGGTGCAGTGGTGGTATGGCCACAACGCGGTAGGCTTCCTGCTGACCGCCGGCTTCCTGGGGATGATGTACTACTTCGTACCCAAGCAGGCCGGTCGCCCGGTTTACTCCTATCGCCTCTCCATCGTGCACTTCTGGGCGCTGATCTCCCTCTATATCTGGGCCGGTCCGCATCACCTGCACTACACCGCACTGCCTGACTGGGCTCAGTCACTGGGCATGGTGATGTCCCTGATCCTGTTCGTACCTTCCTGGGGCGGCATGATCAACGGCATCATGACCCTCTCCGGTGCCTGGCACAAACTGCGTTATGACCCCATCCTGCGCTTCCTGATCGTTTCTTTGTCTTTCTACGGCATGTCGACCTTCGAAGGCCCGATGATGGCGATCAAAACCGTCAACGCCCTCTCCCACTACACCGACTGGACCGTTGGTCACGTTCACTCCGGTGCGCTGGGCTGGGTTGCCATGGTCTCCATCGGTGCGGTTTACCATCTGATCCCGAACCTGTTCGGCCAGGGCCGGATGTACAGCGTCAAGCTGATCAACGTTCACTTCTGGCTGGCGACCGTGGGCACCGTGCTCTACATCGTTGCCATGTGGATTTCCGGCGTGATGCAGGGCCTGATGTGGCGTGCAGTCAACGAAGACGGCACCCTGACCTACAGCTTCGTTGAAGCCCTGCAGGCATCGTATCCCTTCTATTTCGTGCGCTTCCTGGGTGGCTGCTTCTTCGTCACCGGCATGTTGCTGATGGCTTACAACGCCTATCGCACCATCACTGCGCCCAAAGGTTCTCTGGAACCTGTCGCCCAGCCAGCATGATTGAAGAGGTCAACCCATGAGCAACAATAACCGTCACGAAATATTTGAAAAAAGCGTTCCCATGCTGGTGGTCGGCATCATCTTCGCCATCAGCCTGGGGGGCCTGGTTGAAATTACCCCGCTGTTCTTCCAAAAGCAAACCACCGAGCCTGTGGAGGGCCTCAAGCCCTACACCGCTCTGCAGATGGAAGGACGCGACATCTTCATTCGCGAAGGCTGCACCAACTGCCACAGCCAGATGATCCGTCCGTTCCGTGCCGAAACCGAGCGTTACGGTCACTACTCGGTCGCCGGTGAGAGCGTCTGGGAGCACCCCTTCCTGTGGGGATCCAAGCGTACTGGTCCGGATCTGGCCCGTGTCGGTGGCCGCTACTCCGACGAGTGGCACAAGGTTCACCTGATCAACCCGCGCGATGTGGTACCGGAATCCAACATGCCCGCCTACCCCTGGCTTGATACCAATGTGCTGACTGGTGAGATGACGGCCAAGAAGCTGGCGCTGTTCCGCGATCACTTCGGTGTGCCCTATACAGACGCCGATATTCAGGGTGCTGGCGAAGCCGTCAAGGGCAAGACCGAGCTGGATGCGCTGGTGGCCTATCTGCAATCACTGGGTCATGCCCTGAAATAAGGAGGCGAAAATGGACTACGGCACATTTCGCGGTCTGTATACCCTGCTGTTGATGGCCATCATGATTGGCATCATCGTCTGGGCCTACAGCAAACGCCGCAAGACCTCTTTCGACGAGGCTGCCAATCTGGTTTTTGCCGATGATGAGCAACCCGGTGCTGATAAAAAGAACGCAGGAGCGAAACAATAATGAGCACTCTGTTTAGCATTTTTGTGACTGTCATCAGTCTGGGAACCATCCTCGGCTGCTTCTTGCTGCTGATGTGGTGCCGCAAGGACAAGATGGGTGTGGAAGAAGGCAAATCGATGGGTCACTCCTTCGATGGCATCGAGGAGATCAACAACCCGCTGCCGAAGTGGTGGACTTACATGTTCCTCTTCTTCATCGTCACCGGTCTGGTCTATCTGATCGCCTTCCCGGGGCTTGGCAACTTCAAAGGCCTGTTGGGCTGGCAAAGTTCCAACCAGGACGTGCGCTCGCTGGCCGAGTCCAAGGCTGCAACCGAATCGGCCAAGGCTGAAGGTCGCGCGGTGGAGTATGACCGCGAGGTCGCCAAGGCTGACGAGATCTACGGCGCCAAGTTCCGTGAACTCACCTACGAAGCGGATGGCAAAACCTATCGTGCCATCACCGAGATCGCCAAGGATCCGGAAGCCCTGAAAGTGGGTCAGCGTCTGTTCCTGCAGAACTGCTCCCAGTGCCACGGATCCGATGCCCGTGGTGGTCGCGGCTTCCCGAACCTGACCGACAGCGAATGGCAATGGGGCGGCCAGCCTGATCAAATCAAGACCACCATCATGGGCGGTCGTCAGGGGATCATGGCTGCCTGGGGTGAAATCCTCGGCAAAGATGGCGTTCAGGAAGTGGCCTCCTATGTGCTGAGCCTCTCCGGTCGCAAGGTTGACCTGGTGGAAGCGAAGAAAGGTGAAGCACGCTTTGCCATCTGCGCTGCCTGCCACGGGGCCGATGCCAAGGGCGGTGTTGCCGTCGGTGCGCCAGACCTGACCAACAACACCTGGCTCTACGGTGGCTCCCGCGAAGTGGTGGTACAAACCATCACCCACGGTCGTCACGGCGTGATGCCAGCCTGGAAAGATATTCTGGGTGAGGACAAGGTTCACCTGCTGGCCTCCTACGTTTACAGCCTGTCTCATCAACAGTCTGCCAAATAAGGTTCGCCCGTAACGTTGTAACATGTGATAAACACGTGATTACACAGCAAAAAGCCTCGACTCCTCGAGGCTTTTTGTTATCTTGTGTTGCGTAAAAACCATCTTCCACGTTAATCATTCGTTTCATGGCAGTAGCAATCATGACCCAACCTCTATCCAAACCGTGGTATCGCCAATTCTGGCCCTGGTTTATCATCGCCCTCCCCACTGCCGCCGTTGTTGGCAGCATCGCCACCGCCATCATCGCCAGCAAGGATGGGGTCAATCTGGTGGCCGAGGACTATTACAAACAAGGGAAAGAGATCAATCAGGACTTGAGTAAGTTTGACCGCTCCGAAGCCCTCAATATCCGCTTTGGGCTGGAGGTTGACGGCAACGAGCTGACCCTCAAACCCATCAGCGGTGACATTCCTGCCGGGCAAGCTCTCTATCTCTCATTGTTCCACCCGACCTTGGCCGGTCAGGACAGCGAACACATGATCACCGCCGATGCGAGCGGCACCTATCGCCTTCATTTCGACAAGCCGCTGGTCGGCAAGTGGCACATTCGGGTCGATGCCTTCGATCACCAGTGGCGATTACAAGAGACCGTCCAGCTGCCCACCCTGGCCCCTGTCGAACTCGACCCGAAAGGACGCTAAGCCATGACCGGCTGTTCTCACTGTGGCGAGCCGGTTCTCGCCACCGCCCCTGCTGCTTGCATTCTGCATTCAGGGAGGTATAACGCATGACCCCCTGTTTTCACTGTGGCGAGCCGGTACCCGCTAATAGTGGTTATTCCCTCGAGATAAAGGGGATTGTTCGCCCCATGTGCTGCCCCGGTTGTCAGGCGGTGGCGGAAACCATCATGGAGTGCGGCCTCGCCAGTTACTACGATCACCGCACCGCTCCCGGCACCAAGGGGGATCTGGTACCCGAGGAGCTGGCCGCCCTCACCCACTACGATCTGGCAGAAGTGCAACAGGATTTTGTCACCGACAACGGTACCCTTCGCGAAATCCAGCTGACAGTTGAAGGGCTCACCTGCGCCGCCTGTGCCTGGCTGATCGAACGCCACCTGATGACCCTTGGCGGCCTGCGCTACATCAACGTCAACACCACCACCCACCGGGCCCGCATCAAGTGGGATCCGGACCAGCTCTCCCTGAGTGACATCCTCAAGGGATTTGCCCAGATCGGCTATCGTGCCTACCCGTTCCAGACCCATCAACAGGAGGCGATCTACGCCAAAGAGGTGCGCAGCTATATGTTCCGGCTGGCACTGGCAGGGCTGGGCTCAATGCAGGTGATGATGTGCGCCGTGGCCCTCTATATGGATCTCTTCATCAGCGTTGAAGATGAGTTCATGGTCTACTTCAAGTGGATAAGCCTGCTGCTCTCTACCCCCATCATGATCTATTCAGCCCAACCCTTTTACGTGGGTGCCTGGCGCAGCCTGAAACAGGGTCACCTGTCGATGGATGTGTCGGTGTCGCTGGCGCTGATCGGGGCTTTTATCGCCTCCATGTGGGCCACTGTGTTCAATACCGGTGAGGTCTATTACGACTCCATCACCATGTTCGTCTTCTTCCTGCTGCTGGGGCGCTTTCTCGAGTTGCGGGCCCGGCGCAAGGCGTCGGAATCGAGCTCCAACCTGGCACGACTGGTGCCCATCATGGCGACCCGCATCGATGATGAAGGGGAGCATGAGGTAGCGGCCAAGACCTTGCAGGTCGGCGATCGGGTACGGGTGCTGGCTGGCGCCACCTTGCCGGCGGACGGCATCATTGTCGAAGGGCAAGCCAGCCTCAACGAATCCATGCTGACCGGTGAACAGCTGCCCCTGCTCAAACAGCGCGGTGATCAGGTCTATGCCGGCACCATCAACACGGATGCGCCGCTGCAGATCCGTGTCAGCCACCGCATCGAAGAGTCGCGGATCGCCCAGATCATGCGGCTGCAGGATCACGCCCTCGACGACAAACCGGCCATCGCCCAGATGGCAGATCAGCTGTCGCGCCACTTTATTCTGGTGCTGCTGATCATTGCCGCTGCGGTCTGGACCTTCTGGCACTTCCATCAACCGGATCAGGCGTTCTGGGTCACCCTCGCCGTGCTGGTTGCCACTTGCCCCTGTGCCCTGTCGCTGGCGACTCCGACGGCGCTAACCTCGGCCACCGCCAATCTGACCCGCAACGGCATTCTGCTGCGCCGTGGTCATGTGCTGGACGTGCTGACTAAGGCCAACCGGATCGTGATGGACAAGACTGGCACCCTGACAACCGGCGAGATCAGTCTGACCGGCACCACCGCCTTGGCAGACGTGGACGAGGAGCACTGCCTAGCCATCGCCCGGGCCATGGAAGCGCAATCCGAGCACCCCATAGCTCGCGCCTTCCGGCTACCTGCCGACTGTATCAGTGTGCAGCCATCCGCCCGCGAGATCACCCCGGTCATCGGTCACGGCATCACAGCGCTGGTGGATGGCGTACGTTACCGCATCGGCAGTGCCCGCTGGCTTGGGCTGGATCCGGCGCAAGAACACGGCCGCGGTCTGGCTATCTATCTGGCCGACGAGCAGCAGGTCTTGGCCCGCTTCAATCTGGAAGATACCCTGCGCCCCGATGCCAGGGCGCTGATCGCGGCATTCAAGGCGGCAGGTCTGCAAACTACCGTGTTGACTGGCGACAGCTCTTTGCAGGCAGACGAGATTGCCCGCGAGCTAGGAGTGGATGAGCTGGTCAAGGGGGTCTCGCCCGATGGCAAGCTGGCCTACCTCAAGGCCCGGGAAGCCCAGGGGGATATCAGCATCATGGTGGGCGATGGCATCAACGACGCGCCGGTACTGGCTGGCGCTCACGCCTCGTTTGCCATGGCTGGTGGCACCGATCTGGCGAAAAACAGCGCCGATGCCATCCTGCTGGCCGATGACCTGAGCCGACTGCTCGAGGCCAGAGTGCTGGCAATACGTACCCGCAAGATCATCATCGAGAACTTCGCCTGGTCCATCGGTTACAACCTGCTGGTGCTGCCGCTGGCGGCCTGCGGCTGGCTGCCCCCCTATCTGGCGGCGGCGGGCATGTCGCTCAGCTCCCTCATCGTGGTAACCAACTCCATGCGCCTCAACCGATGAGACCGGTGGCGGAAAATAGCTGAAAATGTGGCCTGCCTCCGATGCAGGCCACATTTCTCACTGATAGCGGCTGGCCCCCTGCCCGAACAGGGTTACCATAGGGGACGCTTGCCAAGGATGAACGCCAAGGTACCTCTCATGAATATAATTTTTGTCCTGATCCCCATCGCCATCCTGTTTGTGATCATCGCCGGGGTCGTCTTCTTCTGGGCCATTCGCTCCGAGCAGTTTGAAGATCTCGACCGGCAGGGTTCCAACATCCTGTTTGACGAAGAGCAACCCACCCACAAACCCGCAAAGCCTGCTGACCATGACCCACAACCTTGATCTGGCCGGTGCCCTGCTGGTCGGACTGGCAGGCTCCGCCCACTGCATCGGCATGTGTGGGGGTGTATCTGCCGCGCTCTCCATGGCGATCCCCGCCAACAAGCAGCATTTTTGGGGGCGACTCGCCTATCTGCTCAACTACAACCTCGGCCGGATCCTGAGCTATGTCATTGCAGGTGCACTGGTGGGCGGCCTGCTCGCCACCACCAGCGAGCTGGGCGCAGGCAAACACGGTATTGCCGGCTTACGCCTCGTGGCAGCGTTATTGATGATTGCGCTTGGCCTTTATCTGGCGGGCTGGTGGCAAGGGATCTTGCTGCTGGAGCGGCTCGGCGCCAGACTTTGGCCCCATATCAAACCGCTGGCGGGCAAGTTTCTCCCCTTCACCTCGCCTTTGCAGGCACTGCCCTTTGGCATGGTGTGGGGTTGGCTGCCTTGCGGGCTGGTCTACTCCATGCTGACCTGGAGCGCGGCGGCCGGGTCGGCCAGTGGCGGTGCGCTGATCATGCTCTTTTTTGGTCTCGGCACCCTGCCCACCCTGTTTGCGTTGGGGGGGCTTGCCGATCGCCTCAGATACTGGCTCACCCTGCGCAGTTTGCGCCTTGGCGGTGCCCTGCTGCTCATTTTGTTCGGGGTACATACCTTCTGGATTGGCATTGCTTCCTTTTGAAACCCTATCCAAAACGGATGAGTTGATGGTAAACTTGTTTGATATAAATCAATTATTCGTATGAGCCTATGATCCCGGAAAAGAAACCTGGCAGACGTATCCAGAGCGGTGGCTGTGCAATTCATTGCCAGGATTGCAGCATCAGTCAGCTCTGTATTCCCTTCACTCTGAACGACAACGAGCTTGATCAGCTGGACAGCATCATCGAGCGCAAGAAGCCGATCCAGAAGGGTGAAGAGCTGTTCAAGGCTGGCGATGAGTTCAAATCGCTCTATGCCATCCGTTCCGGGACCATCAAGTCTTACACCATCACCGAGCAAGGGGATGAGCAGATCACTGCGTTCCACCTCGCTGGCGATCTGGTCGGGTTTGATGCCATCAACAAGCAGGCCCACCCCTCCTTCGCCCAGGCGCTGGAAACGGCCATGGTGTGCGAGATCCCGTTTGAAGTGCTGGATGATCTCTCCGGCAAGATGCCCAAACTGCGCCAGCAGATCATGCGTCTGATGAGCAGCGAAATCATGGGCGATCAGGAGATGATCCTGCTGCTCTCCAAGAAAAATGCCGAAGAGCGCCTCGCCGCCTTCCTGCACAATCTGTCGGTACGCTTCTCCGAGCGCGGCTTCTCCGCCAAGGAGTTCCGTCTCTCCATGACCCGTGGTGACATTGGCAACTATCTGGGTCTGACAGTCGAGACCATCAGTCGTCTGCTCGGCCGCTTCCAGAAGTCCGGTCTCATCAGCGTCAAAGGCAAATACATTACCGTGCTTGATCAGGTCGCGCTGGGCATGATGGCCGGTGCAACTCGCCCGCCCTGCGGCTGATTTTTCCGCTTACCCTCCCGCTTTTCTCCTGCTTTCTCTGCCGGATCCTTTCCTCTGGAATGTGATCCGGTACGTTCCCCATACCCTCCTCCTGCGCTAAGCTGTAATGGCTAAGATTCTGCTGTCATTGGACTTTTCCAAGGAGGAGAAGATGGTCAAATATCAGAATATTCTGGTGGTTATCAATCCAGAAGAGGAGCGTCAAATCGCCCTCGAACGGGCAGTCAAAGTCGCCGAGCTGGACGAAAACGCCCATCTGACCCTGCTGCTCACCATCTATGACTTCTCGTATGAAATGACTGCCATGCTCTCGGTGGACGAGCGGCAAGAGATGCGTGATGGCGTCATTTCACAGCGACGTGAGTGGCTGGACGAGATCCTGACCCCCTATCGGGCACAGGGGATCGAGTGCGAAGTGAAAGTAGTCTGGCACAATCGTCCCTTCGAATGCGTCATTCAGGAAGTGCTGGAGCAGCGCCACGATCTGGTGGTCAAAGCCACTCATCATCACAGCTTCCTGCAAACCTTCATCTTTACCCCCACCGACTGGCACCTGCTGCGCAAATGCCCCTGTCCGGTGCTGCTGGTCAAAGAGGGTCACTGGCAACGGGGCGGCAACATCATCGCCGCCATCAACTGCTCAAGCGACGATCCGGATCAGAAACTGCTCAACGAACGGATCACCCAGGAGGGGAGTGACATCGCCGAGCTGCTGGGCTCCAACCTCTATCTGGTCAACACCTACCCGGGCACCCCGGTCAACGTGGCCATCGAGCTGCCGGAGTTTGACCCCAACGCCTACAACGAGGCGATCCGCAAGCACCACGAAAGCCTGCTGCTAAGCCATGCCGACAAGTTCGGGATTGGTCATCTCTGGACCCGTGTTGCAGAGGGGCTACCGGAAGAGGTGTTGCCGGATATGGCCGAAGAGCTCAAGGCAACCTTGATGATCATGGGCTGCGTCGGCCGTACCGGGCTTTCTGCAGCTTTGCTCGGCAATACCGCCGAACATGTGATTGACCGCCTCTCCTGCGATATCCTGATCCTCAAACCGGCGGACTACAGCTGCCCGGTCGACAGTCGTCGCAATCAATCATAAGGTGCCTGGCACCTTGCCCTCCCCCGGGACATGGCTATAATAACGCGCTTATTTGTGTCCCGGGTTTTACGAGCATGCTAGAAGAGCTGAACGCCAAAGAAAAATACAGTTTCAACAAACTGCAGAAGCGCCTGCGGCGCAACGTGGGTCAGGCCATTGCCGACTTCAACATGATTGAAGAGGGCGACAAGGTCATGGTCTGCCTCTCCGGCGGCAAGGACAGCTTCGGTATGCTCGACATACTGATGAGCCTCAAAGCCAGCGCCCCCATCCATTTCGATCTGGTTGCCGTCAACCTGGATCAGAAGCAGCCCGGCTTCCCCGAGCATGTGCTGCCCGAGTATTTGGACTCCCTCGGCATCGAGTACAAGATCGTCGAGGAAGATACCTACTCCATCGTCAAAGAGAAGGTACCGGAAGGCAAAACCACCTGCTCTCTCTGCTCACGGCTGCGTCGCGGTATTCTCTACCGCACCGCCCAGGAGCTGGGTTGCACCAAGATTGCCCTTGGCCACCACCGCGATGACATCCTCGAGACCCTGTTCCTCAACATGTTCTACGGTGGCAAGCTCAAGTCCATGCCGCCCAAGCTGGTGAGCGACGATGGCAAGAACGTGGTGATCCGCCCGCTGGCCTACTGCAAAGAGAAGGACCTGATCCGCTACGCCGACGTCAAAGCCTTCCCCATCATTCCGTGCAACCTGTGCGGCTCGCAGGAGAACCTGCAGCGTCAAGCCATCAAGCAGATGATGCAGGATTGGGATCGCCGCTTCCCTGGTCGTATCGAGACCATGTTCACCGCCATTCAGGACGTGATCCCGAGCCACCTGCTCGACCACAAGCTGTTTGACTTCAAGAGCATCAACCGCGACTCCGGCATCATAGATGGCGGTGACAAGGCGTTTGATCCGCCCGAGATGCCAAAGGCGCCGCTGCTGGACATCGACGAGATGGACATGCTGGATGTGATTGAAGTGCGCTAAGCCGTGCTCACAGGGCAAACGCCACACAATAAAAAAGGAGCGATGATCGCTCCTTTTTTGCTTTCTTTATCTGCCTGTTACCAACGTGACAACACCATCGGCATCAGCCCTTGTGCAACCAGGGGGTCAGTCGCAGCACGTCACCCTGCAGGCGCAGTTGCCCAGCAGCGAACGCGGCCAGTTGCTCATTGCTCAGCAGCAGGTGGCCTGCCTGCCAGGGCAGCGCTTCCTGACGGGCGCCATCAATCAGATAAGCAGTGCCGCTCTGCTGCACCAGGGTAATGCGTACCCCTTCCATCTTCGGCAGGAAGTGCTTGCCGACCATGCCCGCCATCTTGTCGAGCAGCGACTGCATCTGCTGCTGACGGGCCGCCAACTCGGCCAGCGGCAGCTCGGGCCCTTTCGGCGCATCGGCCATCACCTGTACCGTCATATCGCAAGTGGCGTGCTCTTCTTTCAGGCCAACGGTCACGATCCCCTTGTCGAGGTTGAGATCCTCATCAAAAGGCAGGCGCAGTTCGCTATCGATTGTTACCTCGCCCGCAACCTCCTTGCTGTCGGTTGCAACCCGGGCAAAGGTGAGGCCACAGCGCTGACCATTTTGCGGATCGGTCAGATAAAACCCCAGTCTGGCGTGACCAAACTCCCCTTTGGCAAAGGTCTTCATCTGGCTGTAGAAGGTGCTGTATTGCAGATCCAGCACAGGCTCTGCCAGCGCCAGCCCAGGCAGCAAGAGCGTGGCCAGCAGGCTCTGGCGCAAAACCTTGGTCACTCCATATCGACGGGTCATTCAACGTCCTTTTGCATCATGCATTGAAATGGTTGGGGCCTTCTGTCACCTCGTTAACCTCTACCCCCACCCCGCAGAGATCCCGATAGAGGATCCCCTTGCAGTTGAAATAGAGCGGTGCCACCCAGATAAGCCCCAACCCCATCGGGATCAGAGCCAGGAAGAAGAGCGCGGTCATCACGCCGTGGAACAGCACAATGCTGGGCCAGCCGCGCGCAAAGAGCTTGAGAGAGACCAGAATGGCCTGGGGCGGCGTCAGACCGCGCTCCAGCACCAACGGGACGGTAAAGAGCAGCCCCATGCCGATCAGGGCCGAGGGGATGAAAGAGAGCACGGCGGGCAAGCCCAGCAGATCGAATAGCGGGCCAAACAGGCTGGTGAGCAGACTGCCAAGCAGGCTCAACATGCCGAGGCGCACAAAGTGGCGGAAGAAGTCGAACACCTGGTTGGCTCTAGCGCGCACCCCGACCGACTGCTGCAACCCCAGCATATCGAGGGAGCTGGTCATGGGGGCCATTACCACCGTCATCAGCAGGCTCAGCACCATGGCCACATTCATCTGGCTGTCATCCCCCAGATAGGGCAACAACAGCACATTGCTAAGCAGGATCCAGATCGCCGTCACCCCGACAATCGCCAGCAGCAGGCCAAATCCGGTACGGCGGGTCTGTTGCCATCCCTCCTGGATGACCCCTTTCAGATCAAGGCGATAACCCTGGTTCAGAGACTGCTCAAGGGAGCCGCCAATACGCATTTTATTACTCAATTGACTATCCAATATCGAAAACGACCAAATCAGGTGGCACATTATAGCGATTTGGTCTGCTATTCGTAGCCGTTTTTCCTGCGCACTTGCGGCTAATTCGGGCCAAAAAGCCTTTAATTTCATGTGTCGGCTGCATAGAATGCGGCCCTCTTTCAACACGATGGCCACTGGCTGGGGTGAGACTGGCGGATGATGAACAATCCACAGGTAATTGTCGCGCTGAACAAGATCAGCAAAAAATACGATGGCAAGGTGATCCTGAGTGACCTTGACCTTGAAATCTATGACGGTGAATTTCTTACCCTGCTGGGCCCTTCCGGCTGTGGCAAGACCACCCTGCTGCGCCTGCTGGCCGGGCTCGAATCGGTCGATGGTGGCACCATCCATCTGGCCGGTGACGAGATCACCCATATCCCCGCCGAACACAGGCACATCAACACCGTGTTCCAGAGCTATGCGCTCTTCCCCCATATGACGGTGTTTGAAAACGTCGCCTTTGGCCTCGAGATGCAGAAAGTGCCTGCCAGCGAGATCCGTCAGCGGGTCGAGGAGACCCTCGCCATGGTGCAGCTCACCGAGCTGGCCAACCGCCGCCCGGATCAGCTCTCCGGCGGCCAGCAACAACGGGTCGCCATCGCCCGCGCGGTAGTCAATAAGCCCCGTCTGCTGCTGCTCGACGAATCCCTCTCGGCACTCGACTACAAGCTGCGCAAGCAGATGCAGAGCGAGCTCAAGGCGCTGCAGCGTCGCCTTGGTATCACCTTTGTCTTCGTCACCCATGATCAGGAAGAGGCGCTCACCATGTCTGATCGCATCCTGGTGATGGAGGGCGGCAAGATCATCCAGCGCGGCACCCCGCGCGATATCTACGAGTCGCCAGCCAACCTGTTCGTGGCCCGCTTTATTGGTGAGATCAACGTGATGGATGGCAAGCTGATCAGCCAGCGCGAGCCCGGTATCTGGCAGGCCGAGGTAGAGGGGCGCGAATGCCTGCTCCATACCGCCTTGCCGTTCCAGCCAGACGACAAGGTGCTAGTGCTGCTGCGCCCGGAAGATCTGCGCATTCTCGATCAGGATGACGATCAAAGTGGCGCGCTGCGGGGCAATATCCGCGAGCGCAACTACAAGGGGGCAACGCTGGATTCGGTGATCGAACTCGAAAGTGGCAAACAGCTGCTTATCTCCGAGTTCTTCGACGAAGATGACCCCGACTTTGACTACCGTCTCGGTCAGGAGGTGGCGATCCACTGGGTCGACAGCTGGGAGGTGGTGCTGCCCTATGAGCCTCACTAATCTGCGGGTAGCGCACAGCTTTGCCCACAACGGCTTTCGCAATACGGCCATCGCGCTGATCCTAGGCTGGCTGACGCTGTTTGTCTTCCTGCCCAACCTGATGATCATCGGCGTCAGCTTCCTGACCCGTGACGAGTCCGAGCTTATAGCGCCGCTCTTTACCCTGAGCAACTATGGCCGCCTGCTGGACCCCCTCTATTTCGAGGTGCTGCTCCACTCCCTCTGGCTGGCGCTGCTCGCCACCGCCATCTGCCTGCTGGTGGGCTACCCCTTTGCCTGGCTGCTGGCCCATCTGCCAGCGCGTATCCGCCCGTTGCTGCTGTTTCTGGTGGTGGTGCCGTTCTGGACCAACTCCCTGATCCGTACCTATGCGCTGAAAGTGCTGCTCGGCACCCGAGGGCTGATCAACGGCTGGCTGCTGGATCTGGGGCTTATCGAGCGGCCGCTGCAGATGATGTATACCGAGGTGGCCGTCATCATCGGGCTGGTCTATGTGCTGCTCCCCTTTATGGTGCTGCCGCTCTACTCCAGCATCGAGAAGCTGGATGGCCGTTTACTGGAGGCGGCGCGAGATCTTGGCGCCAACGGCTGGCAGCGGCTGGTGCGGATCATCCTGCCCCTCACCCTGCCCGGCATCATCGCCGGTTGTCTGCTGGTGTTCCTGCCCGCCATGGGGATGTTTTATGTCTCCGATCTGCTGGGGGGCGCCAAGCACCTGCTGATTGGTAACCTGATCAAGACCCAGTTCCTCAACAGCCGTGACTGGCCCTTTGGCGCGGCCATCAGCGTGATGCTGACGGTGCTGATGGCGCTGTTGGTCTACTGCTACTGGCGGGCGGGCAAGCTGCTCAGCAAGAAGGGGGAACTGACATGATGCGCGCACTGAAGGCTCTGTTTCTGCTGCTGGTGTTTGGCTATCTCTATGTGCCCATCGGGGTGTTGATCGCCAACTCCTTCAACCTGTCGAAATATGGTATCGACTGGCGCGGCTTTACCCTGGGCTGGTATGAGAAGCTGTTTGCCAGCGCCAGCCTGATGCAGGCGGCCCAGCACTCCCTGACCATCGCCGCCCTCACCGCCACCGCAGCCACCCTGATCGGCACTCTCACCGCAGTGGCGCTCTTTCGCTATCGCTTTCGCGGCAAGCAGTACGTCAGCGGCATGCTGTTCGTGGTGATGATGTCCCCCGATATCGTCATGGCCATCTCCCTACTGACTCTGTTTGTGGCCACCGGCATTGCGCTGGGCTTCTGGTCGCTGCTGATCGCCCACATCACCTTCTGCCTGCCGTTCGTGGTGATCACCGTCTACTCGCGGCTGTGCGGTTTTGATGTGCGGATGCTGGAAGCTGCGCGCGATCTGGGGGCTGGCGAGTGGATCATCCTGCGCCGCATCATACTGCCGCTGGCCCTGCCGGCGGTGATGGCGGGCTGGCTGCTCTCCTTTACCCTGTCGCTGGACGACGTGGTGGTGAGCTCCTTTGTTACCGGCCCGGCCTACGAGATCCTGCCGCTCAAGATCTACTCCATGGTCAAGGTGGGAGTCTCCCCCGAGGTCAACGCCCTGGCCACCCTGATGCTGGTCGCCTCCCTCGGGATGGTGCTGCTGGCGCAACTGTTACTGCGTAAACGGCAGGGTTGACCCTGCCCGTTTCGTCCCCGCCACCTTTGGCGAACTCTGTCACGGTGGGCCGCAAGGCCCCATAACCCCAAGGAGTTGTTGATGACAATCCAACACAAGGCTGGCGCCCTGCTGGCAGCCGCCCTCACCCTCACAACCCCGCTGCTGAGCCAGAGCGCTCACGCGGCCGATGACAAGGTGGTCTACTTCTACAACTGGTCGGAATATGTGCCGGACGGCCTGCTGGAGCAGTTCCAGCAAGAGACCGGTATCAAGGTGATCTACTCCACCTACGAATCCAACGAGACCCTCTACGCCAAGCTGAAAACCCATGGCGACGGCTATGACGTGGTCGTGCCAAGCACCTACTTCATCTCGAAAATGGCCAAAGAGGGGATGCTGCAGCCGCTGGATCGCGCCCAGCTGCCCAACTTCAAGCACCTCGACCCTACCCTGCTCAACCACGAGTACGACCCGGACAACCGCTACTCCATCCCCTATATCTGGGGCGCAACCGGGATCGGCACCAACACCGATATCATCGAACAGCCGGTCACCAGCTGGAAGCAGCTCTGGGCACCGGAGTGGAAAGAGAGCCTGCTGCTGATGGACGATGCCCGCGAGGTGTTCCATATTGCGCTGGTGCAGCTGGGCTACAGCCCCAACACTCAAGACAAGGCGCAGATCGCCGAAGCGTTCGAATACCTGAAAAAGCTGATGCCCAACGTCAAGGCGTTCAACTCCGACAACCCGGCCGACCCCTTTATTGCCGGTGAGGTCAATATCGGCATGCTGTGGAACGGCTCGGCTTACGGCGCCCAGCGCGAATACCCCTCCATCCAGATGACCTATCCCGAAGAAGGCGCCGTGCTCTGGATGGACAACCTCGCCATCCCGGCCAAGGCCAAGCATGTGAAAGAGGCCCACGCCCTGATCAACTTCCTGATGCGCCCCGATGTGGCCGCCAAGGTGGCCGAGGCAATTGGCTACCCCACCCCGGTCAAGGATGCTATTCCCCTGCTCACCCCGGCGTTTCGCAATAACCCCATGGTCTTCCCGAGTGACGAGATCAAGCGCAAGGGCGAATTCCAGTCCGATGTGGGTGATGCCTCCCGCCTCTACGAGCAGTACTTCCTGCAGTTGAAAGCTATGGTGGCCAAGGCCGGTTAAATCGGCGGTTAATCAGCCCTGACGGGGTTAATGGATTAAGGGGGCAATTGCCCCCTTCGCTTTTTATCCACCAGCGCAATTTTTAAGCACAACAGTCATTGACACAGAGAAGCACAGGCGAGCCTCGGTTAACGGCAAAACATATGGACAGTCACCTTTAAGCCAGACAGACCACAACTCTTGCCCGTTCTCCACAGCAGCCAGCTTCAAAGCAAATTTTCAAGGGAATATGAGAGTAGTAGTGGTGTCTTTTTCTATTCAGAATGGATTCAGCGTTGCTCCATTGTGGAGATATAGGCACAATAGATACGTTTATGGGGAATGACTGGTAGTATTATCGAAACCGCGAACGTCCGATTACGCTTCGCTAATCTAACCGACATCCCAGCCATTCATCTAATCTCTGTTATGAGAAAATAAATTGGAGCGACTACGAACTAAAATATGGATAGCTCAAAAATAACGCCTGAAAGAATTACAAAACCAATACAGCTACTCGGGGCATGGCTTGTTGGCTTACTTTCTGTTGATAGTGCGTTTCTAGTTGCTGCCACTAGAATGGATGCTAGTAGTTGGCAAGCTGGCGCTTTAGTTATCGCTGCAATTGTTAACGTACCAGTTTTTATAGGTGCGTTATTTCTTCTACAGACCAAATTTCGGCCAGAGCTTCAAGAAGATGCCTATTACTCCACATATCTAAGTAGTCGCACAAATGAACCGATAAGAGTCTCCAAGAAAGATGCGCTTGTGATAGAACTTGAGAAGAAAATTGACTCTATTGAAAGGATGCTAACTCCGAACGAGACCGAAAACCCATCTAACTCAGTTTTGTCTGACCTTTCATGTGGAGTAAATGTTCATCTTTCGAACAGAGTACAAATTCTTAAAAAGCTAAATTCAATTGGCATATTAGGATTTACTGAATTTGGTAATGATGCAGCCCCCCCACCTTTCAGAAAAGTTGCTGTTTCAGAATCTATATCTCATTCGGAGTTAAAGTTGGTTCTAAGGTTGGCGCAAGAACTTGGCTTTACTCATTATGGATACATTCAACCTTTTGAAGAAATATCTGAGGATATATTGTTTGGTGCATATGGAAAAGATGACCTCAGATTGATCACTCCAGCTTAAGATACATGTCAAAGGTGGCACTCGTGCCTCATGCGCTTTACGTGGGAGTTAAGATGTAGGCAATTCCACCCGCCTCTGCGAGCAGTATCAGCAATTGCCAATACCGAATAATTCTGCGCTTTTACATCACCCCTCAGGGGTGTAGATTGGCTGCGGGGGCAAGCGTTGCCCCCTCTCTTTTTTCATGACTGCCCGTGGTGCTCCGCGAAGCAATCTTTCGCCGATATCGCGGGTGGCCTGAGCCAATCAGGAGTATTCATGTCCGATCTGACCCTCTATTTCGCTCCCGGCACCTGTGCCATGGCCGTGCAGATTGCCCTGCTGGAAGCAAATGCCCCGTTTCAACCCCGTCTCGTCAACCTCGCCGCAGGGGAGCAGCGTGATCCTGCGTATCTTGCCATCAACCCCAAAGGGCGGGTACCAGCCCTGATCACCGAGCAGGGCACCCTGACCGAGACGCCGGCTCTGCTGCTCTATGTGGCGCAGCGCTTCCCCGATGCCAAGCTGGCGCCGCTGGACAATCCGTTCCTGCTGGCCCGCATGCAGGAGGTCAACAGTTTCCTTGCCTCCACCGTGCATGTCTCCCACGCTCACGGTCGCCGTGGCAACCGCTGGGCCGATGACGAACAGGCCATTGCCGCCATGCAGCAGAAAGTCGCCAGCAATATGCGTGATGGCTTTGCCCAGATTGAGCAGCACTATCTCGCCGGTCCCTGGGTACTCGGCGAGCAGTTCAGCGTGGCGGACATCTATCTGTTCGTGGTCGCGGGCTGGCTGAAAAGCGATGGAGTAGAGATCAGTGAATTCCCCAAAGTGGCCGATCATTATCGCCGAATGCTGACCCGTCCGGCGGTCAACAAAGCCCTCTCCAACTAAGTAAAAAATCAATAGAAAGGGTGCCGAGGCTCTGCTGGCACCCTTCTTTCTCTTTCCTCCCCCGCCTTTGAGATCGTTTTCACATTTTCGTGGTTTTGCCGTGGCCCTTCCATCCTAAAAAGCCTATCTTTGCGCCATAACGCAACCGGTTGCGTAACCGATTGCCTGATAAGAAACTGCGATGGCGAAAGCCTGATGAGGTGCTGTATGAAACGAGGCGTACTGCTCAATGCTCCCCTGAGTGCTCTGGTAGCACAGATGGGTCACACCGACGAGATCACCGTCTGCGATGCGGGCTTGCCCATTCCGGCAGGGCCGGAGCGGATCGATCTGGCGTTGATGGCGGGCACCCCCAGCCTCGAAACCGTGCTGACCGCCCTGCTCACCGATCTGGTGGTGGAGAAGGTGATCATGGCGACCGAGATCAAGCAGATCAGCCCCGCCGCCCATCAGGCGCTGGTCGATCAGCTTGAGGCCCACGCAGCCGCCCAGGGCAAGCCCATCGCCATCGAATACTGCCTGCACGAGGAGTTCAAAACCCGCTCCCGCCAGAGCAAGGCCATCGTGCGCAGCGGCGAGGTGACCCCCTACGCCAACCTGATCCTCTGCGCCGGTGTGGCGTTCTGAATTCGTCAAAGAATGCCTCTTCAAGGAAGCTGCAAATGAGCACAACCTCCCCCCTCTCACCCATTCTGGAGCTGACCGGGATCGTCAAGACCTTCCCCGGTGTTCGCGCCCTCGACGAAGCGGGTCTGCGGGTCTATCCGGGCCAGGTGATGGCCCTGCTCGGTGAAAATGGCGCCGGCAAATCCACCCTGATGAAGGTGCTGACCGGCATCTATCAGGCCGATGCGGGCAGCGTCAGCTATCGCGGTCAACCGGTTCACTTCAAGGGCCCCCGCGACTCTCAGGATCAGGGGATCAGCATCATCCATCAGGAGCTCAACCTGCTGCCGGAGTTGACGATTGCCGCCAACATCTTCCTCGGCCGCGAGCCCCGTACCCGTTTTGGCAGCATCGACCATAAACAGCTGCGCGAGCGGGCAAGCGGCCTGCTGGCGCGACTTGGCGTCAAACACGGGCCGGATACCCGACTCGGGGATCTCTCCATCGGCGAACAGCAGATGGTGGAGATCGCCAAGGCGCTGTCGTTCGATGCCAGCGTCATCATCATGGACGAGCCGACCGATGCGTTGACCGATACCGAGACAGAGCAGCTGTTCAAGGTTATCCGCGAGCTGCGCGAACAAGGCTGCGGCATCGTCTATATCTCCCACCGCCTCAAGGAGATCTTCGAGATCTGCGATCGGGTCACTGTGCTGCGCGATGGCAAGTGGATTGGCGAGAAGGCGGTGAGCGATCTGGATGAAGACAAGATCATCGAGATGATGGTGGGCCGCCGACTAGAAGAGCAGTACCCGCGTCTTGAGCGCGAGCTTGGCCCCGTCAGCCTGCAGGTGAAGGATCTGGCCGGTCCCGGCGTGCGCGGGGTGAGCTTCTCCCTGCGTCAGGGGGAAATTCTGGGCTTTAGCGGCCTGATGGGCTCCGGCCGTACCGAGCTGATGAAGCTTATCTACGGCGCCAGCCCCATCAGCGCCGGTGAAGTGGCAGTGGACGGCCATGCTCTGGTGCCCAAAAGCCCGGCGGATGGTCTGGCCGCCGGCATTGCCTATATCTCCGAGGATCGCAAGGGCGATGGGCTGGTGCTGGAGCTGTCGGTGCGCGAAAACATGAGTCTGTGCGCCCTCGACGAGTTCATCAGCAACGGCAAGATTGACGGCAAGGCCGAGCGACAGGCGGTGAGCGACTATGTGCGTCTGTTCAACATCAAGACCCCGAGTCAGGATCAGCTGATAAAGCTGCTCTCCGGCGGCAACCAGCAGAAGGTAGCCATCGCCAAGGGGCTGCTGACAAGGCCCAAGGTGCTGATCCTCGACGAACCGACCCGCGGCGTCGACGTGGGGGCGAAGAAGGAAATTTATCAGCTGATCAACCAGTTCAAGAAGGAGGGGATGAGCATCATTCTGGTCTCCTCCGAGATGCCGGAAGTGCTCGGCATGAGTGATCGCATCATGGTGATGCACGAAGGGCGCATCAGCGCAGAGTTCAACACCCGCGATGCCAATCAGGAGAAGCTGATGGCGGCGGCAGTCGGTAAACAGTGGCAAGCAGAGCAAGAGGCATCCCAATGACAACCCAAACCCTTTCCCGCCGTGGCGTCATGAGCAAGGCGTGGTGGATCGAGAACAAATCCCTGGTCGCGCTGCTGGTCCTGATTGGTGTGGTCTCGGCCTTAAGCCCCAACTTCTTCACCGCCGACAACCTGCTCAACATCCTGCGCCAAACCTCGGTCAACGCCATCATGGCGGTCGGTATGACGCTGGTTATCCTTACCGCCGGTATCGATCTGTCGGTCGGCTCTGTGCTGGCCCTGTGCGGCGCGCTGGCCGCCACTATGGTCGCCATGGAGCTGCCTATCTGGCTGGTGGTGCCCCTCACTCTGGGTGCCGGTGCCCTGCTGGGCGGCGTCAGCGGCCTCATCATTGCCAAGGGCAAGGTGCAGGCATTTATCGCCACCCTGGTCACCATGACCGCCCTGCGCGGCATCACCATGGTCTATACCGAGGGGCGCCCCATCTCCACCGGTTTCAGTGACGGCGCCGATCACTTCGCCTGGCTCGGTACCGGTTACCTGTTCGGTCTGCCGGTGCCCATATGGCTGATGGCCATCGTCTTCCTGCTCGCCTGGTTCATGCTCAACCACACCCGTCTCGGTCGCTACATCTACGCGCTGGGCGGTAACGAGTCTGCCACCCGCCTCTCCGGTATCAATGTGGATCGGGTGAAGCTGGCGGTGTATGGTCTGTGCGGCGCGCTCTCGGCACTGGCAGGGCTTATCGTTACCTCTCGCCTCTCCTCTGCCCAGCCGACGGCGGGCATGGGTTACGAGCTGGATGCCATCGCCGCGGTGGTGCTGGGTGGTACCAGCCTGATGGGCGGCAAGGGCCGCATCATGGGGACCCTGATCGGTGCCTTGATCATCGGCTTCCTCAACAACGCCCTCAACCTGCTCGATGTCAGCTCCTATTACCAGATGATCGCCAAGGCCAGCGTGATCTTGCTTGCCGTGATGGTCGACAACAAAAGCAACCGATAACAACGTAAAACACGCCACACACAAGGAATGAAATGATGAAAAAGCTCAATACCCTGCTCGCTGCCGCCATCATGTCCGTGCTGGGCACCGCCCAGGCTGCCGACCATACCCTGGCGATGGTAGTCTCCACCCTCAACAACCCCTTCTTCGTCACCATGAAGGAGGGAGCCGAAGCCAAGGCCAAGGAGCTTGGCTATGAGCTGGTGGTGCTGGACTCCCAGAATGACCCGGCCAAAGAGCTCTCCAACATGGAAGATCTTACCGTGCGCAAGGTCAACGCCATCCTGATCAACCCGACCGACTCCGAAGCGGTGGGCAACGCCATCCGTCTGGCCAACCGCGCCAACATCCCGGTACTGACTCTGGACCGCGGCGCCGCGCAGGGTGAAGTCAAGGCTCACATTGCCTCCGACAACGTGGCGGGCGGCAAGCTGGCCGGGGACTTCATCACCGAGAAGCTGGGTACCGGTGCCAAGGTCATTCAGCTGGAAGGGATTGCCGGCACCTCCGCCGCCCGCGACCGTGGTGAAGGCTTTGCCCTGGCCGTGGCAGCCAACAAGCTGCAGGTGCTGGCTTCCCAGCCGGCCGACTTTGACCGCACCAAAGGTCTGAACGTCATGGAAAACCTGCTGGCGGCCCACCCGACCGTACAAGCCGTGTTCGCCCAGAACGACGAGATGGCGCTGGGTGCCATCCGCGCGGTGCAGGCAGCCGGTAAAGAGGTGATGATCGTCGGCTTCGACGGCACTGACGATGGCAAAGCCGCCGTGGCCAAGGGTAAACTGGCCGCCACCGTGGCCCAGCAGCCGGCCCTGATCGGTGCCATCGGCGTCGAGACTGCTGACAAGGTGCTTAAAGGCCAGCCGGTCGAGAAATCCATTCCGGTACCGCTGCAAGTGGTCAGCAAGTAAGTGCTCGAGGGGAGGTTCGCCTCCCCTTTTCCCTCTCGTTCAGGTGCCTCCCGGCTTGGGCTCACTCAATCACAGTGTTCAAGCCAAGATGCATCAGGAGTAGTCAACATGAATCGTCTCGTCGTTCTGGGCAGTGTCAATGCAGACCATGTGCTGCGCGTTCCCCACTTTCCTCGCCCGGGTGAAACCCTGACCGGTCACAGCTATCAGGTGGTGCCCGGTGGCAAGGGGGCCAATCAGGCAGTCGCTGCCGCCCGCCTTGGCGCCCCCGTCTCCTTTATCGCCCGCATCGGTGATGACGCCATCGGCCACCAGATGAAGAGCGGTTTTGCCAAAGATGGCATCGACGTGAGCGCCGTCGAGCTCGATCCCAAGCTCCCGACCGGTATCGCCATCATCTATGTGAGCGATGAGGGGGAGAACAGCATAGGTATCTCCGCCGAAGCTAACGGTGCCATCACCCCTGCCGTGGTGAAAAACCATGAAGCGATGATCGCCGACGCCCACACCCTGCTGTTGCAGCTGGAAGTGCCGCTCGAGAGCGTCCATGAGGCTGCACGGCTGGCCCGCGCCCATGGCACCCGGGTGGTGCTCAACCCCGCCCCTGCCCGCCCGCTCTCCGCTGAGCTGTTGGCACTGGTCGACCTTATCACCCCCAACCAGACCGAAGCGGAGCTGTTGACCGGCGTCAAAGTCACCGACGAAGCGAGCGCCCGCGAGGCGGCCGCCCGTTTCCACCAGATGGGGATTGCGGACGTGATGATCACCCTGGGCGCACAAGGGGTCTATTGCAGCAACGCACAGCAGCAACAACTCATCCCGGGCTTTCGGGTCAAGGCGGTGGATACCACTGCCGCGGGCGATACCTTCAACGGCGCCCTGCTGGCGGCGGAACTGGCCGGTGCCGATTTCCACAGCGCGGTGCGCTTTGCCCACGGGGCAGCGGCGCTCTCCGTGACCCGGTTCGGCGCCCAGAGCTCCATCCCGAGCAAGCAGGAGGTCGACACCTTCCTGCATGAGCAGACTGCGCAGGGGCACTGATGGCCAATATCAAGGAGGTGGCAGCGCTGGCGGGGGTATCGACCACCACCGTCTCCCACGTCATAAACGAGACGCGCTTCGTCGCCGAGGAGACCCGCGAGCGGGTCTTTGCGGCCATGCGCGAGCTCAACTATGCCCCGAGTCTGGTGGCCCGCAGCCTCAAGGTGAAGGAGACCAACAGTATCGGCATGCTGGTCACCACCTCCAGCAACCCCTTCTTTGCCGAGGTGGTGCGCGGGGTGGAGCGCTACTGCTTCGAGCAGGGCTACAACCTGATGCTGGGTAACACCGAAGGTCAGGCCGAGACGGCCCTCTCCTACCTCAAGATGATGCTGCGTAAGCGGGTCGATGGCCTGCTCATCATGTGTAGCGAAGGGCAACAAGAGGTGTTCAACCAGCTCGACTGGCTCAAGAGCCTGCCGGTGGTGGTGATGGATTGGGGGCTGGTCAGTGAGGATGTGGATCTCATCGCCGACAACTCCTTCCACGGCGGTTATCTCGCGACCCGCCACCTGATTGAGCTGGGCCACACCGCCATCGGTTGCATCACAGGCCCACACAGCCGCGCCCCCGCCAACCAGCGGCAGGCAGGCTTCGAGCAGGCGCTGCAGGAGGCAGGTCTCACGATCAATCAAGAGTGGATTCAGGAGGGAGACTTTGATTGCGCCAGCGGCCATCAGGCGATGACTCGCCTGATGGCATTGCCCGAGCGCCCCACCGCGCTGTTCGTGTGCAACGACATGATGGCGATGGGGGCCATCAGCGCCGCTCATCAGGCTGGGCTGGTAATCCCGCGGGATATCTCCATTGTCGGTTATGACAACGTGGCGCTGGCCGAATTTATGTCGCCGCCGCTCACTACCATCAACCAGCCCAAAGAGGAGCTGGGTCGCCTCGCAGTTACCCGCCTGCTGGCCCGGATCAACGGCGAAGCGGTGGAGAATCACCTGATCACCGTCGACCCCGACCTGGTGATCAGACAATCCTGCGCCCCTCGCCCCTGACGTTCAGGGGCAATAAACGAACAAGGCGACCCCGAGGTCGCCTTGTTTCATTCTGTCTCTTGCCGGTGCAATACCGCTTTTTGCCCTCAGGGCAGCGACCTTGTCTCCCTGGCCGCCAGCACTTGCAGTGGCACCAACTCCAATCGTCGGGCCAGAGGCTGCAACAACTCGCCATCATCATCACCCTGCGGCAACCAGTAGCGGACAGGCCAGCCGGCTGCCAGCTGCGCCGCGGTGGTACTGCCAATCTCTCTGAGCGCCAGAGTGCAACCCTGTTGGCGCAATCCCGCCAGCAAGACACCATCCGGCTGCAGCGTTGGTATCAGCAACAGCAGCGGCGTGCGGGAAGACCCCGGCAGATAGGCCAGTAGATGGGTCAGCTGGGCCTGATTGTCGAGCGGGACCAGCAGTGCCCGGCCATCGGCATACTGCGCCTCGTGCGCTTGCAGCACACGGGCCAACACGGGCCCCAGTACGCCGCACTCCTGCAGCCAGCGCATCTGACAGGGCGCCCCCTGCTCACGCCACTCAAGCGCCAATTGCCACATCTCGTTGCCCTGCCCGTCCGTCAGCGCCTGCAATGCCACTCGCAGCGGTGCAGGCTCGCGCCCCGCCAGCCACTCTCGCAGCTGATGAAGCTGCTGCTGACTCAACTGCAACTGCTGCAGCATGGCAGGCTCAAACCAGCTGATCGCCCCCTCCTGGCTACGCTTGGCCTGGTTGAGGGCCAGGATGGCCTGATCCAGCAGCCGGGCGGCATCCTGTTGCTGCGCCTTGGCAACCCCGAGCCGACAGGCCAGATCGAAGCTGCACTCCCGGGTCACGAACTCGAAATGGAGCAGATCCACCAGCTCATGAATGGCGGTTTCCAGCGCATCATTCGCCTTGGTCAGCACCACGGCAAATTCGTCACCACCTAGCCGGTAAGCTTGGCTGCCATGGGCCTGCAGCAGCTTGTTGGCCACCATCTGCAACAGCCGATCACCGACCTGATAACCCAGCAGATCATTGACCTGCTTGAAGCGCTTGAGATCGAGCACCACCAAAGCGCTCACCTCGCCAGCATGCAGAGCGCGAGAGAGCTGTTCCTGCAGGGCACGGCGGTTGCCCAGCTGGGTCAGGGGATCGAGCAGGGCCAGCCGACGGTTCGCCAGATTGGCGCGAATGAGGGCCGCGACCAGAGCGCCACCGGTCAGCAACAGGATCAGTTGCCAGATCTGCAGCCAGAACAGGCTGTTGCGGATCTGGCTGACCGAATGCTCCCGCTCCTGGCCGGAGAGGATCTGATCCCCTATCTGTTCGACGAGACGGGTCTGGCTGGCGATCGCCTCCTGCAAGCGGGCAAGCTCAGCCCCCTCGCACAGCGCACCGGCCTCCATCTGGGGTTCGAGCTGCTTGATCTGCTCGAACAGGGTGGCCAGCACTTTGCCGAGCCCGTGCCGCTGGCGCATCTCGGCGGTTTCACTGCTGATGAGGAAGATATCGAGCCGGTTCCACAGCAGATCGTAATCAAGGCTCAGGGTCTCCATCGACAGTCTGCCAGCCCGATAGAGCTGCAGGTCGTAGAGGAAACGCTGGGATTCGAGCATTACCTGGCTGATGTTCCAGTGGACATTGCGGTAGAAAGTATCGACCAGCTGCTCCTGCCGATACTGCAGATAGAGGCTGCTGCCGGACGAGAGCAGAAACAGCAGCGACACCGCAACCAACAGCAGATTTTGGCGGGATAGCCCCATCAATCGACGATCTCGATGCGGGTCACCTGCCACACCATGCAGTTGTGAATGGCAGGGACGTCCAGCTTGGGATAGGTGGTGAACGGGATGAGCAGCCAGAGCGGCCCCTTGTTGCGCCGGGTCAGCGGTTTGCCGTCCTCCTGACGCACCAGGGTCAGCGGCACGCCGTCGAACAGGGCCAGATCCACCACCTGCTGATAACCGTTGAGGGCCGAGACGGAAATCTTGCGGGCACCCGGGATCCCTTGCACCGCCAGCACGGCTGACAGGGACGGCCCGCGATAGTGGTGGGCGCCCTGAGTCCAGGGGGTAGTGGTGGTGAATTCGGTCTGTGGCAAGGCGGAGAGGGCCGCCTCATCGAGGGTCACCTGCTGGCCATCTGGCAGTACCAGGGTCATCAGGGGGATGGAGGCCGATGCGCTGGCACTGGCCAGCATCAGGAGAAAAAAAGCGATCCATTGCTTGACTGCGGTCATGGTAATTTGCGCCAACTGCGTCCCATTTTTTAAATGGTTGCCAGTGTGGCGATTTCACCGAACCATTGCAACTGTCCCGTCGCACAGTAGCTCAGGGACCGCGCATCTCCATCCAGTTGTGCCCCTCGACTTGCCTCGGTTGATGAATGCCGCACGCCTCCAGCAACTCATCGACATAGGCGGGCACCAGCAGGGAGGCTGGGCCATAGCGTTTTTCGTCAAACTGGCTACCTACCTCGCTCGGTTCGAGATTGAGCTCGATGGTGTGCGCCCCGTTCAATCCCGCTTCATGGACAAACCCGGCGGCCGGATAGACGGCGCCAGAGGTGCCGATGGAGATGAAGAGATCGCACTGGGCCAGCGCACTATAAATGCGATCCAGCCCGAGCGGCATTTCGCCAAACCAGACCACATGGGGACGCATCGGCTGAGGGAACTGGCAACAGGAGCAGAGCTCGTCCTGATGGAGATCACCGCGCCACTCGATCACCTGACCGGACTCGGGGCAGCGGGCCTTGAGCAGCTCCCCGTGCATATGGATAAGGTTCTTGCTGCCAGCGCTCTCGTGCAGATTGTCGATGTTCTGGGTGACCAGGGTGACCGTGCCGGGCAGCAGTCGCTCGAGACGAGCCAACGCATAGTGGGCCGGATTGGGATGAACCTGGGGCTGTTGCAGCTGTTTGCGGCGGGAGTTGTAAAAGCGCAGCACCAGTTCGGGATCCCGGGCATACCCCTCGGGGGTCGCCACGTCTTCGACCTTGTGCTCTTCCCACAAACCGTCGCAGGCACGAAAAGTCTTGATGCCGGATTCGGCAGAGATCCCCGCTCCGGTCAGGATCACGATATGTTTATATGACTGCGCCATAAGCTGCTCCGTCTATCCCCGCACAATAAATGTGACCTTAGCACAGGGAAAAAAGTGTCACTATTCGCCCTTGGTCTTAAGCGGCGCCGCTGGCGGTCCGGGCAACCAGGCATCCAGTACCGACAGATCCAACCTGACAAAGACCATCTCCCGCCCGGTCACCAGGGTCAGCGGCAAGCCAAGACGCTTGAGCAGGGTCAGCATCGGCCGGTTCTGGGCCAGCACTTCCGCCGTCCACTCCCGGATCCCGTTCGCCCTGGCCAGCAGTGCCAGCGCCAGCAGAATGCGCCTCCCCGCCCCCTTGTGCTGAAAGTGATCCGCCACGATGCAGGAGAACTCCGCCCGATCGGGATGAAGGCGGCGGCGGATTGATTGCGCCTGAGCCAGCGGCTCACCGGCCAGATCGGTCAGTAGCAGCGAGATCTGTTGTTCGGGATGGTAATTGAGAAATTGGGCCACCTGTTCCGGAGGCGGCGTCCGTTTCGGACGCATAAAGCGAAGATAGATGCTCTCTTCACTCAATGCATCGTAAGCGGCCAGCATGCGGGCAGGCGCCACACCATGCAGCTCGCGCAGCAGGCAAGGCACCCCGGAGACCTGCATCGCCAGTGGCAGCGCGGCCCGGGAAAGCGGATGGGGCCAGCCCTCCAGTCCTTTGCCAAGGCGCTCCCGGTGCATGGGCCAGCAGAGGTAGCGCGGCATGGCTTACCAGCGCCCCGTCATACCGCGCTCTCGCCACACCTCGACGTCGAGCAGGTTGTAAGGATCATCCAGATAGACGGCGATCCCCAGCTCTCGAACCCGGGCCATAAAGCGTCCCAGCAGGGAGTCACCGGTCAAGGACTCCATCTCCGGCAAGATCCCCTGCCCCAGCAGCAAGGCTTGCAGCGGCAAACGCTCCAGCAGATCGAATGGCAGATGCTGGCTGTTATCGAGCAGCAGCGCCAGCTTGCTCCCTGCCAGACTGGCTTGCAGCACCAGCGCGAAGCGATCGGCATTGCTAAGCAGGTGGTCACGACGGTGGATCAGCAGGGTCAGTTCGGCTGGGGTACGCGACTGCTCAGTCAGCCACTCCTTGAGCGCTTCCCAGCGACTGGGCAAGCCGGTCACCGCCAGCCAGACCGGATGAGGGGTCGCGGGACTGGAGAGCAGCCCAAGCTGACCCTGCACCTCCCCCTGCCAGCGGCGGATGGAGCGGCGCTGGCCGCTCAAGCGCTGCTGACGCAGCGGTCCCAGATAGAGTCGACGCAGCAACCTGAGCAGCTCGTCGCAATCAAGCGGCTTGGCCAGCGCCGCCAGAATATTGAAACCGGCATCGTGCAGCAGGCGGCGGGCACCGTCGATCAGCGTCTGCTCATGGGCCGAAAGCAGCACAATGGGCAGACCGGCCTCCTGCAACTGAGGTTGGTTCATCAGCAGACTGATGGCATCTTGCTCCACCAGGCTGAGATCGCACACCAGCAGGCTGATGTCGCCCGCCGACAGTGTCGCAAGACAGGCCGATTCATCCTGTACCCACTGACAGGAGAGCCCCAACCCGGCGATGGTCTGTTGCAGCTGCATTCCCTGAAACGGGTGATCCTCGAGCAGCAGCACCTTGTTAGCGGCCAGCCAGTTGCACCAGTTACGGTAACTGGCGGCAAGCCCACCCAGCCAATCCTCGCCGATAGCGTAAATCCCCTCATGCTGCTGCAACTGGGGGAAGTAGTCCGCCTGCTGATGAGCGGCGGGGTCGTAAAGGGCAATGGCACCTGCCGCAAACAGCCCTTCCCACTGCCAGCAGGCATCCGGTCGGGTACGGTGCAGCGTGACATAGGAGGGCAATGTCATGGTGCTGGCCAACTCATGGGCGGTGCTGTCGAGGGCATAGAGCACAATGGGGCAAAATCCTGCCGCCTCATGCTCTTCCGAATCGAGCAACGCCAGTAATTCTTCATCAGTGATGATCATCTTGAGCCCTCTTTGAAAACTGCTGGCTGAACTCATCCAGTGCACGGTTCAATCTGGCTTGCAGCATCGGATGGGGCGCCTGTTGCCACTCTTCAATGACCGCCACCAACGCAGTCGCCCCTACCATTCTGGCGGCCCCCTTCAACTTGTGTAAAGCAGCATTCACGCCAACTTCATCTTCTTCTGTGCTGCAACGCTCAAGTTCGGCCAAATCATCACGGGTAGCCTTCAGATAAAGGGCGGCCAGTTCATCGGTCAGCAGCGAGGCAACCGGTGTCGGGGCGACAACATTGCTCCCCTCTTTGGCAATATGGCGCAGCAAGGTCGCCAGCTCCTTGAGGGCGACCGGCTTGTCCAGATGGCCATCGCAACCGCAGGATTGCAGCTCCCTTGCCGCCTGATCACTGAGATCTGCGGTGATCACATAGACCGGCAGACGGGCCCAACGGGCGGATTGGCGCAATTGCCTGCACAGCTCGGCCCCGTTCATCACCGGCATCTGCAGATCGGTCAGCACAAAATCCACCTCCTGCTGCGCCAGCATCTCCAGCGCCAGCTGCCCGTTGGCGGCAGTGATAACGCTGGCACCAAGTTGCCCCAGTTGCAGGCTGATCAGCTCGCGATTGACATCGTGATCTTCAATCAGCAGTACCCGCATGCCGAGCCCGGGCTGGGTGCCGGCCACCGGTTGATCCGGGGTCAACCGTGGCTGCAGCAGGGTGATGATGGTCCCGGGAACCCAGGACTCCCCTTGCCAGGCCCAATAGTAGAGCCCCTTCTCGTCCACCTCCGCTTGCAGCGTATCAACGGTGTTGCTGACGGTGGCGATCCCCAAGCGACTGAGCCAGGGCGAGAGCGCTTGCGCCTCATCGTGCGGTAAAGAGAGTGCCAGCTGCCGCACATTGGGCAGCCAGTCCGGCTCCTGCTGCACCCGCTTCAGGGGCAACTCGCAATAGAAGCGGCTACCGCCACCGACGCGCCCCTCGACATCGATAAGACCACCCATCTGCTCGACCAGCTGCTTGCAGATCGCCAGACCAAGACCGGTGCCCGGCGCCCGCAGTTGCCCTTCAACGGCAAACTGCTCGAACGGCATAAAGAGCGTGGTGCGCATCTTGGCAGTGATCCCCGGCCCCTGATCATCCACACCAAAGCGCAAGGTCGATGCGACCACCTCGGCCCACAGCACCACTTCCCCACGCAGGCTGAACTTGATGGCATTGGAGAGCAGGTTGTGGAGCACTTGCCGTACCCGATGAGGGTCGAGGGTCTGCAGGGCTGGCAGAGCCGGATCCAACTTAAGGCGCAGTTGCAATCCCTTGGCCCGCGCCTTGGTCCAGTGCACCGCCGCCACGTGCTCGCACAGCTCGGCAAAATCGGTGGGTTGCGGCGAGAGGGAGAGTTTGCTGTTTTCGTTGCGGCTAAAGTCAAGCACATCGTTGAGCAGGCCGAGCAACTCATCCCCCGCCTGACGCACCCGCGCCAGCGCCGAATCCTGCTCTCTCGACAAAGGAGTGCTGGCCAGCCACTCCAGCAAGCCGAGCATGGCGTTCATCGGCGTGCGGATCTCGTGGCTGATGGCGGCCAAAAAGCGCCCCTTGGCCAGCACTGCCTGTTGCGCCTGCTCATGGGAGTGTTGCAATGCCTGATCCTGCTCGACCCTGGTAGTGGCATCCTGCATCACCGCATAAATTCGCCAACCCTGTGGTTGACTGCGGCCACGGCCATAGAGCTGCAACCAGCGCAGCCCCTTGGTCGGATGGTGATAGCGCATGGTGAATGCGAAGGGTTTGCCAGCCTGCAACATGGCGAACATCTCACGGCGTACCCGGCGGCGATCCTCGCGCTCCAGCATAATGAGCACCCGTTTGGGCTCACGACGGATCTGCTGGCTCGCCAGCCCCAGCAGCTCGTAACAGCCCCGGCTGATAAACTCGATCCCCCCTACTCGTCCCCGCTCGAACATAAACTGCAGCACCACGCCGGGAACGGTATTGGTCAGGGCGCGCAGGCGGCGCTCTGCCTGACGCAGAAAACGGGCCTGCTCACGCAGCACACTGATATCCGACAGGGCGATAAGATCGGTGGCGGGTGCCTGCTTGTCCAGCCGCAGCGGATGCTGGGCATAAGCGAAGACCTGATCCCCCAGCACCAGCTCCCCTTCACTTTTTTGCGGCTGAACCGGCGGCAACATCAACTGCTGCGAATAGCGCAGGGCCAGACGTCGCCCCTGTTTATTGGATTTGATCACCTTGCCCTGGCTGTTGCGCAGATAGACGGGCACCGGCAACGCCTGAAACATGGTTTCCCGCAGCTCGCTCTCGATGGCCAGCGCCTTCTCGGCGGCGTGACGCTGGGCGACTTCCCGTGCCAGTTGCTGGCGAGAGCGCCAGATCCCGCCGATGACGATACCGCTGATCAGCAGTGCCATGGCGATGGAGCCAAACCAGGCGGCGTAGCTCACGCCGGGTTGCTGCACGACGAGCAAGCGGCGCCAGCGCTGGTTAAGTTCGTCGATCTGGGTGCTGGTCAGGGCCATCAGGTTGCGATCCATCACCCCGGCCAGTTCGGTCTGACTCTTGTTGATGGCAAAGCCAAGACTGAAACGATCTTCCAGCTCCTCGATATCGAGCCCTTCCAGCAAGTTGGTACGCTGGGGATATTGCAGCTGATAAAGCTCGCTCAGCATGGCGTCAGCCTTGCCCTGTTTGATCGCGGCAAGCCCCTGCTCAATGCCGTCGGTGCGAAGCCACTCCTGATCACCGAGCAGGGCGAGCAAGGAGGGATCGTAGAGGGATTCCGGCACCAGAATACGCTGCCGTTTGAGTTGGGTAATGCGATCGGCAGCCAGCTTGCGCTTGCTGATCAAGGCAAACCGGTTGGTGGAGATCGTCCGACTGAAAATGAACTGGTTCGTCAATGCCGGGGATTCCGGCAAGCCGGCCATCATATCCGCCTCACCACGGCGCAGCTTTTCTACTGCCTCCGCCTTGCTGGCGGCAGGCACCAGCTTGTATTTCAGGCCGGTCTCCTGGGTGACCCAGCGCAGCACATCCGCGCTCCACCCCTTCGCCTCTCCCAGATCATTGACGCCGCTATAGGGCATCAACTCGGGATTGACCACCAGGCGAATGGAGCGCCCGCGGCCGGATAACCAGGCCTGTTCGGTATCGCTGAAGTGGGGCTGGTTGACGTAGAGCGACCCCTGATCGAGATAACGGGCCAGATCGGTATAGATAGTACCGGCCGGCATATGACGGATCAGGGTGTCCACCAGATTGGCCAACTCCGGCTGATCACGCATCATCAAGCGATAGCTGATGATCCGATCCTCACCAAACAGGCGGCGCAGGCGCAAACCATCGGCAGGAAACTCGCGCATCAGATAGCGCAGTTGCAGATAGTCCCCCAGATAGGCATCACCCTTGCCACTCTGCAGCGCGTCGTAGACCTTCTCTCCGCTTTTTAGGGAAATAATGTGTGCCTGAGGATAGAGCTCGTGCAACAGGCGGGCTGAGTCTGCCACCGAGTAGACCAGAAAGCGGGCCTGTTTGAGATTTTCACCCTTGTAGAGGATGGCGGCATCTGTCTCCATCATCGGACGACTTAACCGCATGCCCTCCACGGCCTTCTTGCGGGTTCCGACATAGGGAATGATGTCGCATTCCCCCTCTGCGAGCCCGTTGCGCAATGTCTGCCAATCGGGCAGCTCTTTGAGTACCAGCGGAATCGGGAACAACTCCTGCAACCGGGCGAGGCGATCCTTGAGCAGTCCCCCCTCGGCCATCAGGTATGGTGGAGGAAGCGTCGCAGGATAGCAGAGAGAAAGCTGGCTCAGTGAATTTACATAAGCCTGGGTCGCCGGCGCCAACGGCAGCACTGTGGTCTGCAAAGGCTTGGCGTGCAATGGCAGTGCCAGTACGGCACCCAGAAGAAAAACGGGGAATTTGGTCATCTGAAAACAAAAGCCAGGCATCTGCCTGGCTTTTTATCACTCGTTGGGTTCAACATTTTCTACCCTGGCCTTGAGCTTCTGACCAGGGCGGAAGGTGACCACCCGCCGGGCGCTGATAGGAATATCTTCGCCGGTTTTCGGGTTACGTCCAGGACGCTGGTTCTTCTCACGAAGATCAAAGTTACCGAAGCCTGAAATCTTGACTTGTTCACCACGCTCAAGCGCTTGTCTGATCTCTTCAAAGAAGGCTTCCACCATATCTTTGGCTTCACGCTTGCTCATCCCGAGCTGGGTGAACAGGTGCTCTGCAATGTCGGCTTTGGTAAGCGCCATAGATCAATCCCTCAAGGATGCATTCAACTCTTCACCAAGGGCCCGCACGACATTGTCTACGGTCTCGGCAATCTCTTTCTCCTCCAGGGTGCGCTGGGTGTCTTGCAGAACAAGACTGATGGCCAGGCTCTTCTTGTCCTCTGCCATGCCAGCACCCTGGTATACGTCAAACAAGTTTATTCCAACTACCTGATTTCCGCCAACTTTTTTAATTACTGCGAGGACATCACCGGCCAGGACCTGACGGTCAACCACCACGGCGATGTCACGACGGTTGGCAGGGAACTTGGAAACCTCGGCAGCAACCGGCACCTTGGCCGGGGTCAGCTTGTCCAGCTCCAGTTCGAACATGACGGCGCGACTCTTCAGACCCAGCTTCTTCTCGAGGCTCGGATGGATCACACCGATGTGGCCGATGACCACGCCATTGCGCAGGATGGCCGCGCTCTGGCCCGGATGCAGGGCGCTGTGCTCAGCACGCTCGAAGGTGAAGGTAGCCCCTTCGGCGGTCAGATCCAGCACCGCTTCCAGATCCCCTTTCAAATCAAAGAAGTCGGCAGCGCGGCTCTTGATGTCCCAGTGCTCGTCGCTCTGGTTGCCGGTGATGATGCCGGCCAGCATGGGCTCCTGACGAATGCCGTTCTCGGCATTTTCATCCTTGATGAAGCGCAGGCCCTGCTCGAACAGGCGCACCCGCGGCTGCTGACGGTTCTGGTTGTAGACCACCGCCTGCACCAGACCCGGGAACAGAGAGACGCGCATGGCGGACATCTCGACCGAGATCGGGTTCGGCAGCACGATGGCATCGCTCTGCGGGAACAGAGTCTGCTGAGCCTTGGGATCGACGAAGCTGTAGGTGATCGCTTCCTGGAAGCCACGATCAACCAGCAGGTCGCGCACGCGTTTCAAGGTCACCTGCCCTTCTGCCTGCTCCACCATCGCCAGAGAGGCGGCGGGTTTGAGGTTCGGGATGTTGTTGTAGCCGTAGATACGGGCCACTTCCTCGATGAGGTCTTCCTCGATGGCGATGTCGAAACGCCAGGAGGGTGCCAGCGCGGTCCAGCCGTCGGCGTCCACAGTGACCTGCATGCCAAGGCGAGTCAGGATCTCGACCACCTGAGCATCGGCCACGCTGATGCCGATCACCTTGTCGAGCTTGGTGCGACGCAGCTTGATGGGGGCAGCCTTGGGCAGATGGGCATCGGATTTGACCTCGATGACCGGACCCGCTTTGCCGCCGCAGATGTCCAACAGCAGACGAGTTGCACGGTCCATCACCTTGGCTTGCAGCTCAGGATCCACCCCGCGCTCGAAGCGATGGGATGAGTCGGTGTGCAGACCGTAAGCGCGAGCACGGCCGGTGATGGAGAGCGGCGCGAAGAAGGCGCACTCCAGCAGGATGTCGGTAGTGGTCTCGGATACACCGGTGCGGTTGCCACCGAAGATACCGGCCATGCAGGCAGGACCTTTGGCATCGGCAATCACGAGCGTGGTCTCTTTGAGCTTCACTTCGTTGCCATCGAGCAGGGTCATCGGCTCATCGGCGTGGGCACGACGTACCACCAGTTCCCCTTCCAGGGTAGCCAGATCGAAGGCGTGCATCGGCTGACCGTATTCCAGCAGCAGATAGTTAGTGATGTCGACGATGGCGTCGATGGAGCGAATGCCGCCCCGACGCAGCTTCTCTTGCATCCAAAGCGGGCTCTGGGCCTGCAAGTTCAGCCCCTTGATGACGCGGCCCAGATAACGGGGGCAATCAGCTGGTGCTTCAACTCGGATCGGGAAGGTGGCATCGATGGTGGCAACAGCCGGCTCCCAGGTCGGCTCGACCACGTCCACGCTGTTGAGCACGCCAATTTCACGAGCCAGACCGGCGATACCGAGGCAGTCGGCACGGTTCGGAGTCAGATCCACGTCGATGGAGACGTCGTTCAGATTGAGGTAGTCGCGAATATCGGTCCCGATGGGGGCATCGGCCGGCAGCTCGATGATGCCATCGGCTTCTACGTCGATACCCAGCTCACTGAAAGAGCAAAGCATGCCGTGGGACGGCTGGCCACGCAGCTTGGCCTTCTTGATGGTGAAATCACCCGGCAGGGTCGCCCCTACTTTGGCCACGCACACTTTCAAGCCCTGACGGCAGTTCGGCGCACCGCAGACAATGTCCAGCAGCTCGGGCTCGCCCACGTTGACCTTGGTCACCCGCAGTTTGTCGGCGTCCGGATGCTGGGTGCACTCGACCACTTCACCCACAACCACATTGTTGAACTGGCCAGCCACCGCTTCCACGGCGTCCACTTCCAGACCGGCCATGGTGATCTGCTCGGCCAGCGCGTTGTCACTCAACTCGGTGCGGACCCACTCCATCACCCAGGATTTACTGAATTTCATGTTCTCTCGCCCTTACTTGAACTGCTTGAGGAAGCGCAGGTCGTTTTCGAAGAAGGCACGCAGGTCGTTGACCCCGTAACGCAGCATGGTCAGGCGCTCAACGCCCATGCCGAAGGCAAAGCCGGAGTATTTTTCCGGATCGATGCCGACCGAACGCAGCACGTTCGGGTGCACCATGCCGCAGCCCAGCACTTCCAGCCACTTGCCGTTCTTGCCCATCACGTCGACTTCGGCGCTCGGCTCGGTGAACGGGAAGTAGGAAGGACGGAAGCGAATGGTCAGGTCTTCCTCGAAGTAGTTGCGCAGGAAGTCGTGCAGAATGCCCTTCAGCTCGGTAAAGCTGGCATGCTCGTCAACCAGCAGACCTTCAACCTGATGGAACATCGGGGTGTGGGTCATATCGTAGTCGTTACGATAAACGCGGCCCGGTGCAATGATGCGGATCGGCGGCTGCTGATGTTCCATGGTGCGGATCTGCACGCCCGAGGTGTGGGTACGCAGCATCAGATCAGGATTGAAGTAGAAGGTATCGTGATCGGTACGCGCTGGATGATGAGCCGGAATATTCAGCGCATCGAAGTTGTGGAAACCATCTTCAATCTCGGGACCACGGGCAACCTTGAAGCCCATCTCGCCAAACAGGCGCTCTATGCGCTCGATGGTGCGGGTTACCGGATGCAGACCGCCATTCTCGATGCGGCGGCCAGGCAGGCTGACGTCGATGGTCTCGGCGGCCAGCTTCTGGTTCAGCACGGCGATTTCGAGCGCTTCACGACGTTCGTTCAGGGCATCCTGAACCTGCTGTTTGGCCTGGTTGATCACGGCGCCCGCGGCGGGACGCTCTTCGGCAGACAAGGCACCCAGGCCCTTCATCTGCTCGGTAAAAAAGCCCTTTTTACCCAGATATTTGACCCGGATTTCGTCGAGGGCGGCGATGTCGCTTACGCCCTCAATTTCGGCTCTGGCTTGGCCGACTACTTCTTCAAGCTGTTGCATGTCTTCCTCGTCACCACTCCCGGTACAGGAGCCTTTAGGCTAAATAAGGTCAAGAGGGGAATAATACAAAAAAAGCCCCTTCGCTGACCATAGTTAAGGTGGGCTTTTCTCCCTACAAATCATTTTGTTATATCAAGCGAGTCTCATCGGCTCACCGCCACTCTTGAAATAGTAGAATAAACATCTAGCTTGTTGGCATATAAACCATTTGTAGAAAAGGTCATCTCGCACATATCGCTTTGTGTGGAGAAAACTGTAGCGCGTGTAAAACAGTGGACAGAATATGGACGAGAGAAAGGAAAAAGTGATGTAAAAACGTGAATGACAGATACAAAAAAGGAGGCCTGAGCCTCCTTTTAGCGTCTATAACAGAACTGGATTAAACCAGAGCTGCTTTAGCTTTTTCAACCAGGGCGGTGAAAGCCATTTTGTCGTGAACAGCGATATCGGACAGGATCTTGCGATCGATCTCGATAGAAGCCTTCTTCAGACCGTTGATCAGACGGCTGTAGGACAGACCGTTCTGACGGGCTGCAGCGTTGATACGCGCAATCCACAGCTGACGGAACTGACGCTTTTTCTGGCGACGGTCACGGTAGGCATACTGACCAGCTTTGGTTACCGCTTGTACCGCTACGCGGTAAACACGGGAACGGGCGCCGTAGTAACCTTTGGCGGCTTTCATTACTTTCTTGTGACGAGCTCGAGCAGTCACACCACGTTTAACTCTTGGCATTTTTCACATCCCCCCTTATGCGTACGGCAGACAAGCGACAACACGTTTGTGGTCGGCAGCAGAAACCATAAATTTCGGTCCCAGCTGACGCTTACGCTTGCTGCTCTTCTTGGTCAGGATGTGACGCAGGTGGTTGTGCTTGCACTTGAAGCGACCCGAGCCAGTCTTCTTGAAGCGCTTTGCAGCACCCCGGTTGGTTTTCATCTTCGGCATTTCATACTCCGCATTGTGAGTGACAACAAAATCGCAAGGCGAACCAACTCATGAGGCAAGCCCCATGAGTCAATTTCTTGTGGGCCTTAAGATTTCTTCTTAGGTGCGAGGACCATCACAGCTTGACGGCCTTCGACTTTCGGGAACGACTCGACTACGGCCAACTCTTCCAGATCGTTCTTGACGCGCTCCAGAACCTTGATACCAAGATCCTGGTGGGCCATTTCACGACCACGGAAGCGCAGGGTGACCTTAGCCTTGTCCCCGTCTTCCAGAAAGCGAACCAGGTTGCGTAGTTTTACCTGATAGTCGCCTTCGTCAGTGCCAGGACGGAATTTGATTTCCTTAACCTGGACGACTTTCTGCTTTTTCTTCTGTTCTTTGGTTGTTTTGCTCTTTTCGTAGAGGAATTTGCCGTAATCCATGATCCGGCAAACGGGCGGCTCAGCATTTGGACTGATCTCTACCAGATCAACTCCGGCCTCTGCGGCCAAGTTCAGAGCATCCTGAATGGTGGTGATGCCGATGGCTTCACCATCCAGACCAGTCAGACGAACTTCTTTCAGACGGATCTCTTCATTGATCCGGTGAGCGCGGGCTTGCGGTTGCTTGCCCAGTTTTTTTCCGCCTTTTATAGCTTATTCCTCCACTTTCTTTTGTCCGCGGGTCTGAACTTCCTGGGTCAGCAGAGCGATGAACTCTTCAACAGGATAAGTGCCCAGGTCAGCCCCTTTACGAGTCCGTACTGCAATCTTACCGGCTTCAACTTCTTTATCGCCGCAGACCAGCATGAAAGGTACTCGCTTCAAAGTATGCTCGCGGATTTTAAAGCCAATCTTCTCATTTCTCAAGTCCGCTTTTGCGCGAAGGCCCGCATCATTCAATGCTTTGGCTACTTTAACCGCATAATCGGCCTGATTGTCCGTGATATTCATGACCACAGCCTGAGTCGGTGCCAACCAGGTCGGGAACAGACCGGCGTACTCTTCAGTCAGAATACCGATGAAGCGCTCGATAGAACCCAGGATGGCCCGGTGGATCATCACGGGTACATGGCGATCGTTGTTTTCGCCCACATAAGTGGCACCCAGACGACCAGGCAGGGCAAAGTCGAGCTGCACGGTACCACATTGCCACGCACGATCAAGGCAATCGTGCAGGGTAAATTCAATTTTGGGACCGTAGAACGCCCCTTCACCCGGCTGCAGATCGTACTTCAGACCGTTGAGCTCCAGCGCTTCGGCCAGGGCTTTCTCGGCGCGATCCCACATCTCGTCGGAGCCGATACGCTGCTCGGGACGAGTGGAGAGCTTGACCACGATGTTCTCGAAACCAAAGGTACCGTAGACGTCATAGACCATACGAATACAGCCGGAGACCTCTTCCATGATCTGCTCTTCGGTACAGAAGATGTGAGCGTCATCCTGAGTGAAGCCGCGCACCCGCATCAGACCGTGAAGGGAACCGGACGGCTCGTTGCGGTGGCAGGAACCAAACTCGGCCATACGCAGCGGCAAATCACGGTAGGACTTCAGACCCTGGTTGAAGATCTGGACGTGACCCGGGCAGTTCATCGGCTTGATGGCGTACTCGCGGTTTTCGGACTGGGTGGTGAACATGGCCTGGGCGTATTTCTCCCAGTGACCTGAACGCTCCCACAGGACGCGGTCCATCATGAACGGACCTTTCACTTCCTGATAGTCGTACTCTTTGAGCTTGCCGCGGATAAAGGTTTCCAGCTCACGGAAGATGGTCCAGCCATCGTTGTGCCAGAATACCATACCGGGTGCTTCTTCCTGCATGTGATACAGGTCGAGCTGCTTGCCGATCTTGCGGTGGTCGCGCTTGGCGGCCTCTTCCAGACGCTGCAGATAGGCCTTGAGCTGCTTCTTGTCAGCCCAGGCGGTACCGTAGATACGCTGCAGCATCTTGTTGTTGGAGTCGCCACGCCAGTAGGCGCCGGACATCTTCAGCAGTTTGAAGTGGTGGCAGTGACGCATGTTGGGCACGTGCGGGCCGCGACACATGTCGATGTACTCTTCGTGATGATAGAGACCAGGCTGGTCATCACGGGCAATGTTCTGATCCAGGATTTCGACTTTGTAAGACTCGCCGCGCGCCTCGAATACATCGCGCGCTTCTTGCCAGGAGACTTTCTTCTTGATGACGTCGTAATCCTTGGCTACCAGCGCCAGCATGCGCTCTTCCAGGGCAGCCAGATCTTCATCGGTCAGGGTACGGTCAAGATCAACGTCATAGTAGAAGCCGTTGTCGATGACAGGACCGATGGCCATCTTGGTCTGGGGCCAGAGTTGCTTGATAGCATGACCCAGCAAGTGGGCGCAGGAGTGGCGCAGGATGTCCAGACCTTCTTCGTCTTTGGCGGTGATGATGGCCAGCGAGGCATCGGCTTCGATCAGCTCGCACGCATCCACCAGTTCACCGTTTACCCGACCGGCAATGCACGCCTTGGCGAGACCGGGACCGATGTCCGCAGCCACATCCATGACGGAAACAGAGTGGGCAAATTGACGTTGGCTGCCGTCAGGCAGAGTAATGATTGGCATTATATGTTTCCTTATACAGTGGTGACCCCTACCAAAGGTCACATGCGGGATGGAAAAGAGATTCAAAAAGGTGATGTTTTGGTTCTCCACAGCACTTTGCGAAGACGGCCTAACACGTAAACCACATGTCTAACGTGATAAACCAAGCCAAAACGGCCCCATGCTACCAGAAGTCGGGCGTGCTGTATCGGATTTGCAGATATTTTCTACAGTCAAATGAGTCGCCTGCCGACTATTCACCAAGCAGAGATTGCCAGTTGAAGTCAAAGTCACTGCTCCCCTCCTCGGCCAGCGCCAGCTCTTGCAGCACCTGAAGCGCCAGCTTGTTGCCATTTTGTGCCGCCTGATAGAGCCACTGTTTCGCCTGAGGCAGATCGACCCTGCCGCTGACCCCCATCAGATGAAGGACGCCGACTTTCAGCATGGCTGGGACATCACCATTGCGGGCAGCCTGATCCATCCAGTTAAAGGCTTGGCGCAGATCCCGCGTCACCCCCGCCCCCCGCAAATAGGCATCCGCCAACCGGTACTGGCCAAAGGGATCGCCCGCTTGCGCCGACTGGCGATAGAGGCTGATGGCCTGATGGATATCCTGCTCGCTCCCCTGCCCCACCTCATGGCTCCAGCCCATGAGTGCCTGTGCCCGAGGTTGGCCTTGATCGGCCAGTGGCGACCAGATCCGGGTCGCCTCATCAAAGTGACCGGTACGCCAGGCACGGTTGGCGGCAGCCATCTCCTGCTCGGTGGAGAGCGGAAGCAGACGCCAGATAACCAGCGCAATCAGACCGATAAATAGCCAGCGGGAAGTGGTGGGGCTCATGATAATTTCCGTGATCCAGTTCTCATTTCATCTATGTAAACGAAATGTAGCGCCGCGATCAAGCAAGAGATCCCTGCGACAACCCTTTTTGCACCCGCTCGATCAGCAGTTGTTGTCATTTATCCGGTGCGCCTGCAAAATAACTGTATGTATGAACAGTATCGGTGCACACCATGGCAGGACGAGGCAGCCCCCACAATATCGCTCACCGTTTTAGCGGCCCCCTTGTCGAAGCGGTCGATGATGGCTGGCAATCGTCCGATTGGGATGCCGCCTTCACCCCCTCTGTGCCTGGCACCGAGGTGCGGGAGATCGATGCACGCAGCATCATCAGCTACAACAGCTCGCCGGATGTCCCCTTTGGTCGCTCCATCAACCCCTATCAGGGGTGCGAACACGGCTGCATCTACTGCTATGCCAGACCCAGCCATGCCTATCTGGAGCTCTCCCCCGGCCTCGATTTCGAGAGCAAGCTGTTTGCCAAACGCAATGCAGCTGACCTGCTGCGCCGGGAGTTTGCCAAACCTGCCTATCAACCACAGACCATCTTCATTGGCGCCAATACCGACCCCTATCAACCCATCGAGCAGCGCTATCGCCTCACCCGGCAGTTGCTGGAAGTGATGCTGGCCCACCGCCACCCGGTCGGGCTCATTACCAAGAGCGCCATGATCTTGCGCGACCTTGATCTGTTGACCGAGCTGGCCAGAGAGGGACTGTGTCAGGTGATGGTGTCGGTGACGACCTTGAACGAAACCCTGAGGCGACAGCTGGAGCCCCGCGCCAGCACGGGCGCAGGCCGCTTGAAAGTGATCGAGAAGCTGGCCAACGCTGGCGTGCAGGTGGGGGTACTGGCCGCCCCCATGATCCCGCGGCTCAATGAACCGGAGCTGGAGCAGATCATCAAATCGGCTGCCGATGCTGGCGCCAGCTGCGCCGATTACATCCTGCTGCGGCTGCCCCACGAGCTGGCGCCGCTATTTTGTGACTGGCTCGATACCCACTATCCGGGCCAGAAGGAGGCTATTTTGAATCAGTTGCGAGCCAGCCGCGGTGGCGGGCTCAACAGTACCGCCTTCGGCACCCGCATGCGCGGTGAGGGGCATTTTGCCGATCTGCTGGCCCAGCGCTTTCGCCTTATCAGCAAGCGCCTTGATCTGGGCAAACGCCATATTCAGCTCAGGCTGGATGGGTTTATCCGCCCTGGGGAGCAGCTGTCGCTCTTCTAACCCCCCTGCTCACGCCCTTCACGCATCAGGCGCATAGCCTTTCCCTGCAAAGAGGTTGAGAGGAAGATATGCCGCGACACATCCTGTGGAAAACCCGCTTTCCTAATTTTCCAAATTGGCCAACGAAGTAGCCATGTCGCCGCAAGAAAGCGCTACCCGGTAAAGAGAGGGCTAACGCCTTAGCCTGCGCGCTGATCCCGCCCCTGTTGCACCATTTCAACCGGTAGTCGCGAGGGTTCATGAGCCACTTCGTGCTCATCCTCTTCATACTGCGCCACCTCTGATTCGCCCCATACCCGGCTCCACCAAATTTCCCACGTGATCCAACTGGTCATATGCAGCTCCTGACGGTGAAGGTGATGGCAACAACGCACCACTCGTCCGGCAGGATAACGGCTGGGAATGACAGGGAAATGACAAAAAAATCACTTGTAAAAAGGCAACTGGCGGTGGCGAGTAAAAGCCGAAACAGTTCACATATTCGGCGAAATCATCCTGAAAGCGGTCACAAATCTTCAGGTTGTGAATTGCAGCCCACCCTGTTCCCGCCAAAGCTGGGTTGCCCATTCAGGCATCTATAAAAACAGGGACACAATAATGAAACACACAGCGGGAATATGGGCGATCGCAGGCATGCTGATCGCCCCCTTGGCGCACGCCGACGTCATATTGCACGCCTTCAACTGGAAGTACAGTGAAGTGACTGCCAAAGCCGACCTTATCAAGTCAGCCGGTTACAAACAGGTACTCATCTCGCCACCTCTCAAGTCCTCCGGCAACGAATGGTGGGCCCGTTACCAGCCGCAAGATCTGCGTCTTGTCGACTCACCCCTTGGCAACAAACAGGATCTCGAGCAGCTGATCGCCGCCATGAAAGCGCGGGGCATCGCCGTCTATGCCGATGTGGTGCTCAACCACATGGCCAACGAAAGCTGGAAACGCAGCGATCTCAACTATCCCGGCAACGACCTGCTGCAAAGCTACGCCAGCAACCCGGCCTATTTCGAGCGCCAGAAACTATTTGGCGATCTCGGGCAAAACTTCCTTTCCGGTCAGGATTTTCATCCCGAAGGGTGCATCAGCGACTGGAGCGATCCGGGTCATGTCCAGTATTGGCGACTCTGTGGCGGTGCCGGTGACAAGGGGCTGCCGGACTTGGATCCCAACAACTGGGTAGTCAGCCAGCAACAGGCTTATCTCAAGGCGCTCAAGGGGATGGGGATCAAGGGTTTTCGGGTCGATGCGGTCAAACACATGAGCGATTACCAGATCAATGCCATCTTCACCCCCGAGATCAAACAGGGGATGCACGTGTTTGGCGAGGTGATCACCACAGGGGGCGCAGGCAGCACCGATTACGAGCGCTTCCTCAAACCCTACCTCGACAACAGCGGTCAGGGGGCCTATGACTTTCCGCTGTTTGCCTCCTTGCGCGGCGCGTTCAGTTACGGTGGCAGCATGAACCTGCTGGCGGATCCGGGCGCCTATGGTCAGGCGCTACCGGGCAGTCGCGCCGTCACCTTTGCCGTGACCCACGACATCCCCACCAACGACGGCTTCCGCTATCAGATCTTAAGCCAGACTGACGAGAAGCTGGCCTATGCCTACCTGCTCGGCCGCGATGGTGGCTCGCCGCTGGTCTATTCGGATCACGGCGAGACCCAGGCCAAGGATGGACTGCGCTGGCAGGATTACTACCAGCGCGCCGATCTCAAGGGAATGATCCGCTTCCACAATGCGGTGCAGGGCCAACCCATGCAGCTGGTCGGCAGCGGTGACTGCTTCGTGTTGTTCAAACGGGGCAAACAGGGGCTGGTCGGCATCAACAAGTGCGACTATGAGCAGGAGTACTGGCTCGATACCGCCAGGTTCGAGATGAACTGGTATCGCAACTATCGTGACGTGCTCGATGCCAATGCCGTGGTCAATGTGCAGAGCCAGTGGGTAAGGATCGCCATTCCGGCCCGCAGCGCCAGAATGTGGCTGCAAGAGTAATCACGCCTGCGTCCTGCCCGGCTGGCCGCCATAAAAAACAGACAAATAAAAAGAGCGACCACCAGGGTCGCTCTTTTTGCTAAGCCAAGTAACTCAGAAGACGATTACTCGTCGCCCGCTTCCCCTGCATCGACTGCATCAGTGCCGGTCGCGGTATCGGTACCTTCAGATACCTCACCATCAACGGCCAGAGCGTCGTTCTCATCTTCGTCGCTCTCGGCGATGCGCTGCAGGCCAACCACGGTCTCGTCTTCACCGGTACGGATCAGACGGACACCGCCGGTGTTACGGCCAATGATGCTCACCTCGGCAACACGGGTACGCACCAGGGTACCGCCGTTGGTGATCAGCATGATCTGGTCGGTATCTTCGACCTGGATTGCATCGATCACCTTGCCATTACGCTCATCCACCTTGATGGAGATAACGCCCTGGGTACCACGGCTCTTGGTCGGGTACTCGGCCAACGCAGTCCGCTTGCCGTAACCGTTCTCGGTGGCGGTGAGGATGGCACCTTCGCCGCGCGGAACGATGAGGGAAACCACCTTGTCACCGGCGCCCAGCTTGATGCCGCGTACACCGGCGGCGGTACGACCCATGGGACGCACGCCCTTGAAGGTGCCCTTGCTTTCGGTGCCTTCGCCGTTGTCGCTGCCATCATCGTCATTGCCGGCATCGTCGTCGGTTTCAACGTCATCGCTGACATCCGCATCGGCGCGACCGCTGCCTTCGGCGAAGCGAACGACTTTGCCCGCGTCGGAGAAGAGCATGATCTCGTTGCTGCCGTCGGTGATATCCACCCCGATCAGCTCATCGCCCTCTTTGAGGTTGATGGCGCGGATACCGGAGGAGAGCGGACGGCTGAAGTCAGAGAGACTGGTCTTCTTCACGGTACCGTTGGCGGTGGCGAAGAAGACATACTTCTCGGCATCATATTCCTTCACCGGCAGGATAGCGGTGATACGCTCACCCTCTTCCAGCGGCAGCAGGTTGATGATCGGACGACCACGGGCGCCACGGGACGCTTCCGGCAGCTGGTAAACCTTGAGCCAGTAGACCTTGCCACGGGTGGAGAAGCACAGAATGGTGTCGTGGGTGTTGGCCACCAGCAGACGCTCCACAAAGTCCTCTTCCTTGATCCGGGTGGCCGACTTGCCACGACCACCACGGCGCTGGGCCTCGTAGTCGGAGAGCGGCTGATACTTCACATAGCCCTGGTGAGACAGGGTAACCACCACGTCTTCCGGAGTGATTAGATCTTCGATGTTGATCTCGGCACTGGACATGCTGATCTCGGTGCGACGCTCATCGCCATACTGCTCACGCACAGCCAGCAGTTCATCGCGGATCACTTCCATCAGACGAGCCGGGCTCGCCAGGATGTGCAGCAGCTCGGCGATCAGATCCAGCAGAGATTGGTACTCTTCCAGGATCTTCTCGTGCTCGAGGCCGGTCAGCTTGTGCAGACGCAGGTCAAGGATGGCCTGGGCTTGCTGTTCGGTCAGGAAGTATTGACCTTCACGGATACCGAACTCAGGCTCCAGCCACTCGGGCCGTGCCGCGTCGTCGCCCGCTTTTTCCAGCATGGCGGCCACGTTGCCGAGTTCCCAGCCCTTGGCAACCAGGCCCGCTTTCGCGTCGGCCGGGGTCGCGCTGTGGCGGATCAGCTCGATGATGGGATCGATGTTGGCCAGCGCAACCGCCAGACCTTCCAAAATGTGCGCCCGATCCCGCGCCTTGCGCAGTTCGAACACGGTCCGGCGAGTCACCACTTCACGGCGGTGCAGCAGGAACGCATCCAGGATCTCTTTAAGGTTCATCACCTTGGGCTGGTTGTTATCGAGCGCCACCATGTTGATGCCGAACGTGGTCTGCATCTGGGTGTGCTTGTAGAGATTGTTCAGCACAATCTCGCCGGACTCGCCGCGCTTGATCTCGATAACGATGCGCATGCCGTCTTTGTCAGACTCATCGCGCAGGGCGCTGATGCCCTCGATCTTCTTCTCTTTGACCAGCTCGGCGATCTTCTCGATCAGTCGAGCCTTGTTCACCTGATAGGGGATCTCGTGAACGATGATGGTCTCGCGACTGGTCTTCTCGTCCACTTCCACTTCAGCTTTGGCCCGCACATAGATGGAGCCACGACCGGTACGGTACGCCTGCACAATGCCGGAACGACCGTTGATAATGCCGCCGGTGGGGAAATCCGGGCCGGTGATGTAGGTCATCAGCTCGTCAATGGTGAGGTCGCCGTTTTCGATCAGCGCCAGGCAGCCATTGACAATCTCGGTGAGGTTGTGAGGCGGAATGTTGGTCGCCATGCCCACCGCAATACCGGAGGAGCCGTTGACCAGCAGGTTGGGAACCTTGGTAGGCATGACCGCCGGGATCATCTCGGTGCCGTCATAGTTCGGCACCCAGTCCACGGTCTCTTTGTCCAGATCAGCCAGCAGCTCGTGGGAGATGCGGGCCATCCGCACTTCGGTATAACGCATGGCCGCGGCGCTGTCGCCGTCGACTGAACCGAAGTTGCCCTGACCATCGACCAGCATGTAACGCATGGAGAAATCCTGCGCCATCCGGACAATGGTGTCATACACAGCGCTATCGCCGTGCGGGTGATATTTACCGATTACGTCACCGACCACACGGGCCGATTTTTTATAGGGCTTGTTCCAGTCGTTCCCCAACTCGTTCATAGCAAACAGAACGCGGCGGTGAACCGGTTTCAAGCCATCACGCACATCCGGCAGAGCTCGTCCTACGATCACGCTCATGGCGTAATCAAGATAGGAACTCTTGAGCTCTTCTTCGATGTTGACCGGCGTGATCTCTCTGGCCAGATCGCTCATAGAAAGCCTTATCCCTAATTAGTTGTTCTTTGGCTTAAACAGCGCGACATGGTAACACACTGAGCCAAATACCTTAAGCCACAAATCGGGTATCAGATCGGGCTGGTGTGACAAAGTCCGTCCGTTATAATGCCCGCCAGGACAATAGATTGCGCCCATGACTCAGAAGCGGGCGCCCTGCCACAGGATCTTCGAAAAATGAACAGTGATGCCAATGTCGATCTGACAGAAATCGCCAAGTTTGAAGCCATCGCCTCCCGCTGGTGGGACATGGAAGGTGAATTCAAACCCCTGCATCAAATCAATCCGGTACGCCTTGACTGGATCACCGACAAAAGTGGCGGTCTGTTTGGCAAGCGCATTCTCGATATCGGATGTGGTGGCGGCATTCTCTCCGAGAGCATGGCCCGCCGTGGTGCACAGGTTACCGGTATCGACATGGGCAAGGAACCCCTCGGCGTCGCCCGCCTGCACGCATTGGAACAGGGTGTCGAGCTCGAGTATCGCCAGATCACTGCCGAAGCCCATGCCGCCGAAGTACCGGGCCAGTATGACGTAGTCACCTGCATGGAGATGCTGGAGCATGTGCCGGACCCCGCCTCCGTGCTGCGCGCCATCGCCACCTTGGTGCGCCCGGGCGGCCGGGTGTTCGTCTCCACCATCAACCGCAACCCCAAATCCTATCTGATGATGATCATCGGGGCCGAATACCTGATGAAGATGGTGCCCAAGGGTACCCACGATCACAAAAAATTCATCACCCCGGCCGAACTGTGTCGCATGGGTGAAGCGGCGGGTCTGCTGGTGCGGGATATGAGCGGCGTCCACTACGCCCCGCTCACCAACCAGTTCAAGCTCGGCAAAAATGTCGACGTCAACTATATGGTGGAGTTTGTCCGCCCGGAGCACGGCTGATGAGCTCCTCTCACCTGCTGCCTCTTCGTTGCGTGCTGTTCGATCTGGATGGCACCCTGCTCGACACAGCCCCGGATCTGGGTGCCGCCGTCAACCATGTACTGATAAACGAAGGTTTTGCGCCGCTCTCTGACGACATCATTCGTCAGACCACCTCCCACGGAGCGCTCGGGCTGCTGAAAGCGGGCCTCGGCGACGAACTGCTTGAGGAGCTGGGGGCCACGCGCCTGCGCAATGCCCTGCTCGACTACTACGCGGCCAATCTCTGCGTCGGTACCCGCCCCTATGAGGGAATGGTGGATCTTATCGAGTGGCTCGACGAGAAACAGCTCCCCTGGGGCATCGTCACCAACAAGCCGGGCTTTCTCACCGAGCCGCTGCTGGCAGCCCTGCCACAGCTTGCCAGCTGCGGCGTCACCGTCAGTGCCGATACCCTGCCGGTACGCAAGCCCGACCCCGCCCCCATGTTCTTTGCCTGTGAGAAGCTGGGGGTCGAGGCGGCTCACTGCCTCTATGTGGGGGATCATGTGCGGGATATCGAAGCGGGCCGCAATGCTGGCATGCGCACCGCGGTCGCTGGCTGGGGCTATCTCAATAATGAGGAAGATCCCGCCCAGTGGGGCGCCGATCTGCACTTTGATACCGTGCAGGCCATGCACCACTGGCTGCGCTATGAGTTGACGGCCAAAGCGTAACGCGCAGCCTTACCGGCTGATATGCGATAACGGGGCGAAGAGACTCTTCGCCCCTTGCATCTCTTCCTTTACGCTCGTGCGTCCTGCGCCACCATCACTCGTCTATTCATGGATAATAAAGGCAGCTTTCTGCCTGTTGGATACCCATTTGACAAGCTCGCAGCCGTCACAAAGCGGTCACAAACCACCGTCATCTGATGCAAAGCCCTTGCCATGCTGAGCCCGCGGCTGCGACAACTGGACAGCTTTTGACCCTTGTTGCATAAGGGATAATCAGCCGCCGTTTGCTAGTAAAAAGCCCCCCGTTTCGCAAGCAAAAAAAGTTATTTAAATTTTCCATCTTCGATCGGGAGACTTGCTTTTAGCGGAGCGGACGAATGAAAACCCGCTCACTGTGAGCGGTCACTAACTGATGGGGCAAGACTCACAATTTATCCACAGCTCGTCACTTATCCACACATTGCAATGGCGGGCTGACCTCACTATCTTGTAGCTCGAACTTAAAATAACACTACATCTTGTGATTCATCGCACAATCTCTACCCAACTCCCGCACACCGCCGGGGCCAGGGTGGCACCATTGTGCGATGGTTTTTCGGGAATCAACTGAAGGTCATCAGCCAATGAACTTGTTTGTGACGAAGCGTAACGGACACAAAGAACCCATCGATCTGGATAAAATTCACCGCGTGCTGGACTGGGCCGCCGAAGGGCTCGACAACGTGTCGGTCTCCCAGGTAGAGCTCAAATCCCACATCCAGTTCTATGACGGTATCCGTACCGCCGACATTCACGAAACCATCATCAAGGCGACGGCTGACCTCATCTCCGAGCAGACCCCGGACTACCAGTACATGGCAGCCCGTCTGGCCATCTTCCACCTGCGCAAGAAGGCCTACGGCCAGTTCGAACCGCCCCACCTCTACCAGCACGTGGCTCGTCTGGTGGACATGGGCAAGTACGACAAGCACCTGCTGGAAGACTACACCCAGTCCGAATTCGAAGAGCTGAACACCCATCTGGATCACTGGCGCGACATGGATTTCTCCTACGCGGCAGTCAAACAGCTGGAAGGCAAATATCTGGTCCAGAACCGCGTTACCGGCGAGATCTACGAGAGCCCGCAGTTCCTCTATATGCTGGTTGCGGCCTGCCTCTTCTCCAAGTATCCGAAAGATACCCGTCTGGACTACATCAAGCGCTTCTATGATGCGGTCTCGACCTTCAAGATCTCCCTGCCGACCCCGATCATGAGCGGCGTGCGCACCCCGACCCGTCAGTTCAGCTCCTGCGTACTGATCGAATGCGACGACAGCCTGGACTCCATCAACGCCACCGCCAGCTCCATCGTGCGTTACGTTTCCCAGCGCGCCGGTATCGGCATCAACGCCGGTCGCATCCGCGGTCTGGGCAGCCCCATCCGTGGTGGCGAAGCGTTCCACACCGGTTGCATCCCCTTCTACAAATACTTCCAGACTGCCGTGAAGTGCTGCTCCCAGGGCGGCGTGCGCGGCGGTGCTGCGACCCTGTTCTACCCGCTGTGGCACACTGAAGTGGAAAGCCTGCTGGTGCTGAAGAACAACCGCGGCGTGGAAGAGAACCGTGTTCGTCACATGGACTACGGCGTGCAGATCAACAAGCTGATGTACCAGCGCCTCATCAAGGGCGGTGACATCACACTGTTCTCCCCGTCCGATGCGCCGGGTCTGTACGATGCCTTCTTTGCCGATCAGGACAAGTTCGAAGAGCTCTACGTCAAGTACGAGCAAGATCCGGCCATTCGCAAGAAGACTCTGAAAGCGGTAGACCTTTTCTCCCTGATGATGCAGGAGCGTGCCGGTACCGGTCGCATCTACATCCAGAACGTCGATCACTGCAACACCCACAGCCCGTTCGACCCGAGCGTGGCGCCGGTGCGCCAGTCCAACCTCTGCCTCGAGATTGCGCTGCCGACCAAGCCGCTCAACAACATCGACGACGAGAGTGGCGAAATCGCCCTGTGCACCCTCTCCGCCTTCAACCTCGGTGCCATCGAGAAGCTGGAAGATCTGGAAGAGATGGCCGATCTGGCCGTGCGTGCCCTCGACGCCCTGCTCGACTATCAGGACTACCCGATTGCCGCCGCCAAGAAGGGCAGCATGGGTCGTCGCACCCTGGGGATCGGCGTCATCAACTACGCCTACTACCTGGCCAAAAACGGTGCCCGTTACTCCGACGGCTCCGGTCTGGCGCTGACTCACCGCACCTTCGAGGCCATCCAGTACTACCTGCTGAAAGCCTCCGTGCAGTTGGCCCGCGAGTTCGGCCCCTGCCCGCTGTTTGGCGAGACCACCTATGCTCAGGGCATCCTGCCCATCGACACCTACAAGAAGGATCTGGATGCGCTGTGCAACGAGCCGCTGCATCTGGATTGGGAAAGCCTGCGTGAAGAGATCAAGTCCGTGGGCTTGCGCAACTCTACCCTGACCGCCCTGATGCCGAGCGAGACCTCCAGCCAGATCTCCAACGCTACCAACGGCATCGAGCCGCCGCGCGGTCTGGTGTCGGTCAAGGCCTCCAAAGACGGCATTCTCAAACAGGTGGTGCCCGAGTATGATCGCCTGAAAGATCAATACGAATTGCTCTGGAAGCAACCGAGTGTTGACGGCTACCTGCAGCTGGTCGGTATCATGCAGAAGTTTGTGGATCAGGCGATCTCCGCCAACACCAACTACGACCCTGCCCGTTTCGAAGGCAACAAGGTCCCGATGAAACAGCTGCTCAAGGACTTGCTGACCGCCTACAAATACGGCCTCAAGACCCTGTACTATCACAACACCCGTGATGGTGCAGACGATGCCCAGACCGATCTGCAAGATGACGGTTGTGCAGGCGGGGCTTGCAAAATCTAAGTCACGACAAGAACTGATAACCGGGCGGGAGCATGAAGCTCCCGCTCTCCTGTTTTCTCTATTCACATATTCTGGTAACCATGGCCTATTCAACTTTCTGCCAAACCCAAAACGACCAGCTCAAAGAGCCGATGTTTTTTGGCCAATCGGTCAACGTAGCCCGTTATGATCAACAAAAGCACGAAGTGTTCGAGCGGCTGATCGAGAAGCAGCTCTCCTTCTTCTGGCGCCCGGAAGAGGTGGATGTCTCCCGTGATCGCATCGACTATCAGGCCCTGCCGCCCCACGAGCAGCATATTTTCATCTCCAACCTGAAGTACCAGACCCTGCTGGACTCCATTCAGGGCCGCAGCCCCAACGTGGCGCTGCTGCCGCTGGTCTCCATTCCGGAGCTGGAAACCTGGATTGAAACCTGGGCCTTCTCCGAGACCATCCACTCTCGCTCCTACACCCATATCATCCGCAATATCGTCAACACTCCCGCTCAGGTGTTCGACGACATCGTGACCAACGAGCAGATCTTGAAGCGCGCCGGCTCCATCAGCCACTTCTACGACGACCTGATCGAAGCGACCGCCCTCTACAACCTGCATGGTGAAGGGACCCACACCGTCGCTGGCCGCGAAGTGACCATTACATTGCGCGAGCTCAAGAAGAAACTTTATCTGTGCCTGATGAGTGTCAACGCGCTGGAAGCAATTCGCTTCTACGTCAGCTTCGCCTGCTCCTTTGCCTTCGCCGAGCGCGAACTGATGGAAGGCAACGCCAAGATCATCAAGATGATCGCCCGCGACGAAGCGCTGCACCTCACCGGCACCCAACACATGCTGAACCTGATGCGCACCGGCCAGGATGACCCGGAGATGGCCGAGATCGCCGCCGAATGCGAACAGGCCTGCTTCGAGATCTTCAAGGAAGCGGCCATTCAGGAGAAAGAGTGGGCCGAGTACCTGTTCCAGGACGGCTCCATGATCGGCCTGAACAAGGACATCCTCTGCCAGTACGTGGAGTACATCACCAACCTGCGCATGAGTGCAGTCGGCTTGCAGCCAGCCTTTGCCGGCACCAAGCAAAACCCGATCCCCTGGATCAACACCTGGCTGTCATCCGACAACGTACAGGTCGCCCCGCAAGAGGTAGAGGTCAGCTCCTATCTGGTCGGCCAGATCGACAGCGAAGTCAATGCCGATGACCTGGGTGATTTCGAGCTGTGAGTGACGCAACCAACACGCTGGCCCCTGCCCCGCACACGCCTGCCGAACAGCATGCGGTCGTGGCACCACGGGTACATACCCGGGATGGTGCCGTGCTGCACGCCCATCCCGGCGAAAGCGTGTTGGAGACCCTGGAGCGCCATGGTCATCATGTGGAATTCCAGTGTCGCAGCGGCTATTGCGGCGCCTGCCGCACTCCGCTGATGGCTGGCAAGGTGCACTACCCCAATGTGCCGCTGGCATTTGTCGCCCAAGGGGAGTGCCTCCCCTGCTGCTGCAAACCGGTCGGCGCTATCCGGCTGGATATCCAGAAGAGCTGACGCAGCCACCAGCTGCCACTCTCTCAAAATAGAAAGCCGCCGGAGCAATCCGGCGGCTTTTTTTGTCTCTTCACATTGCCCGGGCGCCCGATGACAGACGCCCAAATCCTCAGAGGATTACAACCAGGGGGCGGCTGTCGGCCCGTGGTGCAAGCCAAGCTTCCAGACCCGGCCAAAGTGCTTGTAGTGACCGGCCGCGACACCGGCCTTCTCACCCATACCGTGGTAGAGATCGAGGTGCCCCTTCTTCACCGCCCCGCCCACATCCAGCGCAATCAACAGCCGCAGCTGGTGCTTGCCGGTCCAGTTGCCCTCTTTATCGAGCAAGGGGACTTCGGCGAGGATCGGGGTCCCCATCGGCAGCAGGGTCTTGTCGGCAGCGACAGCCGCCAGTGGCAGCAGCGGGATACCGGCGGCGCCGATCACATCATTGGTGGGTCGACGCTCGAAGAAGACATAGGAGGGGTTCTGCTCCACCAGCTCCTTGACGCTCTCTTCTGGCTGTCGGTTGGCCCACTCCTTGATGGCCTTCATCGACATCTGCTCTTTGGGCACTTCACCGCGGTCGATCAGTACCCGGCCGATACTCACGTAACCGTGGCCGTTCTTGCCGCTGTAGCCCAGATATTGCAGCCGATCGTCATCCCCGTAATGGACAAAGCCCGAGCCCTGCACATCCATCAGGAAGTTGTCGATAAGGGATTTGCTGTAACCCAGCTCCAGTCCGCGGTTGGCCAGTGCTCCCTGATGGATCTCGGCCCGGGTCGGACAGCGACCGCCGCATTTGGGCATGGCATAGATGGGATATTTGTACTTGGCATCCGGGCGGTGGCGCACCTCCAGCACCGGCGAGTAGTAACCGGTAAAGAGCACGTTGCCCATGCGATCGGCGCCGCCCAACTGGGCCAGGCTGATACCGTAACGGGTGATGTCGGCAGGATTGCCGCCGCCCGCCACCCAGCGGGAGAGCTGGTGATAGAGCTCGCCATAACGGCGTGTCATCTTGCCGGAGCGCTCCAATACCAGTCTGCTTTGCGGGCCAAACTTGCTGTAGTCGGCACGCGCACGGCTATTGACCCGCTCCACCCTCACCAGATCCTCTGGCAGGGTCCCGTCCAGATACTGCTTGCCCAGATTTTCCGGCACCTCGCAGTTAAGAAAGCATCTGTTGTCGGTCTGTTTTTTGGGCACTTCTGCTTTGTCAGAGTTGCCCGCACAACCGGCCAGTCCCAGCACTGCGGCGGTCAGCCAGTACGCGTGTTTGTTCATATGTCCTCATATAACGCCAAGAGCCATGCTCGGCGGGGAAGATGCCAAATTTGCAGGGGGAAAGCAAACGACATCAATCACTTGAAGCAGGATTTCTCCAAAGGGGATCCGCTGGGTTATAACAAGGTGACAGGATGTGCGAGGTGATGGATGGAACAGCTCGAAATATTCCCGCTGCAGAGCCCCTGCATCGGGGTCTGCGAAGTGAACAACAAGGGCTACTGCAAGGGGTGCCTGCGCAATCGCGAAGAGCGTTTCAACTGGCTCACCATGACCCCTGCCCAGCAGCAGGATGTAATGCGTCTGTGCCGGGATCGCAAACGCCGAGTCGAGGCTGCGCGGCGCAAGGCACAGGAAGGGGCGCTCAATGAACCGCAAGCACAACCCGGCTGGGATTTTTAAGCGTCTCCCATAGGCCACCCTACTCCCCGATACCCACCCCCGCGATCCGGGCCAGTTCACTAAACGCCACAAACAAATGATAAAACGTGCTGGCTGGCGCATGAGAGGTCAGCGGCTTTCCCTCGCTATCTATTTGATCAATCCATTGTCCAGGCTGTGCGGGCAACAGGTAGTAGTGGAAGATCCGCGCAACTACCTTGCTGATCTGGCAGGCGGTAGCCTCATCCCCCTGTTGCTCATAGGTCGCCAGGAGCGCTTTCAAATGTTCGGTCTGGCACCAGAGCCGGCTGGTATCGCGATAGGGTTGCCCATCATCGGTCAGCTCATCGATCACCAGCCCGGTTTGCCCGTGCCCGTGGCGGATGGCAAAGCGGGTCAATATCCCGATTGCCTCGTCAATCTCGGTGCTGGTTGGCTGGATTTCCCAGCTGCAGGTAAGAGTCCGGTAGCGTGCCAGCAGCCAGCACCACTCGTAGTGATGACCCGGGTCGATAAGACGGGAATCGGCATGACGCGCCAGCAGCGCGTCGTCGAAAAACTCGCGCAGTAAACCGGGCTCCAGAAAACGCTGACGAAACAGCCGATACAGCGCGGTTGCCCGCTGCTGCCATATCACATCATCAAAGCTGTCTGCCGCTACCAGCAGCGCCTCGAACAGATGCATATGGGGATTTTGGCTGCGCAGTGGGCCAGATGGCCAACTGGAGTGGAATCCACCGTGCAGCGGGTCCAAAAAGAGTTGATCAATGGCCTGATAGCGCGACTCGGCCTGTTGTTGCCAGCGTGGATCGCCACTCAGACGATAGAGCCAACACTCAGCCAGCAGGGCAAACGCGTATTCATAGCTGCAGACTGATGCGTCAGCAATCGAACCATCCCGATTAATGGAGAAAACGCTATGCCCCGCCCCATCGTCAAAATGACCCATACCGACCAAAGCAGAACGCTCGGCAAGGGTGCGCCCGTCGTACCACCCCAGCAGGGTGGCGTGGCTGAACACATAGATCTGGCGGCTCTGTACCCGAAAACGGGTCGGCTGCCACAAAGGCTGGCCAGCACTATCCAATCCCTCGGCAAACAGCCCACGCTCAGGGTCAACCCCCTGCGCGCCCCAAAGGGGCAGCGCCTCGGAGACCAGCCAGCGATGGCAGCGCTGCGCGGCCTCAGTCACCTCGATATGCATAAATTACCTCTCGCAACGGCGATAAAAAGGGAGAGCCAGGCTCTCCCATTGTTAACCAAATGGCCTTGACCCCATCAGAACAGACCGATGGCGACCCCGAAAAAGGCCAGCACCAACAGCCCGAGCATCGCTTTGACCGGCGAGACGTTGCGCTTGGCCATCAGATACCAGGTACCCAGCACCACCACCAGCGGCATCAGTTTGGGGAAGATGCCATCCAGCATGCTCTGAACCTGGATATTGACCCCGTCCGAGGTGACAAAATCGAGCCCGGTGGAGAGGTTGACATAACTGGCCGCTACCCCGCCCATCACAAAGACCCCAAGCAGGGAGAGCGCCTCGCGCAGCTTGGCCGACTCGGAACTGACCAGAGACTCCACCGAACCAGTGCCCAGCTTGTAGCCCTTCATAAACAACATGTAGGAGCCAGTAATGGCGATGGCGTTAAAGCTGATGACGTAAAACAGAGGCCCCAGCACACTCCCCCCTGCCGCCAGCGCCATACCGATACTGAGCAAAATGGGCACCAGCATACCGGGGATCATGGAATCACCGATGCCAGCGATGGGGCCCATCAGGCCGACCTTAAGGGTATTGATGGTCTCACCGTCGATCTTCTCGCCATTGGCCCGCTTCTCTTCAAGCCCGACTGCCAACCCGTTGATAATGGCGCCGATCTGGGGCTCGGTGTTATAGAAGGAGGCATGGCGTTTCATCGCCTCCATCCGTTCAGCCTTGCCGGGATAGAGCTTCTTGAGCGCCGGCATCATGCCAAGGCAAAAGCCGAACGATTCGAGACGCTCGAAGCTCATGGAGGAGAGGTTGTACATCATCCACGAACGCCAGCAGGCACGCAGATCCCTTGAGGTAAGAGCAACCGGCTGCTTGGCCGCCAGTTCCCCTGATTGCAGCTCTGTGTTCATCAGAATTCATCCTCATCATCGGTTTGGGTGGCAGCACGGGCAGCGACTGCAGGGCGTGGTTCCGGCTTGTAGTTATAGTGAATGAGCGCCAGCAGGGCCCCAATCATCACCAGCCCCACCATGTTGAGCTTGAGAAAAACGATGCCGACAAAACCCACCAGGAAGTAGATCAGCATGCTGTTCTGTTTGATGATCTGCTTGAGCAAGATGGCAATACCGACAGCAGGCAGAATGCCGCCCACCACCGTCATGGTACGGATCACCAGCTCCGGCAGGCTATTCATGAACCCTTCGATGTACTGGTTGCCGAAGTAGACGGCAATGAAGGTCGGCACGAAACGCAGCACAAAGTTGCTGGCCTGCGGGAAGATGGCGCTGTTGAGGTAAACCCCCTGTTCATCGCCCTGCTCCAGCGCCACATCGGCCCTGTGGTTCCAGTAGGAGTTGAACACCATCATGAAGTTGAAGAGGATGGTCCCGGCGATGCCGATGGTGGCGGCAATCGCCACGGCAACCGACGGCTCCTTGCCCGACATGATGCCCAGCGCAATGGCCGGAAAGGCGACGAAGTTGAGATCCGCCGGCATGGAACCGCCCGGCGTCACCATGGCGATATAGACTGCCTGCACCGCCACCCCGATCAGGATCCCGGTCTGAATATCCCCCAGAATGGCACCGACCAGCATGCCCGATACCAACGGGCGAGTAATGGTATACCAGCCACCGGTCAAGCCCAGCAGCCAGGGGCTGCTGAGAGCACCGAGATAGCAGAGTATCCCGATGAGTGTTGCTTCCAGAAACATGATCTCTGCTCCCTATTTCAGCTTTTTCTGGGCATCTGCCCAGCTGTAGTGACTGGCATCCGGTACCAGCCGAAAGTCGATCTCGTGGCCAAGGTTGGCCAAGTAATCAAAGGCGGCGATCTCCTGCGCCGTCACCGACTGGTTGGGGCCTATGGTGGTAGTCTGCTCGCGGGCACTCATAGGCCCGACGTTGATCTTGCCGTTGAGATTATCCAGGGAGATCCCGGCGGCGCACAGGCGCTGCAGAGTGACTGGCGACTTGCCAATCACGAAGTAGCGTTTGTCACTGGCGATCACCTTGGGCAACTTGGTAATGGCGGTAGCCACATCAAACAGCCACACCTTGGTGTCCGACACAGCCCCCGTCATCACCTGAGAGAGCAGCGGATCGGCCGCCACCTCATCATCGATCGCGACGATACCGTCACAAGGAAGCTCTCTGGCCCAGCGGGTCACCAACTGACCGTGGATCACCCGATCGTCAATTCGTACAAATGAAATCGCCATCTCGCTCTCCTAGAAGTTGTCATCTTGCTGGTGCGCCGCCGGGGCCGGGATCACCATGGATTCCAGTGCCTGGGCCAGCAACTGGCGGGCCGCCTCGTGTACATCGGTCGCAGCAAGCCAGTCGGCACTCATCAGCAGCATGGGAAAATTAACCCCGGTCACCACGGCTACCGGCTGCGGCCATGCGGAATCAAATGCAAAGCGGCATGCCACGTTGTAGGGGGTGCCGCACTCCATGTCGCACAGCACCAACACCCCGTCAGCCCCCGCGCCATGACGGCGCAGGGTCTGTTCAAACTCGGCGCGAAACGCCTCTATTCCTCCCTCTTCGGTCAGAGAAACTGTGGCTACGGCGGGCAACTCGCCGTAGACCATATTGGCGCTGGCCAGCAGGGCCGGCGCCAGTGAACCATGGGTTGCGATAAGGATCCTCAGCATCTCCGGTTACCCCCTCACAAAGGCTTTGATGGTGGCAATGGTCTGCCCTTCACTCTCGCCACTCGGGCGGATACGATAGCGCCCTACCGACGCCGGTACGATGAAGGTCTCGGCATAGTGCACCACGAAGGGGGCGAAGGCGTTGTCCGGGCTATCTACCGTTGCCTCCCGACCCTCTATCAGGTTGAGCACTTGTACAGTGCCGCCGGTGTCGTGCTCTACCGGCACGCTGAACCAGTGGCGACGAGTCTCGATAAATTCCCGCTCATGCAGTCCGGTGCGCTCTTCACGCCACCCTTCCCCTTCAGCGATGGGCTCAATGCAATTGACCAGATTTCGCTCGGTCCAGTCGGTATCCCGATCCCACTGGATCACCTTGCTGCCATGCTCCAGATGGATGGGGCGCGGAATGCCGTCGAGCCCAACCCGGCCCCAGTCCCACAGTTTGAAGGTGAAAATGTAGGGGGTGGCGCTGATCTCAAGTACCATGGCTCCCTCTCCCGAGCAGTGGACGGTTCCAGCCGGGATCAGGAAGTGGTCGTGCTTGCGGGCCGGGAAGCGGTTGATGAAGCGCTCGTCGTCGAAGGGCTTCTCACCGCGCTGGGCGGCGGCCAGATCCGCCAGCATCTCCTGCGGGTCGATACCGTTACGGGTGCCGAGGTAGACGCAGGAGTCCGGCTTGGCATCGAGCAGGTAGTAGCTCTCGTCCTGGGTGTAGTGCATGCCGAACTCCTGCTGGATGTATTCGGTCAGCGGATGCACCTGCAAACTGAGCGGCTGCCCCCCCACCGTATCGAGAAAATCGAACCGGATCGGGAACTCGGCGCCAAAGCGGGCGTGTACCTGCTCCCCAAGCAGGGCTTTTGGCTGGCACAGCACCAGGTTTTGCGACGGGATCTCCACCCTCACCTCGCCAAAGCGTAGGTAGAGGCTGTTCTCCTCGGGCACACAGTCAAAGCACCAGGCGTAGTTGGGTTGGGCTGGGTCCAGATCACACACCTGCTTCATCCACTGCCCGCCCCAGACCCCAGGGTCGAAGAAGGGAACAACCCGGAACGGCTGGCGCGCCGCCTGATGCAACCCTTGTTGCAGTGCCGCCCCCGTTACCATAGTCGGCTTGTCCATGGTGTTGGTGTCGAGCAGGAAATCGATGGTGGGCAGCTGGGCCAATTTATGGCGATCAAACACTCGCCACTCGATGAAGAAGGCCCGCTTGTAGCGGCGCAATATGTCCTCTTCGGTGTTATCCGCGCCCCAGTTGCCAATCTCTTTACGGCGCAGACGCTGCTGGATCTCCCAGCGGGCAAGATCGGCATAGACCCGCACATCCCCTTTCGCCACCAGCGAAGCGCCGCTGCCCATCACCACCACCAGACCTTCGGCCACCTCTGCGACCTGCTGTTGCAGGCGCGCCAAGGCGACCGGGTCAAAAAACTCCGCCATCTTGTGGGGTGCCAGCACGCCAAACACCCGGTCATCTGTGATGAAGCGGTCCAGCATCGCCAGCACTTTGGGTTCGGGCAGGCGCGCCTGTTCCACATCGATGAGCGTGTGAGGCCCGAATCTGGTCAGCAGCTGGGTGCGTAGCTCGGTCTGATCCACGCCGTGATAGCAGTCGATCACCAGTACCACTTTCGCCTTGTCTTGCCCGTTCACTTTGGCTTGCAACTGATGGGCAATCTCATCCCATCCCGCACAGGCGGCCCGCTCATATCCAACAACGGTCACTTCTGGATATTTGTCGTAGTTGGAAACGTAACTCGAATGAATCATTGGCTTGCTCTCTCGTTGACACCTATGAAAGAGATAAATCGATTAACCCGTTAACCACAACCTGATAAACACGATTAACCTCAAACATTGGGATCTATCATCGGCATGAGCGGTGAAATTCGTGATCAACCGCTCAATTACAACCTTCTCTCATCCGAAATATAGGTTAATCGATATATCTTGATGGCACGACCATGACCGGACCCACACCATGAGCAATGTGACTGTTGCAGATATTGCCCGCCACTTGGGCGTTTCCACCGCCACCGTCTCCATGACCCTGCGCAACAAGGGACGCATTTCCGACCACACTCGCCAGCGGGTACTCAAGGCCATCGACGAGCTCGGCTATGTTTACAACCAGACTGCCGCCAACCTGCGCAACAAGAGCAGCAATCAGGTTGGCCTGTTGCTGCACGACATTACCAACCCCTTCTATGCAGAGATGACAGCGGGCCTGAGCCGGGAGATGGAACACCACGACCTGATGCTGTTTCTCGCCAACAGCGAGGAGTCGGCGGCAAGGCAGCAGCAGTTTATGGACTCGTTGCAACGCAACAGTGCCGCCGGCATGGTGATCTGCGCTGCCCAGCCTACGCCCCACAGCTTTTTCGAGAGCCTGCAACGTCGCCATATGCCCACCATTCTGGTGGTGCGACCGGTGCCGGATGTAGCGATCGACTTTGTCGGCACCGACAACTTTCTGGGCTGTCAGCTGGCGACCGAGCACCTGCTGAAACTCGGCCACCGTCATATCGCCTTTGTTGGGGGCTCCCCCACCTCCATCAGCCGCTCCCAACGCCTAGGTGGTTATATGAGCAAGCTGCTCGAACACGGTATCACAGCCAAACCGGAGTGGATCATCAGCTGCGGCGCCAGCCGGGTAGAGGGCACCCGCGCCATGACGGCGCTGCTGGAGCAGCACCCCGAGGTGACGGCGGCGGTCTGCTATCAGGACGTGGTGGCACTCGGCGCCATGCTGGCGCTGCGCAAGCAGGGACGGCTCATCGGCCAGAACTTTGCACTGGTGGGCTTTGACGATCTGCCGGAAACCGCGCTGGTTGAACCGGCGCTCACCACCGTCTCGGTGGCGGCGCGAGAGATTGGCCGCAAGGCGGGTGAACTGCTGCTCGAGCGGATTGCCGGCAACGACGAGCCGGCCAAGAGCATCATTCTGCCCCCTACTCTGGTGGTGCGCCAATCTTGCGGCAGCCGCTAACGGGGTCGCTCACGACCCATGCAGGCTGATGGTTAGGTGATTGAGACACTCACCTCGCTGCTCACAACACAAGGTTCCCCTTCCTTCCCTGCGACCACCCGCAGGCCAAACCCCCGCTCTGCCATCAGCCGGTAATCATGACCGGCAATGGCAGGCCAGACCGCCAGCGCCGAGAGCTGCGTTTCACCGGTGTTGACGAGTCGATGGGCTACGTGGCCAGGGATATGGTGAATGCTGCCGGCAAAGACCTGCTCCAACCGGCAAACACCGGCCATATCCTGCAACAGCAATAGCCCCCTTCCGCACAACCCGAAGTAGTATTCGGCCTGCTCGGCGCGAGCATGGATATGACCGAGGGTCATGAAAAATTCTTGGCCGACCCGGCCAGCCTCCAGATAGGTGACTCCCATGTTGAGATCCCCCTCGCCACCATTGCCGGGTAGCATGGCGACCCGATAGAGCCGGGTATCGGGCGAGAGCGCGGCCTCGGCGTGCGGGTCGGCAAAAAGCCCCTGCAAGTCAGCCAGGGTAGTGCTCTTCTCAACCAGTTCTGCGCCACCGAGCTTGCCGGTCGCAAAATCGAGCATGGGGGGGATCATGGGTATCATCATCTGCTCCTGGGTATCGGGTTATCGGCGGGCGCAGGTGCGCCCCAGGCACCTCACGCTAGAGGGTTAATCCATTAACCACAAGCAAAACAGCGCTTGAATTCTTCCCTTTATCCGGCAATAAAAAAGCGGCCCGCAGGCCGCTCTTGGTTATGACGTGTTGCCGGGGGGCAAGGCTTATGCGGTGGCCAGCTTGGCCTGCTCTTCGCCGCGTTTGAGCATGGCGTAGGAGACACCGGTCAGCAGCGAGCCTGCCGCAATCGCCACAATATACATCATGACGTTGCTGATAGCGTGCGGGATGAAGAGCACAAACAGACCGCCGTGGGGGGCCATCAGCTCGCAGCCGAACAGCATGGAGAGCGCACCGGTCAGGGCGCCGCCGACCATGCAGGCCGGGATGACGCGCATCGGATCCTTGGCCGCAAACGGAATGGCACCCTCGGAGATAAAGCACAGACCCAGCACGAAGGAGGCTTTGCCCGCTTCCTGCTCCGCCTTGATGAACTTGGTGCGAGCCAGGAAGGTGGCGATCCCCATCCCCAGTGCCGGCACCATACCAGCGGCCATCACGGCAGCCATGGGGGCGTAGGTTTTGGAGGCCAGCAGGCCGACACCGAAGGCGTAGGCCGCCTTGTTGACCGGGCCCCCCATGTCAAAGCACATCATGGCGCCGATGATGACACCCAGCAGCACCGCGTTGGCAGAGCCCATGTTGTTGAGGAAGGTGGTCATGGCATTCATGATACCGGCCACCGGGCCACCGACGACGTAGATCATCACCAGACCGGTAAACAGGCTGGCAAAGAGCGGAATGATCAGGATCGGCTTGAGCGCTTCCAGGGTCACCGGCAGACGCACCTTGTCGCTCAGGTACTTGGCGCTGTAACCGGCCAGGAAACCGGCCACGATGCCGCCAAGGAAACCGGCGCCCAGCGAGCTTGCCAGCATACCGCCGATCATGCCGGGGGCGAGACCCGGGCGGTCAGCGATAGAGTAGGCAATGTAACCGGCCAGCACCGGGATCATCAGGGCAAAGGCAGAGCCGCCACCGATCTTCATCAGAGCCGCGGCCAGGGTGCCTTCCACCTTGAACGCCTCGATACCAAACACGAACGAGAGCGCGATGATAAGGCCGCCCGCCACCACCATCGGCAGCATAAAGGAGACCCCGGTCAGCAGGTGCTTGTAGGGGCCAGCCTTCTCTTCTTTCTTGGGCTGGCTGCCGCCACTGTGGCGATACAGTTTTGCCTCGTTCCACGCCTTGTCGAGCTCGGCACGGGTTTTCTTGAGCGCAGCGCCCGTGCTGGTGCGATAGACCTGCTTGCCATCGAAACGGGCCATGTCCACTTCGATATCGGTGGCGAGGAACACCAGATCGGCAGATGCAATCTCTTCGGCAGTCAGGGCATTCTGGGCACCGACCGAGCCTTGGGTCTCGACGCGGATCTGATGACCCAGCTGCTTGGCCATGGTCTCCAGCGCTTCTGCCGACATAAAGGTGTGGGCCACACCGGTCGGGCATGCGGTAACTGCGACGATGCGCTTGCCAGCGGCGGCCGGTTTGGCGGCAGCATTGGCAACGGCGGAGGCGGCTTGATGACGATAGACACTGGCGCCGCTGGCGGCTGCCTCCAGCAAGGCGGCCGGATCCTGTAGGGCGAGATCCATGCTGCCCTGATAGACCTGCTTGCCATCATAGGCAGCGAGATCCACCGGAGCACTGGCGACAACCAGCACCAGGTCGGCCGCGGCAATCTGCTCTTTTGAGGGGATCTGGCGCGGTTGCACACTGGAGCCGACGTCGAGGGTGAGCTCCCAGCCAGCCAGTTTGGCCTGCTGTTCTATCCGTTTTGCAGCGAGAAAGCTGGTGGCAATGCCCGCCGGGCAAGCCGTAACCAAGATTGCTTTCATTGGGCATCTCCTGAGTTTTCCATTGAGGGGGTATGGCATTGAACCGGTGCCAGCGCATCCAGACACTCTACGCGCACCTGTTCAAGTAAGGGGTTGAGCACATTGATATCGTCAAAGCCGACCGCGACCTGACTGACCGCCAAGGCCGAGACGGCGGTGGCCAGCCGCAGGGTCTGCTCCGGCGTCCAGCCAAGGCTCAGACCATGGGCGAGACCAGCCACCAGGGAATCGCCGGCACCCACGGTGCTGACCACCTGCATGCGCGGCGGAATCGCCTGCCAGACGGCATCCGGTGCAAACCAGATCAGGCCATCGGCGCCGTTGGAGATCACCACGTTGGGGATGCCGCTTGCCTGCAGCGCGCGGGCACACTCGGCCTGCTCGCCCAGAGTCTTGACGGGGCGACCCGCCCACTGGCCGAGCTCCTCCAGATTGGGTTTGACCAGGGTCGGCGCCCCCTTGATCCCTTCGCTTAAGGCCGCGCCGCTGCAATCGAAGATCACCTGCTTGCCCTTGGCCTTGAGCAGGCGGATCAGATGGGCGCAATAATCGGGGGCTACCCCTTTGGGCAGGCTGCCCGCCAGCACGAACCACTCAGCATGCGGAGCCAACTCGTCGATGGCCTGCTCCAGCGCGCTCACCTCCCCTTGCTCGATGGTGAGCCCCGGCAAGTTGAGATCGGTGACCCGACCGGATTGCTCGGAGATCTTGACGTTGATGCGGGTGCTGCCCGCGACACGGACAAAGTGATCATCCAGCGCACGCTCGGCAAACAGGGAGACAAAACTCTGTTCATTGTCTGCGCCCAGCCAGCCGCTGACGCCCACCTCGCGGCCCAAGTCCTTGAGCACCATGGCGACGTTGATCCCCTTGCCCGCCGCACGCAGGTTGGCCTCGCTCACCAGATTGACCTCGCCAAGGCTCATCGCCTCGAGACGAGTGGTGAGATCCAGGGCGGGGTTGAGAGTAATGGTGACAATCTTCATCAATGCGCCCCCTCGCCGAGACCGGCGGCGATCGCCTCACCGATCCCCTTGAGGGCCGCTTCGGCATCCGCCCCTTCGGCGCGAAATGCCAGACGGTGACCGCACTTGACCCCAAGGCCGATCACCTTCATCAGGCTCTTGGCGGAGACCGCCTCGCCGCTGCCATCCAGATTTGCAACCCGGATATCTGATTCAAACTCTTTGGCCACCTTGACCAGCATGGCACCGGGACGAGCGTGCAGGCCGTGGGGGTTGATGATGGTGAAGGTTTCGGAAAGACCGCTCGCGGGGCCCGCCTGCAACATGGCCAGCCCCTCGCCGCCCGCCAGCGTCGCCAGCTGACCAGCGGCCGCCAGTTTGGCCAGATTCTCCAGTTGCGGCAGATGGCCGCTATCTGCGGCACACAGCAGCAGCATGGCGTTGACCGGCAGCTCCCCAGCGTTCAGTGCAGTGCTAGGCGTTGCCAACACCCAGCCGGTCTGGGCCGCTTGTGCTCGAGCGAGCCAGACGCCCTCACCCAGATAGGCGGGATCGCTTGCCAGCAGCGCCGTCACCATGGCGGCATCGCCCCAACCGGCGGATTTGGCGCGGGCAGCGGCGCCCAGCAGCAGCTGGTCGCGATCATCGGCCGGGAAGTCAGCCAGGGTCAGGTATTGCACCTCTTTGGCGGCTGTAACACCGGTCAGAATGTTGATGATGGTGTCGGCATCGGTGGCCTCTTTCAATTGCGCGGCCGCCTGCTCGTCACCCAGCACATGGGTGAGCTGGCGCAAAATGCCCAGATGCTCGTCGGACTTGGCGGCAATCCCGATGGCGACGTAGGCAATCTGCCCCTCATCCCACTCGATACCGTGAGGGAACTGGGCCACCATGACGCCGGTGCTCTTCACCAGATGGCGGGTGTCGGTGGTGCCGTGAGGAATGGCGATGCCGCTGCCAAGATAGGTGGCATGTTGCGCCTCGCGGGCCAGCATCCCATCCACATAGCCCGCTTCCACCAGACCGGCTTCGGTCAGTTTGCCTGCCAGCAGGGCAATGGCGTCCGACTTGGTCACCGCCGTCTGCCCCAGCAAGATCTGCTCTCGCGCCAACTTCAACATAGAGACTCTCCATCAGGTTCCGGCCGTGCCGGTAGATCACAATTGAACATTCGAGTAACTCGCCAGCTGACAATAGACCCGTTCGCGGTTGTCTGTGATCGGTGCCTGATTTTCAGGCCACTGGGTCTCTTCGTTGCTGACAGGCTGAATCGTTTCACTTACACTCAGACTGAATCGTTTCAGCGAATTGATCAAGTACCCACAAAGAGTGCTTTTCAATGATATGATCCCGCGCACACTTTTCGGTGCCCTCACCCGGCAGTGACCGTGGGCCTTGCAACTCAAACAGAGCCAATATGATGAAACTGGATGAAATCGCCGCCCTCGCCGGTGTCTCGCGCACCACGGCAAGTTATGTGATCAATGGCAAGGCCGACCAATACCGCATCAGCCAGGCTACCCGTGACAAGGTGATGGCGGTGGTCACCGCCCATAACTACCAGCCGGACAGCCGCGCCGCCTCCCTGCGTGGCGGCCAGACCAAGACCCTCGGCTTTATCCTGCCCGATCTTGAAAACGCCAGTTACGCTAAGCTGGCCAAGCGGCTGGAACAGGGGGCGCGGGCGCAGGGTTATCAGCTGCTTATCGTCTGCTCGGAAGATGATCCCGCCACCGAAAAAGAGTTGGCTCAGATGCTGGTGAGCCGCCATGTGGACGCCCTGCTGGTAGCCAGTTGCCTGCCGCCAGACGACCCCTTCTACGGCAAATTGCAGGCACAAGGCAGCCAGATCCTCGCCATCGACCGTGCCATGGCCGCCGACCAGTTCGTCACCGTCGCCAGTGAAAACGAGAAGGCGAGCTTCGATCTCACCAGTTCCCTGCTCACCCCTACCTTGCGCCATATCGCCTTGATCACCGCGCTGCCAGCACTCACGATCAGCCAGGAGCGCAAAGCCGGTTTCGAACAGGCGGTCGCCAGTCACAGTGCGGCTCGCCACCTGTGCGAGGGGGATCACTTCTCCCGCCTTGAGGGGTATCGCCTGATCAAGGATCTGCACCAGCAGTTGGGTCAGCTGCCCGAGGCGCTGATCACTACCTCCTATATCCTGATGGAAGGGGTACTCGACTACCTGTTGGAACAAGAGATCGATATGAGCCAGCTTGCCATGGCCACCTTCGGCGACGATCGGCTGCTCGACTTCCTCCCCTTTGGCATCAACTCCCTGCCCCAGCAGCACGATGCCCTGGCGAGCCAGGCGCTGGAGCTGGCGCTCAAGGCGGTGAACGGCGACTACCAGAGCGGGCTGCACTATGTAAGCCGCACCCTCAAGCGCCGTCGCTAAGCCGCCAGCAACAACCACCCACAACCGCACAGGCTGCCGGCACAAACTGCCAGCATGGGCAGCCAGAACTGACAGCCTGTACGACTTCTTTTCTCAACGCCCATCTTTGCACGCGTCTGTTTGATCAGCAGAAGATCGGCCAACCGGCCGACAGGGCTTGCAACCCCTGCTCAGGGCCCGTTTATCGGCCCATCGGCTCGCTATAAATTGAATTTATGGCTTTTGGAAATATGACCCTATTTTTACTTATGCCGAACCATCCGGGCCGCTAGCGCCCCCTTTTGCCCTCTGTCGCCCCTTCCAGACGCCTGTAGCAACCCCCTCCGATCCCGAGGGCCGGTTCAAGCGGATTGGCATCGCCCCCTCAAGGCGCACATTTTTTCGGCGCATAGCGCTGAGTGTCATTTTTTATTTCCACTTAAATGCCTTCAACAGCACAAGATCCGCTTTTTAGGGGTTGTCTCCGCTATTTCAATCCGTTAACGTGGCAACCATCTTTTACAACCGACAGGTTTCAGGTACAGATGTTTCTACGCCGATATTGCTAGCCTCCGGCTTTTCCCCCGGAGGCGCCTCCCGACACAGCCAACTGGCTCTCTCTTGTTTGCAACATCTCCGCTCACTTTCGGATGGATAACATGAACACCAAGACTCTGGGTTGTACCCTGTTGATTGCCGGCACCACCATAGGCGCCGGTATGCTGGCCCTGCCGCTGGCCTCCTCTTCCCTCGGCGGCCCCGCCACCCTGCTGCTGATGATTGGCCTGTGGGCCCTGATGGCCTTTACCGCCATGCTGCAGGTGGAAGCCAGCCTCAATACCGGCAAGTGGTACCTGCACCAGCTGGCGGATCACCTGCTCGGCCCCTGGGGCAAGCGCATCGCCTCCTTCTGCATCCTGATGCTGTTCTACGCCCTCGCCTCCGCCTACATCAGCGGTGGCAGCAGCCTGCTGGCACAGGCGCTGGCCGATGCCGGCATCACCCTGAGCCAGGAGCAGGCCGCCTGGGCCTTTACCCTGCTGTTTGGCGGCATGGTTTGTGTCGGCACCCGCTCGGTGGATTACCTCAACCGGCTGATGTTCACCGTCAAGCTGGTGATCATGGTGGGCGTGCTGGCGCTGCTGCTGCCGCGCGCCCAGGGCGAACACCTGCTCGCCATGCCGCTCGGGGAAGGGCTGCTGCTGGCGGGCCTGCCGGTGATCTTCACCTCGTTCGGCTTTCACGGTTCGATCCCGAGCGTGATGCTCTACCTCGGCGATTGCCCCAAGCAACTGCGCCGGGTCTTTGTCTGGGGCTCCGCCCTGCCGCTGATCCTCTACGTGCTGTGGCAGGTGGCCATTCTGGGGCTGCTCGGCCAATCCTCCCTGCTGGCCAATGGCGGCGCGCTCGACAGCCTGCTCGCCAGCGTCGGCAAGCTGGTGAGCTGGCCCGCATTTAATCAGGCGATGCACCTGTTTGCCGATCTGGCGCTCGCCACCTCCTTCCTCGGGGTGACGCTGGGGCTGTTCGACTTTATGGCCAAGGTGACCCGCCGCAAGGACAACTGGCAGGGCCGCAGCCAGACCGGCCTTATCACCTTTGTGCCGCCGCTGCTGTTTGCCCTCTACTTCCCGCAGGGCTTTATCATGGCCCTCGGCTACGCCGCCATTGCGCTGGCCATCCTCGCGGTACTGCTGCCGGTGGCGCTGGTGTGGCAGAGCCGCAAGCAGACCCCCGCCCACCACTACCGCGCCCCGGGTGGCGTGGTGGCGCTGGGAGTGGCCGGTGCCATGGGTGTGCTGATCGTCGGCGTCCAGATCAGCGTCAGCATGGGACTGCTGCCCGCGCTGTAATCCCCGATACTGAATGCCCCAAATAACAAAGCCCCGCCAATCTGATTGGCGGGGCTTTGTGCTATCAACGCTGCCATGATTCTGCCCATTCCCTCCTCGCACAAGAGGGATAAAGGACGTTTCAGCTACGCTTTTTCCATACGCAATGGAGTGGGGAGCAAGGTATGAAGTGGGCTGGCTGGTTTCTGCTGTGCTGTCTGAACCCGATTGCCCAGGGCGCGACCCTGTCGCTGGCGGCGCCCGTGGAATATATCCCCCTGCTGCGCCCCTTCTATGAGGAGTGGTTTGGCAAGGCCAAAGTCGATTTCACCTTTATCCCCTGCACCCTCGCCCGCTGCCGCAAACTGGTTGACTCCGATAGCACCATCGATGGCGATATCGCCCGGATCAAGGGCTTTGAGCAGACCCACCCGCAGATGCTCCCGGTCGGTACGGCGATTGGTGAAATCACCATCTATGCCCAGAGCAAGCAGGACGCCAGCTGGCCCCCCGCCAGTCAGGAGCGGGTTGGCTGCCTGCGCGGTATTCAGTGGTGCAACCGCTATCTCGACAGTCGGCGCATCGTCTGGTTCAACGATGAGAAGCAGGGTCTCGCCCTGCTCCAGCGCGGCAGAACCGACTGGGTGATCCGGCTGCTGCCCACCAATCAATCCCCCCTTGCCGCGCCATGGAAACGGGTCTCCGATATCGAGGTCTATCTCTACCTCAACAAGAGCCGCCAGGCCGATATTGCCGCCCTTGTCCAATCCCAGCAGCAGCTGATAGCGAGCGGCCGCTGGCAGCAAATGCAGGAGCGCTACTTCTCGGCCCTGCTGACCCCCGTCCGCTGATCAGGGCACCACCGAACAAACCGCCAAGAACCGTGTTTTATACAATCTTTTTTGCCACCAAAACCTGAACGAACAGTTCAAAACCCATTCATGCCCGCTCGCTACACTGCCCCCTCGTTTATCGCTTTCAGGAGTTTGAAAACAATGATGTTGCATCTCACGAAGAGTTCCCTTGCCCTTGTCCTGCTGGCAGCCAGCGGCGCCCTCAGCGCGGCCGAAATCACCAACAACAATATCACCGAGGCCGACATCAAGGCGGCGCAGGATGCCTGGGGCGCGGCGCTCATCAAGATCAGCGATGACTATCGGGCCGGCGGCATTGAGCGCGCCAAAGCCACCGCCGAGGCGGTACTCGACAGCGCTTACGGCTACCAGCAGGGGCCGGTGCTGTTCAAACCCACCCTCGCCGGTGGCGAGCAGACCTTTCGCACCACCCGCGAGGGGGCGCTGGCCTATTTTGTCGGCAACAACAGCGCCTATCCGGCAGACAGCGGCTTTGCTCTGAAAAACTGGCAGAGCTACCGCTATGACAATGCCGCCGTCTATATCAACGGCAACATGGCGCTGACCATGGGTAAGGTGCATCTGGTGGATCGCGACAACAAGGAGACCACGGTCGACAAGAGCTGGGGTTTCAAGAAGGGGGATGATGGCAAGGTACGCATCGTGCTGCACCACTCCTCTCTCCCCTACGGCGCCTGACTGGCGAAGTGCAGCTGACACTGCTCGCCACCTAAAACCAGACAACAAGCCCTGCCAGACTGGCGGGGCTTTTTTATCCGGCAAGGGCGATCAGGACGCCATGGCCGAGCCCTCTTTACTGCTACCCTCAAGGGCAAGCCATTGAGCGCACAACAGATCCATGCTTATCCATCAGGGAGCCCTACACCATGACCATACTGCCCATCTATGCGGCCCTGCTTGCCCTGCTCTTTGTCCTGCTCAGCGTGCGCACCATTCGCACCCGTCACCGTCAGAAAGTGGCGCTCGGCCATGGCGATGATCCCGCCATGCTGCGGGCCATGCGGGTGCACGCCAACTTTGCCGAGTATGTTCCCCTCGCCCTGCTGCTGGTCTATTTCGTTGAAACCGGCAGCCATGCCCCCTGGCTGGTTCATTTGCTGGGGATTGCCTTGCTGCTTGGCCGACTCTGCCACGCCTTTGGCATGAGCCGCACGCCGGAGAACTTCCGTTATCGGGTAGTGGGGATGGGGCTGACCTTCACCGTCATTTTGCTGAGTGCGGCCTGTCTCCTGATCACCGCCCTGCTCTCCTGACCAGAGCAGGTCAGCCAAACGCGGAGCCGCAGAAGCAGAAATAGAAAAGCCCTGCCAATATGGCAGGGCTTTTCGTTTAACCGATCAGGGTGGGAGAGTGGCTCTCCTTGCCCTTACTGGTTATGGCTGGCGCGACGGGGACGACGGGCCTGAGCCGGCTTGGCGGCGCCATCAGCCGGACGTTGACCACCCTGGGGCTTGGGCTTGCCGCCGTTGCCGGAGCGGTTAGCGCCTGCGTTGCCACCGTTGTTGCCGGAGCGAGCGGCACCCTGACGCTGGCCTTGACCTTGCGGACGCGGCGCACGGCGTTGCTCGCTCGGATCACGGGGCTCTTTGCGCAGCGGCGCGCCGATACCACGGGCGATGTTGTCGAGAGTCTCGCGGGACGCTTCGAAGCCGGGCACCTGCTCGCAGGGGATGTTCTGCTTGGTCAGACGCTCGATCGCCTTGATAAGCTTCCCTTCGTCGGCCGCCACCAGCGAGATGGCGTGACCGGCAGCACCGGCACGGCCGGTACGACCGATACGGTGCACGTAATCTTCTGCCACGTTGGGCAGCTCGAAGTTGACCACTTGCGGCAGCTTGTCGATGTCCAGACCACGGGCGGCGATGTCGGTCGCCACCAGCACCTTGACGCTACCATCCTTGAAGCCGGCCAGCGCACGAGTACGGGCACCCTGGCTCTTGTTGCCGTGGATGGCGGCGGCGCTGACGCCGTGCTTGTCAAGGGTTTCGGCAACGCGGTTGGCCATGTGCTTGGTACGGGTGAACACCAGTACCTGCTGCCAGTTGTTGCTGGTGACCAGATGACTCAGCAACGCGATCTTGTTGGCCTTGTCGCACGGGTGCACCAGCTGCTCGATACGCTCGGCGGTGCTGTTGCGCGGGGCCACTTCGATCACCGCCGGGTTATCCAGCAGACCGGTGGCCAGTTCGCGGATCTCGTCGGCGAAAGTCGCGGAGAAGAGCAGGTTCTGACGCTTCTTCGGCATCAGAGCCAGGATGCGGCGAATGTCGCGGATAAAGCCCATGTCGAGCATGCGATCCGCTTCGTCCAGTACCAGGATCTCCACTTCGTCGAACTTGACGGCGTTCTGGTTGTAGAGATCCATCAGGCGGCCAGGACAGGCCACCAGCACGTCCAGACCACGGCGAGTCGCCATCATCTGCGGATTGATGCTGACGCCGCCGAAGACCACGTGGCTGCGCATCGGCAGGTGTTTGCCGTAGTTACGCACGCTCTCGCCCACCTGGGCGGCCAGCTCGCGAGTCGGGGTCAGCACCAGCGCACGAATGCGGTTCGGAGAAACCTTGCGCTTGCTCTCCATCAGACGTTGCAGCATCGGCAGGGTAAAGCCTGCGGTCTTGCCGGTCCCTGTTTGGGCCGCCGCCATCAGATCGCGGCCAGCCAGAACGGCGGGGATCGCTTGTTGCTGAATGGGAGACGGGGTGTCGTAGCCTTGTTCGGCAACGGCACGCAACAAGGGTTCGGCCAGACCGAGGGAAGTAAAACTCATAATTACCTGCTAGAGATAGGGGCGCCGAGGATTTGTGGTGGGGCTCCTCTGCTGAGCCGATGCCATCTCACAAGATCTGGGCCTATTGAGAAAACAACGATTTCCCCGGGGAGCAGAGCAAAGGGGAAAGAATAGAGGCGCAGTCTAACGGAGTTGCCCGGGATAAACGAGAAAAATGTGATGCTCCTCGCAGCACGAAGAGAAAATCCCCCTCCTGCCCCCCGAATAATCCCGTTGATTGATGTCGCACGCACCACACTATTAACTGGCAACACAATATCTGCCCTCGCAGGCATGACTCGCGGGGCAAACGCACGGGATAAAAGAACACAATAACGAGGTTTAGCTATGACCACGCCATATCGCCCCCGCGGCAGCTGGCAGGCAAGGATTGGCCTGCTGCTTCTGCTGCTAAGCCCTATGCTGCAGGCCAGTCAGACCCTGACCGTGGCCTGGAGTCACTGGCCCCCCTTCAGCCAAATCAACAACCGGGGTGAGCTGGATGGGCTGGATGTCAGCCTGACGCGCCAGATCCTCACCCAGGCGGGCTTTGCCCCCAAGTTTCGCGAACTTCCCTGGGCGCGGGCACTGCATCTGGTAGAACACGATCAGCTGGATGTGGCGATGGCCGCCCTCCCTCTGCCGGAGCGCCAGAGCTATGCCCGCTTCTCGACCCCCTACCGCCAGAGTGCCTATGTGCTGCTGAGCAATGACCCGATTCCCGGCCATCAGGATCGCTGGGCGCAGCTCGATAATCTGCCCGCGCTGTGCAACGAGAAGGGGCTCAAGATAGGCAAGTTGCGCGGCACCCGCCCCATGCATCAGATGGATAGCTGCCCGGCGCTTAAAATGGCGACCGAATACAACGCCGATGAGCGGATGATCGATCTGCTGCTGGCCCGCCGCCTCGATGGCATCATCATGGAGTGGCAATATGCCCGCTACCGGCTGGCCCAGCTGGAGGCCGAAGGGTTTATCAGCTGCCAGTTATTGCTGCACCACCAGCCGGTCAGCCTGATGTTTGCCAAAAACAGCGTGAGCGAAGAACAGATCCTCAAAGTCAACGAGGCCATTCATGCCTTGCCCAAACCCCACAACAAGTTCTCGCCCCCCAGGTGTCGCCTCAATGCCGATCCGGGCGCCGCAGATCTGCTGACCCGCACCCTCCGCAAGCATTGACGGGATAAGCCGCCACCTGAAACAGCAAAGGCGACCCGAAGGTCGCCTTTTTGGTATTGTCGAACTTGTTCCCCGAACAGGGAGCGATCAGTCGATGAGCAGCAATAGCGATCAGCGCAGCTGCGGGGTATGGGTCAACACCCCTTGATTCTGGGCACGATGGCGCAGCAGGTGATCCATCAACACCAGTGCCAGCATGGCCTCGGCAATAGGCACGGCGCGAATGCCGACACAAGGATCGTGGCGCCCCTTGGTGATCATCTCGATGGCCTCGCCTTCGGTATTGATGGTCTTGCCCGGCACAGTGATGCTGGAGGTAGGCTTGAGCGCCATGCTTACCACTATATCCTGACCTGACGAGATCCCACCCAGAATGCCGCCCGCATGGTTGCTGGCAAAGCCCGCCGGAGTCATCTCGTCACGATGCTCGGAGCCTTTTTGCTCCACTACCGCAAAGCCATCGCCGATCTCCACCCCTTTCACCGCATTGATGCCCATCATGGCGTGGGCGATATCGGCGTCGAGACGATCAAACACCGGCTCACCCAGGCCCACCGGCACATTGCGCGCAATGACCTGCACCTTGGCACCGATACTGTTGCCCTCTTTTTTCAGGTCACGCATGTATTGATCCAGTTCTTCCAGCTTGCCCGCATCGGGAAAGAAGAAAGGGTTCTGCTCAATCTGCGCCGCGTCAAACGCCTCGGCCTTGATGGGGCCGAGCTGGGAGAGGAAACCGGTGATCTCGATGCCGTGCACCTGTTTGAGGTACTTCTTGGCAATGGCACCCGCCGCCACCCGCATCGCGGTTTCGCGGGCAGAAGAGCGACCACCGCCACGATAGTCGCGCTGACCATACTTTTGGTGGTAGGTGTAGTCAGCGTGACCCGGCCGGAACAGATCCTTGATATCGGAGTAGTCCTTGGAACGCTGATCGGTGTTCTCGATCAAGAGCCCGATGGAAGTGCCGGTGGTCTTGCCCTCGAACACCCCGGAGAGGATCTTCACCTCATCCGGCTCACGGCGCGGCGTGGTGTAGCGGGAGGTACCGGGCTTGCGCCGATCCAGATCCCCCTGCAGATCCGCCTCACTGATCTCCAGCCCCGGCGGGCAACCATCGACCACGGCGCCCAGCGCCAGGCCGTGACTCTCGCCAAAGGTGGTGACCCGAAAGAGTTGACCAAAACTGTTCCCTGCCATGCGCGCTCCTGCTTAGTTCTTGTAGATGGCGAAATGATCCTGATACTGCACCAGCTCGTCACGGGTCATTACAAAGACGCCGTGACCGCCGTTTTCGAATTCAACCCAGGTAAAGGGGATCTCGGGGAACTGGGCTTCCAGATGGATCATGCTGTTGCCCACTTCGACCACCAGGACGCCGTTATCCTTGAGGAAATCTGCCGCATGGGCCAGCAGACGTTTGGTCAGCTTGAGACCATCGGAGCCGGACGCCAGCGCCAGCTCGGGCTCGTGACGGAACTCGTCCGGCAGATCCGACATATCTTCGGAGTCCACATAGGGCGGGTTGGAGACGATGAGATCGTACTTGTCGCCCGCCGGCAGATCGCGGAACAGATCGGAGCGGATCGGAATGACCTGCTGCTCCAGCCCGTGATCGTTGATGTTGCGCTCGGCCACGTTCAGCGCATCGATGCTGATGTCGATGGCATCCACTTCCGCTTCCGGGAACTCGTGGGCCATGATGATGGCGATGCAACCGGAGCCGGTGCACAAGTCCATGATCCGGGTCGGTTCATGTTTGAGGAAGGGCGCGAAACGGTTGGCCACCATCTCAGCAATGGGGGAACGGGGAATGAGCACCCGCTCGTCCACGTAGAACTCCCAACCGGCATACCAGGCCTTGTTGGTCAGGTAGGCGGCCGGTACCCGCTCCTGTACGCGGCGGATAATCAGCTCGGCGATACGGTGACGCTCGCTGCTGGTGAGACGGGAGTGGCGCATGGCCGGGTCTACATCCGGTGGCAGATGTAACGCGGGCAGTACCAGCTGCACAGCTTCATCCCAGGCGTTGTCGGTTCCATGACCGTAAAAAATCCCGGCGTCGTTGAAACGACTCATGGCCCAACGCAACATGTCCTGGATGGTGTGCATCTCGGCAACCACCTCATCGATAAATATCTTGTCCAAATCCACCTCCAAGTCGAGTAATATCCGGCCCGAGCCCCGTTTACGTTGCGGGCAAGACGCATACCTAATACATGAGCATCTGATGAAAAAAACGCCCTCACCGACAGACGAGGAAACCCTGCTGTTCCGCGATGCGATAAAAGGTACCCGGAAAATCAAGCAAGATACCATAAGGGCCGAGTTACGCCCGGTCAAGCAGAAACGCGAATTGCGCGAAACCCGCGAAAAGCTTGGGGTTGACCACTATTTCAGCGATGAGTATCAGCCCCATCTCGACGATGATGGGCCGACCCGTTACGTGCGGGAAGATGTGTCAAAATTTGAGCTGAAAAAGCTCAAGCGGGGCATTTATCCGCCGGAGATCTACCTGGATCTGCACGGCATGAATCAGCAGCAGGCAAAACAGGAGCTGGCCGCCCTGCTCACCCTCTGCCAGAAAGAGAACATTCACGTCGCCTCGGTGATGCACGGCATCGGCAAACATATTCTCAAACAGCGCATTCCCAGTTGGCTGGCCCAGCACCCCAATGTGCGCGCCTTCCATCAGGCCCCCCGCGAATGGGGTGGCGACAGCGCCATTCTGGTGTTGCTGGATATCGAAGAGTAGTTAGCCAAACGACCACACTATACTGAATATCAATATGTTATTCGCCGTGGAGGTCGCATGTTTACACAGGGTTCCCATGCCGACATAAAGTCATCTCTCGACGCCATCGGCGCTGCCGTGGCGGTGTTCAGCCTCGACAAGGATGATCACTTTGTGCTGGTCTCTGCCAACGATACTTTTGCCAAGGCGTTCGAGCTGGATGTCCTTGGCAGCATTGGCAAACAGCTGAGCGAGATGTTTCCCCGCTACATCACCAATACCATCGAGCCGCCAATGCACGAATGTGTGCGCATGCAGACCGGGCTCGAGAGCGAGCTGCCCATCGACAGCCTCTCGCGCACCAGTTGGTGGCGCTTTATTCTCTCCCCCATCATCCCCGAGCAGGCACGGATCAACCGGATCATCGTCACCGCCATCGACATCACAGCCAGGATGCAGCTGGAAGAGGCGCTCACCACCAGCCGCCGTCGCTTCGAAGCGGTGGTCAACTCCGCCTATGACGGCATCATCAGTGTCAGCAGCGAGTCACGCATCGAGCTTATCAATACCGCCGCCTGCGAGATGTTCGGGATCGACGAGAGTTATCTCGGCAAGCGGCTGGAAACCCTGCTTCCACAGCGTTTTCGCGCCAATCACGAAACCTATTTCAAAGCCTTCAGCAGCTCCCCCATCAATTCGCGCCCGATGCATGCCCGCGCCTCGGTGATGGGTCTGCGCCGAGACGGCAGCGAATTTCCGCTGGAGGTGACCATCGCCAAGATCAATCTGGGCCCGACCACCGAGATGACCGCCATCTTGCGGGATATCTCTGAGCGAGCCCGACTGGTGGAGGAGTTGAAGGTCGCCGCCACCACGGATCCCCTGACCGGCATTGCCAACCGGCGCCGCTTCAACGAGCTGGTCAACGCCGAGATGCAGCGCTGCCAGCGTTTCGGCCATACCATGAGCCTGCTGCTGATCGATATCGACCACTTCAAGGAAGTCAACGATACCTTTGGCCATCAGCAGGGAGATCTGGCGATCCTGAGTCTGGTGAAACGGATCAGCAAACAGCTGCGGGAGGTGGACATGCTGGGTCGCTGGGGTGGCGAAGAGTTTATCGTGCTGCTGCCGGAAACCTCTCTCGAGCTCGCCTGGGCCAGCGCTGAGCGGATCAGGCTAGCCATCGAATCCCAGCACCATGCACTGGACGGGGCTCTTGAAATCTCCCTCACCATCAGTATCGGGATCAGCGCCAGCAAGGGCAACCATGACACTGTAGAGAAGATGGTTAGACGAGCCGACACCGCCCTCTATTTGGCCAAGAAACAGGGGCGCAACTGCTGCCGCAAAGAGGAGCCGGAGCCGACCTGATGGCGCACGCCCCTGCCCTCTGGTGACACTGCTAACCTTTGCCTGCAGAGATAACCAACCGCAACGAATACAAAAGACAGCGCGACTCTCTTCGGTAGCGCTTTTTCTCGTCATGCTTTTGGTGCACTTTTCAATCACAACCATCAAGGGGACGGCTAAAGCGCAGTGGGCCACCATCAGCCAGAGAGAGCCTCACCGACAGCATGCCGCTGTTGGGCAATTGCCACTCGAAGAAGTCATCAAATCCGGCAATCGTTACGGCGCGGATCACCTTAGCGACCACTCCATGCGCCACCAGCAGTATCCGCTCCTCTTGCATGGTCGAAGCAAGTTCCGTGAGTCCCTGCGAGACACGGGCAATCACCTCATCAATGGTCTCACCACCGGGAGGAGCTTCAGCCCAGCGCCGGGTGATATTGCGCGCCCACAGTTCGGGATAGCGTGTTCTCGCCTCTACCTGTGTCAGCCCTTCAAACAGGCCGACATCCCGCTCACGAAAGGCTGGTACAAGCTCCACAGGCAATCCCAGCTGACGAGACAAGATGGCAGCGCTCTCCCTTGTTCGCAGCAGGGGAGATGCCAGCAGCCGATCAAACGGCTGCTGTGCCACAGCCACCTTCTCAGCCAGCCGGGATATCTGACGCACGCCATCGTCGTTAAGTCCGATATCCAGCGCGCCCTGATAACGCCCTTCCGCATTGGCTTGCGTCTCGCCATGGCGGATCACCACCAGTTCCATTGTGCACTCCTCTTTCCTGCTATCTGCTTAGTGATTAAACCGCATACGACTTCCCATTCGGATAACGAGACGACAATCCCCATTCATCTGCGCACCTTAACTATTATTTTAAATCGAGCAAGATTACCTCGCTCGCAATAAAAAACATCCGCCGAACTACATACTCTCATCCGTAAACGAATAGATACACATGACTTTTACATCCAATATGTTCATTTTTCTCTCTGTGAAATAAAAGTCACCAAGGTGATACCATGAATTGATAGATGGGAAGAATAAACACCCTCATCATAGATAAGAGAAGGATAGCGTCATGGGTGTGCTCTGCGAACCCATCGTTTAGCAAAACATCACTCAACGCTTTTTAATATTGCTTAGCAGCAAGGTTAAAACATTAAATCCAGCCATCAATAAATTTGATGTGGGCTGTTTACATCACTTTAAGCGGGAAATAAACGTTGGCCAAAAAATACAGCTACCCCTCCAGAGAGATGGATCTCTTTTTAATCTCTGCCACATATTATCCCCCAGCTCAAAAAATATATTAAAAGGGGGCTAAGCCCCCTCTCCTTATCAATGGATGGACTGTCTCTTTATTGGGTCGTCACCAACGCCCAGGGGCCACCTTTGGCGGGATCATCCCCCTGGGTCCACCATTTGGCCTGATAGACGGCTCCCTTGTAGCTCACCTTGCTGCCAGCGGTATAGACCTTGCTGGCCTCCCAGGCAGGCTGACCATCAACCGGCGGGTCAACCGGATCGACCGGGGCGGGCTCGAGCTTGGCGACGATCCGCACTTTCGGCCAGTTGGCGTGGGAGCCGTAGAAGTTGGTCACGCATTTCTCGTAATCACCCGGAACCAGTGCGGAATAAGCTGTCTGGAAGCCCACCAGCTCGCACTCGAAGGAGTAACCGCCCGGGCGATCCGGATAATATTTCCAGTTGCCATCCCAGTTTGTGTAGAGCACGTCGGTAGCGCCGTTAAGATTGAGGCTGCCATAGGGAGTCTGCTGCCAGCAGGTGTTCTTCTCATCCGTCTTGATCGGGATCTGGTAGTGGTTGGCCAGCCCTTCCCAGTAGCGAATACGGTTGACCGGCTGCCCCTTGTCCTTGTTCTGCTCGCCACACTCGATGCCGCCGTTGATGACGTTGATGGTGGTACCAAAGCCGTAGCCGATACCGGCGTCAGCTTCCCGTTTGGATGGAACCCAGGTGCGATCAATCACGTGCAACATGGCCGGTTTCGGGGCCTGAGGGGTGAGGAAGAACCAGATGGCAGAAGCGAGGTTGAGCCAGGAGTCCGCTACCAGCCCCGGGTTGTTGAGCAGCACGGAGGCATCGCCATCAAACATCGCCTCGGAGAAGGCGCCGTAGTTGAAGTGGTAAGAAAGCTGCTTGGCGCCGCGGCCAAAGTAACCTTGTCCGGTACTGCAGGGCCACTTCTTGTTCTGCCAGTCGTTCTGGCCACAGCCGGTGGTATAACCGGTCTGTCCCTCTGACCAGCCCATCTCCCGCACATGCACCAGCGCCTGTTGCCACTCCTCCAGCCCCAGCGGGTTATCGGAGACGTTCTCCTTGGCAATATGGCCGCCGGTCTCCTGTGAAAAGTGGGCAAAGGCGGTCACGATGGATTTTTTACAGATCGCATCAGAATTGCGACCGTCAGTATATTCGCCACAGAACGCAGGGAATTTACCGATGGCTCGCAAGAAGCGGACATAAGTATATTCCGGCGCTGCCATCTGGGTTAAATATTCCCATTCAGATTGGGGAAATACCCGTTCGACCCGTTTTACGTTGTCAGGATTGCTTGCCAGACCCGGTTCAATGGCATCAACAATTTTATTGGACCGGGTGGCCAATGCCTTAGCCCATATTGCATACATGGGGTTGGCCGTCTTGGCTTTTTCCATGGCAGCCAGATCCGGGGCCGCAATCACATATCCTCCCGCATTTTGCGGATCGGGTTGAATATTCATGGCTGCACTCATTGCGGCATAGCTTGGCAATGCGCAGGCGGCAGCGATTAGCCAGGCACAACGCTTGGGTTTGAACATGTTTATCGTCCTTGTTTGAATTAATACGTTCCAAGAGTAGGTGTTTCAACAACTAAATTCACGATGAGAATTAAGAAATAAGCAGAATTTGTGAGCCATTTCACCTTGTGATACTCAGTACAACTGAAACAAAGAAAAAGAACCCAAACGAAAACGCCACGGCGTGATCTGTCGCCCATTTTTAGAACAGTTGAGACGGCCAGGTGACCTACTATCCCTTCATTGTTCGTGATAAAAAAAATGGCTGACAGGCTCAAGCTGTCAGCCATCATCAATGTTCAAGAAAAATGCTCAAAATAGCCGGATGTCAGGCACGCACGGCACGGATCAGGATATTGCGCGGGGTCATCGGTTTGGCACAAAACTCCCCCACTTCGACCCGATAGCCCTGCTCTTGCAAAAAGAGCACGCGATCCAGCGCCAGCCAGATCTCGAGGGGACGGCGAAACAAATGACGCACCAGCTCCATGCGGGCGACATCACCAAAGCGGCGCTCCCCGTGTTCCAACCAGGCGGGGTAGTCCAGCCCAGCGGGCAGCACAATCCCTTTGCGCTCTGCAGCCCAAACGCAGAATGCCTCGAAGGTGCCGGTCAGCAGGCTCTTTTGCATATTGGGCACCGGCAGATACTCATCTATGTCACGCACCTGACGCTGCAGGCAGTCAAACCCGAGACGCCACACCACTTCCTGCTCACGCAAGCGGGCAATCCGCGCACCGCCGGTGACCGTCTCCTGTAGCGGCAACTTCAGATCCGCCTTGCTCAACACCAGCTCGCTGGCGTTGGCCGCGGCTGACAGCGGGCGATAGTGGCTGGTGCGGATCAGGTGGTAACAACAGGGAGAGATGGTCACGCCGCGGGCACCGCGCTCGGCCACCCGCTCCAGCAGATGGGTGTGAAGCTCGCCGCAGGCATGGAGTGCCATGGCGTGATATTCGGGGGCAATCAGCGCCGCCGATTCGGGGGCAAAGGCATCGGCGCAGGTAAAGGTCATATTGGCGCCATCTCGCTCGGCCAGCAGCCGACCTTCGTCACAAAGCTGCTCTTGCAACTCCAGACTGAGGGTCGGAGCCTGTCGATGAAGTGATACCAGCCGCCCAAGGTGGCCCTTACCGGCACACCACTCCAGATAGGGGCCCTGATGGGCAGGCAGACAGGCGGTGAACGACTCGATCTGAGCCTGCTTGCGCCCCGGCATATGCAGCGCCATCTCCTTGCTGCAGGTGATGGGCTCCGGGGTAAACGGGGCAAGCTGGCTAAGTTGCTGCAGCTCGGCGCCCTCGGCAATCCAGGGGGCAAGCAGACTGCTGAGGGCATCCATATCCGCATCGAGCTCTGCCAACTGGCCGAGCGTCAGCCCATTGAGCAACGCCGCCAGTTCGGGCGCCTCATCGGCAAAGGCCATGGTCAAATGATGATATGGCTGATATTGCCACCAGCGTCGGTAGCGGGTGAGCAGTCGATCCAGTTGTTGAAAACGTTGAGCCAGCACGAATGCCCCTGCCTTGCAGTCAAAAAGGAGGCTCATTCTAGCGATCCCGCTTCAAATTGCACTCTCAATACTTGGCGATCTGCGCCGCACAACCACACCACCAACCCTGTGACCTAGGGCAGACCTGACAAAGTGCGGGGTTTTATGCTATATTCCGCCCCCTCTTTCACGCGCCCCGTCCAACGCGGGTCGCTTTACACTAGCTATGGGACCAACAACATGACCATCAACGCCATTCTGCAAGCGCGCGCGGGCGCCAAGTGTGAACTGTGCAGCGCCGAGCAGGCGCTGACCGCCTTCGTGGTGCCTCACTCCCCCGCCAGCGACGATGATCACAGCGTTGCTATCTGTGATACCTGCCGTGGTCAGCTGGAACAACCGGATACCCTGGTGGTCAACCACTGGCGTTGCCTGAGTGACAGCATGTGGAGCCAGGTGCCTGCGGTGCAGGTGATGGCATGGCGCCAGCTGAAAGCACTCTCCGGTAAGGGTGAAGTATGGGCTCAGGATCTGCTGGACATGATGTACATGGAAGACGAAGCCAAGGCCTGGGCTGAAGCTGGTATTGCTGACGAAGATGACGACAGCGTACCGACCGTTGACTCCAACGGCGCCGTGCTGCAAGAGGGCGACTCCGTCACCCTGATCAAGGATCTGGACGTGAAAGGCGCCGGTTTCACCGCCAAGCGCGGCACCCTGGTCAAGGGCATCCGTCTGACCAACAACCCGCTCCATATCGAAGGCAAGGTAAACGGCGTGCAGATCGTACTGGTGGCCGCCTACCTGAAAAAGGCCTAAGCCAAGCGCGATTGCTCTGCTGTCTACTGCCAGAGCACAAGCACAACGGAAAAAGGATGGCGTCACTCCATCCTTTTTTATGCCCGCTTGCCGCAAACGGCCAACTGGAGCCCATCACAGACCAACCAAAGCAAAAAGGCGCATCCGGATGGACGCGCCTTGTTTACATGGCCGATATCGTTAACCGGCAGCGGAAACGGTCACTCAGGAGGAGAGTTTGCCGTCCAACTCGGCAATCTTGGCAGACCAGTAGGCCGGGCCGGTTTCGTGGATATTGTTGCCTTCGGAGTCGACCGCAACAGTCACCGGCATATCTTCCACTTCAAACTCGTAGATCGCTTCCATACCGAGATCGGCAAAGGCCACCACGCGCGCCTTCTTGATAGCCTTGGCAACCAGATAGGCGGCGCCGCCCACCGCCATCAGATAGACGGCCTTGTGCTGCTTAATGCTCTCGACGGTTTTCGGGCCGCGTTCGGATTTGCCGATCATGCCGATCAGGCCGGTTTCACCCAGCATCATGTCGGTGAACTTGTCCATCCGGGTGGAGGTGGTGGGGCCAGCCGGGCCAACCACTTCGTCGCGCACCGCATCAACCGGGCCAACGTAATAGATGAAGCGGTTGGTGAAATCGACCCCTTCAGGCAGCCCTTCGCCATTTTTCAGCATGTCGGCGATACGCTTGTGGGCGGCGTCGCGACCGGTGAGGATCTTGCCGGAGAGCAGCACGGTATCACCGCTCTTCCAGCTGGCCAGTTCGGCCTTGGTGATGCCATCGACGTTGACGCGGCGCACGTTGCCACCCGCTTCACGGGTGATCTCCGGCCAGTCGCTCAGTTTCGGCGGGGTCAGCTCGGCGGGCCCTGAGCCATCCAGCTCGAAGTGAACGTGACGGGTGGCGGCGCAGTTGGGGATCATCACCACCGGCTTGGAGGCGGCATGAGTCGGCGCAGATTTCACCTTCACATCCAGCACGGTAGTGAGGCCGCCCAGACCCTGGGCACCGATCCCCAGCTTGTTGACCTTGTCGTAGAGCTCGACCCGCAGCTTCTCTTCGGTGGTTTGCGGGCCACGGGCGATGAGCTCCTGAATGTCGATGTGCTCCATCAGGGCCTCTTTGGCCAGCACCGCCGCTTTCTCGGCGGTACCGCCGATGCCGATGCCCAGCATGCCGGGCGGGCACCAGCCTGCGCCCATGGTCGGCACGGTTTTCAGCACCCACTCGACGATATCGTCAGAAGGGTTGAGCATCACCATCTTGGATTTGTTCTCGGAGCCGCCGCCTTTGGCCGCGATGCTCACTTCCACCTTGTTGCCGGGGATCATGTCGATATGGACCACGGCAGGGGCGTTGTCTTTGGTGTTTTTGCGACTGCCGGCCGGATCGGCCAGCACGGAGGCGCGCAGCGGGTTGTCAGGATTGGTGTAGGCACGACGGGTCCCTTCGTCCACCATCTCCTGCACTGTCATGTCGCTGTCCCACTGGACTTGCATGCCAATCTTGACGAAACAGGTCACGATGCCGGTGTCCTGGCAGAGCGGACGATGACCTTCGGCGGACATGCGGGAGTTGATCAGGATCTGGGCCAGCGCATCTTTGGCGGCCGGGTTGGCCTCACGGTCATACGCCGCTTTGGCAGCCTGAACAAAATCCAACGGGTGGTAATAGGAGATGTACTGGAGGGCATCTGCGATAGAATCGATGAAATCCTGTTTTTTTATAATGCTCATATCATCCTCACTGGTCCTTGTCTCTGCCACGGAGCAGGGCAAGGGCTTCCATATGATGGGCCGTGCTGACGTGCTGGCTAAAAACTATCAACCAGCAAAAAACGAACGACACGGCAGTTTTTTCTTAAGTCACCGACACCTATGATACGCTTGCCCACCAGCACCGACTAGGGTTCGGGAACCAAACTGTTGCCTGTGTAACATAAAATGACGCCAACACTTCATATCCATCATCTAGACCATAGTGCTGAACTCCATCAGCTTTTTGCCCGCCTGCAACATCAGCCGTGGGCCATGTTGCTGGAATCGGCGGGGCCACTCGGCGCCGATAACGGCTTTGATATCATCACTGCCGATCCGCTGGCGACCCTCGAAACCCGCGGCGAGGTGACCACTCTGCGTGTCGGGGTGAATATCAGCGATCACAGCGAAGATCCCCTCGCCCTGCTGGCCCATACCCAGCAACAGTTGCTGGGGGAGCTGGAACTGTGCGCCACTCACCTGCCCTTTATTGGTGGCGCCCTCGGCCTGTTTGGCTATGATCTGGGCCGTCGCTTCGAGCGACTGCCGGTGCAGGCCGCCGCCGATATCGCGGTGCCAGACATGGCGGTGGGCATCTACGACTGGGCGCTGCTGCGCAATGTGGCGACCGGCGACTGGCAACTGGCGCACTGGGGGGATGAAGCGGGACTGGCCAACCGGCTGGCCTGGCTTGAGCAACAACAGGCCAAACCGGCCCCCGCTTTTGCCTTGCAGGGGTCGTGGCAGAGCAATATGAGCCGCGCCGAGTATGGCGAAAAGTTTGCCCGCATTCAGGAATACCTTGCCGCGGGGGATTGCTACCAGATCAACCTGACCCAGCGTTTCAGCGCCCCCTATCAGGGGGATGAGTGGCAGGCCTATTGCCTGCTGGCCACCGCCAACAAGGCCCCCTTCTCAGCCTTTATCCGCCTGCCGGAGAGCGCGCTGCTGAGCCTCTCCCCCGAGCGGTTCCTGCTGCTTGATGGCCGTCATATCGAAACCAAACCCATCAAAGGCACTCGCCCTCGCCACCCTGATCCGGCCACCGATCGGCAAGTCGCGCGGGAGCTGGCGCAGGCCGACAAGGACAGATCAGAGAATCTGATGATCGTTGATCTGCTGCGCAACGATATAGGTCGGGTCAGCCGGCCTGGCTCGGTCAGCGTGCCTCATCTCTTTGCGGTGGAGTCGTTTCCGGCGGTACATCATCTGGTCTCCACCATCCACGGTGAGCTGGATGCACGCTGGCAAGGGGTCGATCTGCTGCGGGCCTGTTTCCCGGGCGGCTCCATCACCGGCGCACCCAAGATCCGCGCCATGGAGATCATCGAAGAGCTGGAACCCCAGCGTCGCAACGCCTATTGCGGCAGCATCGGCTATCTCAGCCAGCATGGTCGGATGGACACCAGCATCTGCATTCGTACCCTGATCGCCGAAGCGGGTCGCCTGCACTGCTGGGCCGGTGGCGGCATCATCGCCGACTCCGACGCCGACAGCGAATATCAGGAGACCTATGACAAGGTCGCCCGCATCCTGCCGCCGCTGTCGGCGCTGTAACCCTCCCCACTGTCAGGCCAACGCACAGGAGAGCTCCCCGCCATGGATCGCCACGAACTGCTGACCCGCTTCCAGTTGCAGCGACCCGCCCCGGCCCATCGCCTCGCCATCGGCGGGCTCAGTCCGGCTGCGGTGTTGATCCCGGTGGTGATGCGCGATGAGGGGCTCAGCGTGTTATTGACCCGGCGCAGCCCACGGCTGCGTCATCATGGGGGGCAGATCAGCTTCCCCGGCGGGCGACAGGATCCCGGCGACGAAAACCTCATTGCCACAGCGCTGCGGGAAACCGAAGAGGAGCTCGGCATTCCGGCCCAACTGATTGAAGTGATCGGCACCCTCAACCCCCTCAATACGGTGTCACGATTCGAGGTACTGCCGGTGCTGGGGCTGCTCGATGGCAACTATCCCCTCATCCTGAGTCCGGATGAGGTGGATCACGCCTTCGAAGTGCCGCTGACCCATCTGCTGGATCGGCGCAACCACATCCCCCTGACCCTTTCCAGAGGGGGGAAAGCGCACACCATCTACTGGATCCCCTGGCAACAGCACTTTATCTGGGGGGCTACCGCCAGCATGATCAACCAGCTAGCCCAGCATCTCGCAAAATAACAATTTACCTACATTTGACTGAGCGAGATTTAATCATTAACACTAAAATAACGTGCCAATTGATAAACAATAATTGAATTTTTCTTGTTTTGATCACATTTCCATAAGAAAGTGCGGTTTTTCGTGCCGTAAAGATGAATTTGATCAACATTTTTGATTAGAAAAACCGTATCCTTGCGCCGACTTAATAAGAACCACACATTCGGGGTGAGATAGATGTCAAACACAGTCACTGGCACGCAGGGAGTTGCGGCGTCAACAGAGCAAGGGATCAGCTCTACTCAAACCACTCGTTGGGAAAAACGCGACTCTACCTGGGTCATCAGTCTGTTCGGGACCGCGGTTGGCGCGGGGATCCTGTTCCTGCCGATCAACGCGGGTATGGGCGGTTTCTGGCCGCTGGTCGTCATGGCGCTGCTGGTAGGCCCCATGACCTATCTGGCTCACCGTGGTCTGGCCCGCTTCGTGCTCTCCTCCAAAAAGCCAAACGCAGACATCACCGAAGTGGTGGAAGAACACTTTGGCGTGGGGGCCGGTAAATTAATCACCCTGCTCTACTTCTTCGCCATCTACCCCATCGTGCTGATCTACGGCGTAGGCATCACCAACACCGTCGAAAGCTTCATGGTCAACCAGCTGCAGATGAGTGCCCCGCCGCGCTGGATCCTCTCCATCGTGCTGATCATGGGCATGATGTCGGTGATGCTGGCCGGTGAAAAGCTGATGCTGAAAGTGACCGAGCTGCTGGTTTATCCGCTGATCGCCATTCTGGCCGGTATCTCCCTCTACCTGATCCCGGACTGGACCGGCGCGGCGCTGGAGCAAGTGCCCTCTGCCAAGGATTTCGCCACGACCCTGTGGCTGACCATCCCGGTACTGGTCTTCTCCTTCAACCACAGCCCGGCCATTTCCAGCTTCTCCCTGGCCCAGCGCCGCGACCACGGTGATCAGGCTGTCGAGAAAGCCGATGCCATCCTCAAGCGTACCGCCATGGTGCTGCTGGGCTTCGTGATGTTCTTCGTCTTCTCTTGCGTCATGAGCCTAACACCGGCCCAGCTGGCAGAAGCCAAGGCTCAGAACATCGCCGTGCTCTCCTATCTGGCTAACCAGCATGCCAGCCCCATCATCTCCTATTTCGGTCCGTTGGTTGCGTTCGTGGCTATCGTCTCCTCCTTCTTCGGCCACTATCTGGGTGCCCGTGAAGGTCTGAAAGGGATGATCGTGCAGAACATGCGCAAGTCCGGCAAAGAGCCGAACGCCAAGAAAGTCGAGATGTTCATCATCGCCTTCTTCATCCTGACCCTGTGGGGCACTGCCATTGCCAACCCCTCCATCCTGGGCATGATTGAATCCTTGGGCGGCCCGATCATCGCTACCATCCTGTTCATCATGCCGATGTACGCCATCAAGCGCGTACCGGCCATGGCGAAGTATCAGGGCCATATCAGCAACGTATTTGTCGCTGTGATGGGCATGATCGCCATCTCTGCCATCCTCTATCAGCTGGTCGGTTAATCCCCCACCTGCCACTGATAGCAAAAAGCCAGCCGAACACTCGGCTGGCTTTTTTATCTCTGCAATCTGTGCCTCCGCGATTCCCCTGCTCTCTCCTTATTACTCCCTTTGTTGGATATCTGTATGCTCACCAGCGCCATGGCAGAGCACATCGGGTATCAACAAGACCACCCCCCCTGCCCGCAGCTCAAGATCCTCAACACGTTTACTCTCCCTCACCAAACCATGACGGCGTGTCTGATAGGACGAGTTGGGTTCATCTGCCGCAGCCAGCCACCTCCATTCTTCTGTGATGATGTGATTGTCTTGAAGATCTGGGGTAAGCCATAGCAATCGGCTGTTGGCAGAACAGACAAAAATGTGTAACGCACAACAGAAGGAGGAAGCACAACTCAAAGGGATAAAGATAAGGCAGCGCCCAGGGCAAGGGCGACAGAATGTCCGGCACATCAGCCAATGAGATTGCTCAAAGAGGAAAAGAGATCAAATCCGGCAATAAAAAGCGCCCTCCGAAGAGGGCGCAGTGTGTTGCGAAACTGACCGTTGCGAGATCAGGCTTCGCGGCTAGGTACCGGAGCCACATCCAGCAAGGTTTCATCTTCAGCCATGCAAGCTGCGGCGGTGAACAGCACGTCGGTAGAGCTGTTCAGCGCTGTCTCGGCAGAATCCTGCAACACGCCGATGATAAAGCCGACAGCAACCACCTGCATGGCGATGTCGTTGCTGATGCCAAACAGGCTGCAGGCCAGCGGGATCAGCAGCAAGGAGCCACCGGCGACACCGGATGCGCCACAGGCACTGATGGTGGCAACCACGGAGAGCAGAATGGCCGTTGCCATGTCCACTTCCATCCCCAGGGTATGTACCGCCGCCATGGCCAGCACAGTGATGGTGATGGCCGCACCCGCCATGTTGATGGTGGCACCCAGCGGGATGGAGACCGCGTAGGTATCTTTGGGCAGGCGCAGTTTTTCACACAGCGCCATGTTGACCGGAATGTTGGCGGCAGAGCTGCGGGTAAAGAAGGCGGTCACACCGCTCTCTTTGAGGCAAGTCAGCACCAGCGGATAGGGGTTGCGCTTGATCTTCCAGAAGACGATCAACGGGTTGACCACAAAGGCGATAAACAGCATGCAGCCGATCAGCACCACCAGCAGTTGGGCATAGCCAAACAGGGCATCGAAGCCGGTCTCTGCCAGCGTGGAGGCAACCAGACCCAGGATCCCGAGCGGAGCACAGCGGATCACCGCTTTCACGATGGCGGAGACACCGTGAGACAGGTCAGTGATGAGCGCCTTGGTGCTCTCGTTAGCATGGCGCATGGCGATACCCAGACCGATGGCCCACGCCAGGATCCCGATATAGTTGGCATCCATCAGCGCCTTGACCGGGTTGGTCACCACGTTGAACAGCAGGGTCTGCAGTACCTCGGTGATCCCGCCGGGCGGGGTGATCTCGGCAGTATTGGCCACCAGATGGAGGTTGGAGGGGAACAGGAAGCTGGCAATCACCGCGACCACGGCCGCAGAGAAGGTACCAAACAGGTAGAGCGCCAGCAGCGGGCGAATATTGGTCTTCTGACCCTGCTTGTGACCAATGATGGCCGCCATCACCAGTACGAATACCAGCAGCGGGGCTACCGCTTTCAGTGCACCAACGAACAGACTGCCGAGCAGACCTGCCGTTTTCGCCCACTCGGGCGCAAACAGTGCCAGCAAGATACCGAATACCAGACCAACCAGGATCTGGCTGACCAGACTGGTGCTATTGACCAGCCGAAGGAGGGGGTGTTGTTGTGTCATCAAAAAAGTCCCTAAGCACCGTAGTGCATGAATCATGAGTCCTGTCTGCAACCACTCATCGGGAGACCCCTGTCGCCCGGATGTGGTGTCTGTGGCCAGTCTTCTGTCGGGCCGATCCGCCAGTCACCGGATTGCATGACGGAATATCCCATTCGCCATCTTTTTTTTCCAGAGACTCACCAAAAAATATCCCGTTTCCATCACAAAAAACCGCAACAAAACCTTAACCACAGCGCAACCACCCATTTTTGTACGTTTTATCGACACTCTCTGCCCTTACCCTCACGACCATTCCTGTGCCACCCGTGACCGGCGTAGCTGTGCTATCATCCCCCATTTGCCGCGGAGCCTTGCCATGATCCCATCCCTGCTCAACCAATATTTTGGTTTCTCCGCACTCAGGCCAGGTCAGGAAGCGGTGATCAGCCGGGTGCTGGCTGGTCAGAGTGCCGCCGCTATCTTTCCCACCGGCTCCGGCAAGTCGCTCTGTTATCAACTGCCGGCCCTCGCCCTGCCTCACCTGACCCTGGTGATCTCTCCGCTACTGGCGTTGATGCACGATCAGCTCGCCTTCCTCAAAAGCAAGGGAATAAGCGCCGCCACCCTCGACTCAAGCCAGAGCCCGGAGGAGAGCCGACGAGTGATGCAGCAGGCGCTGGATGGCCAGCTCAAGATCCTGATGATCTCGGTGGAGCGACTCAAGAACGAGCGCTTTCGCCGCTTTATCCAGCAAGTGCCGCTCTCGCTGCTGGTCGTCGATGAGGCGCACTGTATCTCGGAGTGGGGCCACAACTTTCGCCCCGACTACCTCAAGCTGCCGAGCTATCGCCATGACCTGAAGATCCCGCAGGTGCTGCTGCTCACCGCCACCGCCACACCGGCGGTGATTCAGGATATGCAGACCAAATTCGGCATCGCGCCGGAGGGGGTCGTGGTTACTGGTTTCTATCGCCCCAATCTTGATCTGGCGGTCATTCCCCTGTCGCCCGACGCGCGGGATAGCTGGCTCGCGCAGGAGTTGGCCAACGATCCGGCGGCCCCCACCATCGTCTACGTCACCTTGCAACACACCGCAGAAGCCTGTGCCGAGCAACTCATTAGAGAAGGGATCAACGCCCGCGCCTATCATGCCGGACTAGACTCGGCGCTGCGCAGTCAGATCCAGCACGACTTCATGGCTGGCAAGGTGGATTGCATCGTCGCCACCATCGCCTTTGGCATGGGGATCGACAAAGCGGATATCCAGCGGGTCATTCACTACGATCTGCCCAAATCTATCGAGAACTACAGCCAGGAGATTGGCCGCGCCGGACGGGATGGCCAACCATCGCGCTGTATCGTGCTGGCCAACCAGAGCCAGCTGCCGGTGCTGGAGAACTTCGTCTACGGCGATACGCCGGATTTGAGTGCCATCCTCCAGCTTCTTGCCATCATCAAGCAGAGCGGGAACGAGTGGGAATTCACCCTGCTGCGCCTCTCCAACGACACCAATATCCGCCAGTTGCCCCTTAAAACCCTGCTGGTCTATCTGGAGATGGCGGGCATCATCACCCCGGCCTACAGCTATTACGCCGACTACCGCTTCAAATTTGTGCTGGATAAAGATGAGATAGTGAGCCGCTTCAATCCGGATCGCCGCCATTTTCTGGAGCAGCTGTTCACCTGCGCCCCGCAAGCGCGCAGCTGGTGCACCATGGACTTTGATGCCCTCTGGCAGGGCTATCAGGGGGAGCGGCAGCGGGCCGTTGCGGCGCTCGACTACCTGCAGCAGCAAGGCTGGATCGAGCTTGAAAGCAAACAGATGACCGAGGTCTACCGGATCACCCGTCAGGGGTGGGACAACGAGCAGGAAGCAAATGCCCTGCACGCCCTGTTCCTGCAAAAAGAGCGGAGCGAGCTGGCCAGACTGCAAGCCATGCTCGACTTTTTCACCTCAAGTGAGTGCCTGAGCCACCGCCTCGCCCGCTATTTTGCCGATGAGGTGGCGCCGGTTCATTGTGGCCACTGTTCGGTTTGTCGCGGCGAGGTGGCACATCTTCCTCCCCTACCCTCACTGACCATGCCAAACGAGGCGGGGATCCGTGCCTGGTGCGATCCGCTGATTGCCAAGACAGGTTCGGTGGATGCTCGTGTTCTGGCCCGCTTCCTGTGCGGTATCACCACACCGCTGACCAGCCGGGTCAAAGCCAAATCGCTGGCGGGTGCAGGCCAGTTGGCCGCGCACCCGTTTGCCCGCGTCCTGGCGGCAGTGCAACAAGCCTACCCTTGCTAGGTGAGCGCTGGTTGCGTCAATAGCCACCATCAGAAACAAGCGTTTACAGACACAGAAAAAGAAGACCCTCGCGGTTGCGAGGGTCAAGCCAACGGAAACGTGCTTAAACAGAGCTTGGTGAGGCAACAGTCAACTCTCTTGCTAAAGCATCTTGCTGCTCACACATCGCCAATCTAGGGCACTCAAAATGTAGCGTCAATGTAAAAATTAGAGCCAAAACTCCAAACGAAGTGATTTACGTTGACGTTCACGTAATGACATTCTCATCCATAACCCCGCCAACCCGCAGCCCCATTGCCTTTCGTCAAAGCCCTTAATCTTTTCGCAATAAGTTCCCTCTTTCCCATAAACATTTATTTTTTATGTCTTTGACATTTACCTCACTGTCGTGGCAAAAATAATTTAACAGTCAGTAACATAGCGGTGTTGTTGACTGACCCTCCCCGCACAAGGATCGGGCAGGTTTCTTCAGAATTTAACCTATCAACCGTGATGGATTACTGGAGTCTGTTGACTAGGCTTTAAAAGCGCACAACACAAAAGCAGTCATCCACTTTTTTCAGGGTAAGCGACTATAACGAGGGCAAAGTTATGGGCATATTCGAGCATTACCAACAGCGATATGAAAAAGCGAGAGAAGAGGAATATACCATCCAGGAGTTCCTGGATATGTGTAAGCAGGACAAAGCCTGCTACGCCTCCGCAGCCGAACGTCTGCTGACCGCCATTGGTGAGCCGGAGATGGTAGACACCTCAGCCAACCCCAGACTGAGCCGACTCTTCTCCAACCGCGTCGTGGCACGCTATCCCGCCTTCAAGGATTTCTACGGGATGGAAGAGGCCATCGAACAGATCGTCTCCTACCTCAAACACTCCGCCCAGGGGCTGGAGGAGAAGAAACAGATCCTCTATCTGCTGGGCCCCGTTGGCGGCGGTAAATCCTCGCTGGCAGAGAAACTCAAATCCCTGATGCAGAAGGTGCCCATCTATCGCATCAAGGGCTCACCGGTCAACGATCACCCCTTCTGCCTGTTCGATATCGAAGAGGATGGGGAGATCCTGGAAAAAGAGTACGGCATCCCGCGCCGTTACCTGCGTCCCATCATGTCCCCCTGGGTGGCCAAACGCCTGCACGAGTTTGGCGGCGACATCACCAAGTTCAAGGTGGAGAAGGTCAACCCCTCCATCCTCGATCAAATCGCCATTGCCAAGACTGAACCCGGTGATGACAACAACCAGGACATCTCCTCACTGGTCGGCAAGGTCGACATCCGCATGCTGGAGCACTTCGCCCAGGATGACGCCGATGCCTACTCCTACTCAGGTGCGCTGTGCAAGGCGAACCAGGGTGTGATGGAATTTGTGGAGATGTTCAAAGCGCCCATCAAGGTGCTGCACCCGCTGCTGACTGCAACTCAGGAGGGTAACTACAACGGCACCGAGGGGCTGTCCGCCCTCCCCTTTGACGGCATCTTGCTGGCTCACTCCAACGAATCCGAGTGGCAGCAGTTCCGCAACAACAAGAACAACGAGGCCTTCCTCGACCGGGTCTACATCGTCAAGGTGCCTTACTGCCTGCGCGTCTCCGAAGAGGTGAAGATCTACGAGAAGCTGCTGGTCAACAGCGAGCTCACCGAGGCTAAATGCGCCCCGGGTACCCTCGAGTTGCTGGGCCAGTTCTCGGTGTTGTCACGGCTGAAAGAACCCGAAAACTCCAGCATCTACTCCAAGATGCGGGTCTATGATGGCGAAAGCCTCAAAGACACCGATCCGAAGGCGAAGAGCTATCAGGAGTATCGCGACTACGCGGGTGTGGACGAGGGGATGAATGGTCTTTCCACCCGTTTTGCGTTCAAGATCCTCTCCCGCGTCTTCAACTTCGACCATGCGGAAGTGGCCGCCAACCCGGTGCACCTCTTCTATGTGCTGGAGCAGCAAATCGAGCGCGAGCAGTTCCCGCAAGAGCTGCACGATCGCTACCTTGAGTTCATCAAGGGCTATCTGACCCCACGCTATGTGGAGTTCATCGGCAAGGAGATCCAGACCGCTTATCTCGAGTCCTACTCCGAGTACGGTCAGAACATCTTCGATCGTTACGTCACCTACGCCGACTTCTGGATCCAGGATCAGGAGTACCGTGACCCCGAAACCGGCCAGCTGTTTGACAGAGCGTCCCTCAACAGCGAGCTGGAGAAAATTGAAAAACCTGCCGGGATCAGCAACCCGAAAGATTTCCGTAACGAAATCGTCAACTTCGTGTTGCGTGCCCGGGCCAACAATGCAGGCCGTAACCCCAACTGGACCAGTTACGAGAAGCTGCGCACCGTGATCGAGAAAAAGATGTTCTCCAACACGGAAGAGCTGCTGCCGGTTATCTCCTTCAACAGCAAAACCTCGGCCGAGGAGCAGAAGAAGCACGATAACTTTGTCGAACGGATGATGGAGAAAGGCTACACCCGTAAACAGGTGCGACTGCTCTCCGAATGGTACCTCAGGGTACGCAAGTCATCCTGACCCTGACGGTTCAAGGGGGAGTTATGGCGCATTTTATCGACCGCAGGCTCAACGGCAAAAACAAAAGCGCTGTCAATCGGCAGCGCTTCATCCGCCGCTACAAGAAGCAGATAAAACAAGCGGTCTCGGATGCTGTCTCCAAGCGCAGCATTCAGGACGTAGACAAGGGCGAGAGCATCAGCATCCCGACCAAGGATATCGGCGAACCCCATTTCCATCAGGGGCACGGCGGTAAACGGGATATGGTGCATCCTGGCAATGATCAATTCGTCTCTGGCGACAAAATTGACCGCCCCAAAGGAGGGGGCGGCGGACAGGGTTCCGGCGAGGGACAGGCATCCAATCAGGGTGAAGGGGCCGATGATTTCGTGTTCCAGATATCCAAGGATGAGTATCTCGACCTGCTGTTTGAAGATCTGGAGCTACCGCGGCTCCAGAAAACCCAGCTCAATCAGCTGATGGAAGTCAAAACCTATCGGGCGGGCTACACCTCCAACGGGGTGCCCGCCAATATCAACGTGGTGCGTTCCCTGCAAAACTCGCTGGCACGGCGTATGGCGTTGCAAGCTGGCAAAAAGCGCCAGTTGCATGAACTGGAAGAGCGACTGGCACTGCTGGCCGCAGATCCCAACGAACACTTTGCCGAAATTGCCCAGCTCGAGAAGGAGATCCGCGAGCTGAAACGACGGATCGATGCGGTGCCATTTATCGACACCTTTGATCTCAAGTTCAACAACTTCGTCAAACGGCCCGTCCCTTCCAGTCAGGCGGTGATGTTCTGTCTGATGGACGTCTCGGGCTCCATGGATCAGGCCACCAAGGAGATGGCCAAGCGTTTCTATATCCTGCTCTATCTGTTCCTGAGCCGGACTTACAAGAACGTAGAGGTGGTTTACATCCGCCACCACACCCAGGCCAAGGAGGTGGACGAGCACGAGTTCTTCTACTCCCAGGAGACCGGCGGCACCATCGTCTCCAGTGCGCTCAAAATGATGAATGACATCATCAACGAGCGTTACCCGGCCAACCAGTGGAATATCTATGCGGCGCAGGCGTCGGATGGCGACAACTGGGCAGATGATTCACCTCAATGCCGGGAGATCCTGGCTCGGGACATCATGCCAAGAGTGCGCTACTACTCCTACATAGAAATCACCACCCGTGCCCACCAGACCCTGTGGCACGAGTATGAATCAGTGGCCAGCCAGTTCCCCCACTTTGCGATGGAGCATATTCGCAAGGTCGAGGATATCTATCCGGTATTCCGGGAGCTGTTCAAGAAGCAAGCGGCGTGAGGAGGTCACATGATCGAAACTGAAAAACGTGTAGCGCCACTGGATGATGGGCCTGACTGGAACTTCGATCTACTGGAGACCTATCACCAGGAGATCGCCCGGGTCGCCCGCTTCTACAAGCTGGACACCTACCCCAACCAGATCGAGGTGATCACCGCCGAGCAGATGATGGATGCCTACTCCAGCGTCGGCATGCCTATCGGCTATCAGCACTGGTCGTTCGGCAAGCGCTTTATCCACACCGAGCGCAACTACAAGCGCGGCCAAATGGGACTGGCCTACGAGATCGTCATCAACTCGGATCCCTGCATCGCCTACCTGATGGAGGAGAACACCATGCCGATGCAGGCACTGGTGATGGCCCACGCCTGCTACGGTCACAACTCCTTCTTCAAGAACAACTACCTGTTCAAGGCCTGGACCGATGCCTCCTCCATCATCGACTACCTGCTGTTCGCCAAGAACTACATCACCCAGTGTGAAGAGAAGCACGGTATAGAAGCGGTGGAACAGTTGCTCGACTCCTGCCATGCCCTGATGAACTTCGGAGTCGATCGCTACAAGCGGCCCCAGAAGATTTCGATGGCCGAGGAGAAACGGCGCCAGAAGGCGCGGGAAGATTATCTGCAGACTCAGGTCAACGAGCTGTGGCGTACCCTGCCCAAGCAGCATAAAGCTGCTGGGGTGGAAGACCGACGCTACCCTGCCGAACCCCAGGAGAACATTCTCTATTTCATCGAGAAGAATGCCCCCCTGCTGGAACCTTGGCAGCGCGAGATAGTGCGCATCGTACGCAAGATCAGCCAGTACTTCTATCCGCAAAAGCAGACCCAGGTGATGAACGAGGGGTGGGCCACCTTCTGGCACTACACCATCCTCAACCACCTCTATGACGAGGGCAAGCTGAGCGATCGCTTCATGATGGAGGTGCTGCACAGCCACACCAATGTGGTCTATCAACCGGCTTACAACAGTCGCTACTACTCGGGGATCAACCCCTATGCGCTGGGGTTTGCCATGTTTACCGACCTGCGCCGCATCTGCGAGAACCCGACTGAGGAGGACAGATACTGGTTCCCCGATTACGCTGGCAGCAACTGGGTCGAAACCCTCCACTTTGCCATGCAGAACTTCAAGGATGAGAGCTTTATCAGCCAGTTCTTAAGCCCGAAGGTAATGCGGGATATGAAGCTGTTCGCCATTGATGACGATGATCTGAAGAACTATCTGAAGGTCTCCGCCATTCACAATGACGAGGGCTATCGTCAGGTGCGTAATACTTTGTCGGCCCAGTACAACCTCAGCAATCTGGAGCCCAATATTCAGGTCTACAACGTTGCCGTGAAGGGGGATCGCTCCCTCACCCTGCGCTATGTGCCCCACAACCGCATCCCCCTTGGCGACTCACGCCATGAGGTGCTCAAACACCTGCATCAGCTGTGGGGGTTTGATGTAGTGCTGGAGCAGGACAACGGTGAACTGCCACCCGATATTATCGGCCGCTGCCCGGAACGCAAACCGGGGATCTGATCCGTGACGTGATATCTCGACGGCCCACTTCGGTGGGCCGTTTTTTATCAGCGTTTGCCTCTGCCTGCATCATCGCAGCACAACCGGAACAAACCACAACATAGAAAGAGGCCCGCATGGGGTGCGGGCCTCTTTGCCTTGCGGTCACTCTGCAGCGGTTATCAGTAGAAGGTCTGCTGCTCTGCGGCCATCGCCTTGAGACGGGCACAGGGGGCGAACCGGTCGCCGTGGCGCTTCTGGTAATACTCCAGACGGCCAACCAGATGATCGATCCCGAGCGTGTCCATATAGCGGAACGGGCCACCGAGGAAGGGCGGGAAACCGATGCCGAAAATGGCACCGATATCACCGTCACGGGCCGATGCAACCACACCGCTGTCAAGGGTCATGGCCGCTTCATTGAGCATCAGCAGCACACAACGTTCGGCAATATCCTGTTTGGCAAGTTTGGCTACCGGCTTGATCCCCAGCACGCCATAGACGCTCTCATCCACCTTCTTCTTACCTTTTGCTGCCTTGCCATAGAGGTAGAAGCCCTTGCCGTTCTTGCGCCCCTTGCGATCGTTTTGCAGCAGCTTGTCGAACGCCTTGGGTGCCTGGAACTGCTCGCCACCCAACTCTTTTTCGAGGATGGGGGAGATCTTGGCCCCCACATCAATGCCCACTTCGTCGAGCAATGTGATGGGGCCAACCGGGAAACCGAAGTCGAGCAACGCGCTATCCAGCACTTCTACCGGCTCCCCTTCCAACACCAGACGTGCGGCTTCGTTCATGTAGGGAGCGAGGATGCGGTTGACGTAGAAACCGGCCTCGTCCTTCACCACGATAGGCGTTTTGCCCTGTGCGCGGGCGAAGGCCAGAGTGGTGGCAACGGTCTCGGCACTGGTGCCGGCGTGGGGGATGATCTCCGCCAGCGGCATCTTGTCGACCGGACTGAAGTAGTGCAAACCGATAACCCGCTCGGGGTGGCTCGCCACTGAAGCTATCTGGTTGATGGGCAGTGACGAGGTATTGGAGGCAAACACTGTGTGTTCACCACACTCACGCTCCACATCCTTCACCATCTGGTGTTTGAGATTGAGATCTTCAAACACCGCCTCCACCACCATGTCGACCCGGTGGAAACCGGAGTAGTCCAGAGTACCGGTCAGCAAGCTCATCTGCTTCTCAAGTTCACTGCGCAAGATATGACGGCGTTTGAGCTTCTTGGCCAGAATGTCGTAGCTGTAGCGCATGGCATTGCCGATCCCGGCGCTTGCCACATCCTTGATCCGCACCGGTACGCCCGCCTTGGTGGCGGTGACGAATGCGATGCCGCCCCCCATCAGACCGCCACCCAGCACGGCTGCGTGGCCCACCTTGCGCGGCTCGGCGCCCTGATAAGTGACCTCTTTCTTCATTTCCGTGGTGGCAAAGAAGATAGAACGCAGGGCTGCGGACTCGGCCGTCATCACCAGCTCGCCGAAGTGGCGGGACTCGGCGGCGAGGCCAGCCTGCATCCCCTCCTCCACACCGATGCGCACCACGTCCAGGATCCGCTCCGGCGCAGGGTAGTTACCACGCGTCTTGCTCATCACCCCTTTGCGCGCCTGATCAAACAGCACCTTGCGGCCAAGCTTATTGGTCTCCAGCAGCTTGCCCTGCAGATCCCGCTTCAACTCGTGGCGCGGCTTGCCCTTCTTGGCCAGCTTTATTGCAGCATCCAGCAAGATGGAAGGGGGCACCACATCGTCCACCAGCCCCAATTTCTTGGCCTGTTTGGCCCGAACCTGCTTGCCGGTCAGCATCAGATCCAGCGCCTTGGCCACCCCGATAAGGCGCGGCAGACGCTGGGTACCGCCAGAGCCCGGCAGCAGGCCGAGCTGCACTTCCGGCAATCCCAGCACAGATTTGCCGTGATCGGTCACCACCCGGCCATGACAGGCCAGCGCCAGCTCCAACCCGCCACCGAGGCAGGGGCCATGAATGGCGGCGATCACCGGAATGGTCAGCCCCTCGATCTCGGCAAAGATCTCCTGCCCTTCTCGCGACAGGGTCTCGGCATCCTTGGCACTGGTGCAGGCAGCCAGCATGGTAATGTCAGCGCCAGCAATGAAGGAGTCCTTCTTGCCGGAGGTGATCACCAGACCGATCAAATCCTTGTTGCGTTTCACTTCGGCCAGCACGGTGCGGATCTCCTCCACAAAGGCTGCTTTCAGGGTATTCATGCTCTCGCCCGGCACATCCATGGTGAGGATGCCGATGCCATCTTTGCGAACATCCAGGGAAAAAGTCTTAGCGCTCATCATTCAACCTCCAACACCATAGCCACGCCCAATCCACCCGCCGCACAGGCGGTGTTGAGCCCCAGTCCCCCGCCGCGACGACGCAGCTCGTGCAGGGTCTGAGTGATCATCCGCGCACCGGTCGCGGCAAAGGGGTGGCCATAGGCCAGCGAACCGCCGAGGACGTTGAACTTCTCCATGTCCACCTCGCCGATGGCCTGATCGCGGCCCAGCTTGTCGCGGGCAAAATCGGCACTGGCAAACATCTTGAGGTTGGCCAGCGTCTGGGCGGCAAAGGCTTCGTGCATGTCGATCAGGGTGAGATCACCGAGCGTGATGCCGGCTCTGTCCAGCGCCAGCGGCGTGGCATAGGAAGGACCCATCAGCATATCTTGCCACACATCGATGGCTGAAAAGGCGAAGCTGCGGATATAGCCAAGCGGCTCGAGGCCCAACTCTTTTGCCCGCCCTTCCCGCATCAGCAACACGGCAGCGGCGCCATCGGTCAGCGGCGTGGCGTTGGCCGCCGTCACTGTGCCATGGACCCGGTCAAACACCGGCTTGAGCTTGGCGTAGCTCGCCAAGTCCGAGCTTTCACGGATATTGTTGTCCCGCTCCAGCGGTGACTTGTAGGGCGGTACATGGGCGGTAAACACCTCACCGCTGAGCTTGCCATCAGCCCAAGCCTGCGCGGCCAGAGTGTGGGAGCGGTGAGCCAGCGCATCTTGCGCCTCGCGGCTGATCTGGTGGCTCTTGGCCATCTGCTCAGCGGTCTGCCCCATGGAGAGGCCAGTAGAGTATTCCGCCACAGCGGGCGGCACCGGCAGCAGATCCTTGACTCGCAGCTGACGCAGAATATTGAAGCGCTGCTGCAGATTGCGCGCCTTGTTGAGATCCACCAGGGCACGGGCCAGCTTCTTGCTCACTCCGATGGGCAGCACGGAAGAGGAGTCGGCGCCGCCGGCGATGGCGATGTCTACGGTACCGGCCATGATGGATTCGGTGACGTTGGCTACCGCCTGGAAACTGGTGGCACAGGCGCGAGAGACGCTATAGGCATCGGTGTTGACGCTCATGCCGGTGCCAAGCACGATTTCACGGGCAATGTTGGGGGCTTCCGGCATCTGAACCACCTGACCAAACACCAGCTGGTCGATAAGCTTGGGATCGAGATCGGTACGGGCGAGCATCTCGCTCACCACCAGTTTGCCGAGATCGACTGCAGGCACGCCATGAAAGGCGGTGGCCTGCTTGGCAAAGGGGGTACGCAGCCCCGCCACGACGGCAATCCGTTCGCCCTGGCGAGTCGTCAGTTTCAATGGCTGTTTCATCCTGGCTCCTTGGTTTAAAAGGCAGAGGTCTGACCTCATTGCGCCACATCTTAACAATCCAATCACAAGTTTCATACAGCTGATTGAAACTAAATTAAGCACGGCAAGGCCCCTTTGCTCGCCCTTGGGGAGCAACTGGAGTATAAAAAGATCAACTTCCATAAAAACAACGGGTTTATCGCATGGCAGCGGCCGAGTTCAGAGCACTTAGGGACTATCTTGGCAGTCAGATCCTGGGGCAGGAGGAGCTAATAGAAGGGCTCCTGATTGCCCTGTTATGTGAAGGACATGTGTTAATCGAAGGCGCTCCCGGTCTTGCCAAAACCCGCGCAGTCAAAGCGCTCGCTGGCGCCGTCGAAGGGCGCTTTGCCCGTATCCAGTTTACCCCCGACCTGCTTCCTGCCGATCTCACCGGCAGCGAGGTGTTTCACCCGCAAGATGCCAGTTTTGTATTCCAACCCGGCCCCCTCTTCAACCATCTGGTGCTGGCGGACGAGATCAACCGGGCACCCGCCAAGGTGCAATCGGCGCTGCTGGAAGCCATGGCCGAACATCAAATCACAGTAGGCAAAAAGAGCTGGCGACTGCCAACCCTCTTTATGGTGGCCGCCACCCAGAACCCCATCGAGCAGGAGGGGACCTATCCCCTGCCGGAGGCTCAGCTCGACCGTTTTTTGCTCAAGCTGATGGTGGATTACCCGAGCCCCACCATGGAACTCGCCATCTTGCAGCTTAACGCCAGCGGCGAGCAGCTTGGCACTGCGCCGGTGACCCTGAGCCAGACCACTTTGCAACATGCCCGCAGCGAAGTACTGGCGGTCAGCATGCAGAGCAGACTGGAGCACTATCTGGTGGAGCTGGTCTGTGCCACCCGCCCGGGCAGCGGCCAGTGCCCCGCCCTTGAGCCGCTGATTGCCGTGGGGGCCAGCCCTCGGGCTACGCTGGGGCTGGCTCGCTCCGCCCGCGCCCGCGCCTGGCTTGCCGGGCGTGACTATGTGCTGCCGGAAGATATCCAGCTGCAAGCTTATCCGGTGCTACGCCATCGCCTTATTCCCAGCTATCAGGCACTGGCTGACAATCTGGACAACGATATCCTGATCGCCCAACTGCTGGATCAGGTGCCATGCCCCTAGATCCCGGCCTGCATCCCGACATCGCTCTGTCACTGCCACGGCTGCTCAATATCCGGCTCTGGGCCAATGCCAGAGCTAAGCCGATAACAGGCCGAAGCAGCAGTGAACGCGGCAAACCGGGCCGATCTCCCGGACTCACGTTTCGAGAGCTGCGCGCCTATCAGGCTGGTGACGAGGTACGCCATATCGACTGGCGAGTGACCGCACGCCTCGGTCGTCCCTATACCCGCCTCTATAGCGAGGAGCTGGATCAGGCGCACTGGCTGCTGCTCGATCTCTCTCCCGCCATGTATTTCGGCTCCACACTGCAGCTCAAGGCGCGCCTCGCCTGCGAGCTGGCGGCAGCCTTGATCTGGCAAGGGGAGAAGCAGCACAACACCCTGATCTGCCACGGGCTTATCTCCCATCACCAGAGCCAGCGCGGCAGCGTGCTGCCCCTGCTCGAATCCCTCTGCCATCACTATCAGCAAGGGCTGGCCCGCCGGGCGCTTTCTCACTCTCTGGCCGACACCTTGTCCGGCGTGAAGCTGCCTCACGGAGCCAAGCTGACGATCATCACAGATCACAGACCCTGCGAGTCGGCGCTCTGTCAGCAATTGCAGCTGCTCTCACGGCGCCACGATATTCACTATTGGCAGATCCGCGATCCCCTTGAGGCATCCCTTCCCCCTGACGGCCAGCTACCAGTGGCTATCGATCGGCCAGGGCAACGCTATCAGGGCTGGCTGGATGGGGGCCATGCCGGTTTCTCCCAGCGCTACCGGCATGTCGCCGAGAAGCAACTAGCCCACGGCAAGCAGTTGCTGTTGCCATTGGTGCTGCGTCTCTATCTGCTCGATAACAGCCAGACGCTGCAACAGCAGTGGCAGGAGGGGTTATGTCATCAGGGATGATCTCCCCCGCCGAACTCGACAGCGCCAGTCCCGCCTCCGACGCCATCACTCCGCCGCTGGCCGCCCTGATGCGAGACATCCACCCGGGGCCGGACCTGATTGAACAGAGTCTTGATCCCAGAGTGCAGGCGCTATTGTGGCTATTGATCACAGCGTTATTGCTGCTGCTGATCGTCTTGATTGCCAAGAGGGTGATACGTTACCGCCGCTGGTGTCGTCAGCTGGAGGGAGATCCGGTGCTGCTGGTGGCACGCATACAGGAGGCCCTGCGTCATGAAGCACTGCAACGCTGGCCCGAGGCGCGCCAGCTGCAGGGAGAGGCGTGGCTCGCCTTCGTCGATCGTCACGGCGGCAGCGATTTCAGCCAGTTCTCGTCTCACTGGAGCAGTTGGCTCTATGGCAGCCAGAACCCGACTCGCGAGCAGAGCGAACAGCTTCGGCAACATTATCGCCGCTGGGGTCAGACCCTCTTCTTGCAACGCTATCCCCGCTCGAAGCGTAAAGCCGCGCGGAGGCAGCCATGATCCTGGCCTGGCCCTGGTTTGCGCTGGCGCTGGTGCTGCCCTTGCTGGTGCGCTTCGGCTTGCCACCCCTGCGCCGCGGCTATCTGGCTCACCCCGGGTTTGCGCTGCTGCGTCCTCAGGCCGGATTGCCACTCTGGCGCGCCATGCTGCTCTGGTGCGCCCTTATCCTCGCCCTCTGCCGCCCCCAGTGGTGGGGGGAACCGGTGATCCAATATGAGGGGAGTCGGGATCTGCTGCTGGCGGTAGATCTGTCAGACAGCATGCGTACCCCGGATATGCTCGACAACGGCGAGCAGCAAGCACGGCTGACGGCGGTGCGCCAGCAGATCAAGGCGCTGATCGCCAAACGTGCCGGAGACAGGGTGGGCCTCATCGTCTTTGCCGATCACGCCTATCTGCTCTCTCCCCTCACTCAGGAGATCCCGGCGCTGTTGACCTTGAGCGACGAGCTCGATTTTGATCTGGTCGGCCGAACCACCGCCCTTGGCGAGGCAATCCAGCTGGCACGTCAGCATGGGGATCCTGGTCGCCCCACCGCCCTGCTGCTGGTCACTGATGGCCGCAATACCGCAGGCAGTGCCGACCCACTGCAGGAGGCCAAACTCGCCGCAGCGCAGGGAATACGGATCTACACGCTGGGGGTCGGGGCCGATCCCGATACCTTTATCCAACCCTACGATGAGGTGGGCAGCGGTCAGGCCGATCCCAGCAGCGAACTGGACGAGCCGCTTCTTCAAGCGCTGGCCCAGACAGGCCAGGGGCGTTACTTTCGAGCACGCACCCAAAGCGATCTCGAGGCCATCAACGCGACCCTCAATGCCCTTGAACCGGCCCCCATGCCCGTTGCCCAGTACCAACCGGTGATCGAGCTCTACCCCTGGCCGTTGGCACTGCTTTGTGGCTTGCTGCTTCTGCCATCAGGGCACGGCAGACTAGAGTTTCGCATGGTGCGTAACTGGCTGGCACGAGGCGCACGCAGATGGAGCTGATCTTGCTCCGCCCCCTGTGGCTGATCGCACTCATCCCCTGGCTTTGGCAAGGGTGGAGCCATCGTCGCCAGCCCCCGCTGCTCGCACCTGCTATGCAGGCTTATCTGCTGCCAGCCTCCCGTCCTCAGCGCCCTTGGCTCTGGCTGGCAACCCTGCCCGTGATTTTGGCCCTGAGTGGTCCCGCACTGCGCGGTGAGCAGCAACAGCAGCCTGCGGCACCGCTCGATATCTGGCTGCTGGACTTGTCACGCTCGATGACCGCCACCGACCTCAAACCGGATCGGGCGACTCGGGTCAGATGGCAGTTGCAGCAGCTGCTGAGCCACACCAAGGGCGAACGTATTGCGCTGATCCTCTACGCAGGTGATGCCTACCTCGCCATGCCGCCAACCCGGGATCATCAGGCCCTTTCGCTGCTGCTGCCTGACTTGCGCCCCGATATCATGCCGCTGCAGGGCAGCAACCCGGCACGGGCGGTGGAACTTGCCATGAAGCAGCTGGCCCCCGGTGAGCAGGCCCGTCTACTGTTGATCACCGACGACCTCACCCAGAATCAGATGACCCAAATCGCTGCTCTGTGGCCCTGCCAGCAACGCCTTCTCTGCCGCGACACCCAGTCGGCACGCCTCGATATTCTGCTCGCCAGCAGTGGTCAACCGGCCCCCATGCCCGCCATTCCGGCCAATGAGTTGGGATTTGCCGCCCGCATGCCCGCGCAGTTGCCCGCCCCCGATAGTCAGGCCATTGCCGCACTGGCCAACCGTCTCGGCGGTGAGCTGCAGTGGCTTGCCAGTGATGTCCCCCGCTTTGCACCGCTGCCCACCACTACCTCGGCCCTCACCCCGGCGCCACTGGATCTTGGCCCCTGGTTGCTAATCCCCTTGTTACCGCTCGCCTTGCTGGCCAGAGTCGGCGCCCGGTTGATGGTGGCGCTGATGGTGGGAATTCAGCTGCTTGCGCCGCAAGATCTGCAAGCAGCAGAGAAGGGAGATCTGCAAGCGATGCAGGCTTATCAAGAGGGGGATTTTCAACGGGCTGCCCGCACCTTCAACGATCCTGTCTGGCGCGGCAACGCCTGGTATCGAGCTGGTGCCTACCGGCAAGCTATCTCAGCCTATCAGGAAGCAGCGAGCGCCACCGCCCACTACAACCGCGGCAATGCCCTGTTGCAACTGGGGGAGTTTGCGGCCGCCAAAGAGGCCTATCTGGCCGCTCTGGCGCTTGAACCCGGCCATGAAGATGCGCTCTATAACCTCTCTCTGTTGCAAGGCAGTACGGTCGCCGCTCCCGATACCAGCAACAGCAAGCAGCCCGAGCCATCGGCAGCTCAGCAGGCGACGGCAATGCCCCTGCCACCCTCCCCCCCGGTGTTGCTGCTGGAGCAGCGACTGCGCAAAGAGGCGCTGCGCCGGGATCTTATCAAGGTGGAGGAGCCCTGGTGACGCGGGCAGGATGGGGACTGTTGCTCGCACTGGCGAGTCCACTTGGTTGGGCCCTGCCCCCCCGGGCAGAGCTGCTGCCGGGAGCTGACCCCAGCGATTGGCTGCTGATCATCGAAGCGGATGGCGAGCGCCAGAGCAGCGAACTGGAGATCACCCCCCTACTGCGCCAGTTTGCAGTGGGCAGAGTGACCATGAGCCGGGTCACGACCCCGGTACAACAACTGACTCGCTGGCAGATCCCGCTGCACCAGAGCGACTCACCCGCTAATACAAAGGTGGTTATTGCCCCGATCAAGCTGGGAAATGAGTTCACTCCCTCGCTCACCCTGCCATTGAGAGAGGCGAAAACAGCGGCGCTGCCGCAACCCGCAGCCCTCTCGCCCCTCGAAATGCAGGCCAACCTTGATCATCAGGGCCCGCTCTATCCCGGCCAGCCGGTGAGCTACCGGCTGACACTGTGGCTGCCCACCAGTATGCAAAACCCGGCGCTGAGCGAGCTCAGCTCCGCCCACTTCACCATCCGTCGCCTCGGTAGCGACGAGTGGATCGCCCCCGCTCAGGCAGGTCTGCCCGGCAGGCTCACCCGCAGCTGGCTCGTTCAGGCAAAAGCGCCTGGGCTCTGGCACCTCGACTCGCCCCGCTTGCAAGGGCAGCTCACGCAGCAAGGGGGCAAGCCGCAAAAACTCTCGGCCCGCGCGGCACCACTCGAGGTTCGGGTCGACAAGGCCCCCGCCACGCCGCTGGCCACCCGGCTGACCCTGAGTCAGCGGCTTGAACCGGCCTCCACGGGGGAAGTGGGTGAACCGCTGATCCGGATCCTCACCCTGACCATGGAAAATGGTGACAGCGGCCAGATACAGCTTGCCCCCCTGATGGCCCATCAACTGCCAAACGGCATACAGGCACATCCCGATGGCGAGCAACAGCAGGAGCGTTACCGCGATGGCAAGCTGCTGTTTGAGCGACAGTGGCGCCAGACTCTGGTTGCGGAGCAGAGCGGCGACTATCAGCTGCCCCCCATTGATCTGCCCTGGTTTAATACCCAAAGCGGCCGGATTGAACAGGCCAGCCTGCCCGCCATTACGCTGACGTTTCAGGCAACGACAAATCGGCAACCTGATCAGCAGACATCGCAGGTGGCACTGCGAGAGAGCCTTTGGTGGGTTGTGCTGGCCATAACGCTGCGTTCACTATGGCGCCACTGGCCCCGCTGGCGCGCCTTCTATCAACTGCAACGTGCCCTTGCCCAACACCAGCCGGATGCCAGTCGCAAGGCACTGATCCGATGGGCGACCTTGCGCTGGCAGGTCTCCTATTATCAATTAGGCCAGTTGCCTGACGCTGGGCATAATCGGGTCGGCAACGGGCTCGCCGCACTCGAGCGAGCCTGTTTTGCACGGCCCTCTGCTGGCCCGCCCATCGAGTGGCGCGCTCTGGCGCGTACCCTCAGGGCAGATGAAGTTGCCGGTATTGCGCACCTGATTTACCTGCTGGCGCACGGGAGTTCCCGCTCCCGCCGCCACGCCCCCTGACAAGGATTGCCCTATGGCACTGCTGTTTTTTAGAAAAAAACGTGCTCAGCAGCATATTGGTGGAAATGATCCGGCCACTTCGCCGGTCTCTGATCCCATGGCTGACAAACAAACCAAATTTGAAGCACTGGTTCATGCGCTGCATGGCGATCTCTATCGATATGCCTACTGGCTGACCCGGGATCCCAACGTAGCGGAAGATCTGGTGCAAGAGACCTTCCTGCGTGCCTGGAAGGCGATCGACACCCTGCAGGATGACAAGGCGGCCAAAGGGTGGCTGATCACCATCCTCAGACGGGAGAACGCCCGCCGCTTTGAACGCAAACAGCTGGAACTGGTGGATCTCGACGATCACCCTCAACCCCAGCACGATGCGCTGCACAGCGAACAGGAGATGGAGAACGAGTGGTTGCACCGCCACATCGCCCGGTTGCCCGAGGAGTACCAGGAGCCACTGCTGCTGCAAGTCGTGGGAGGATTCAGTGGTGAGGAGATTGCCGAGATGCTCGGCCTCAACAAGAACACCGTCATGACCCGACTGTTTCGCGCCCGCAACCAGATCAAGGAGGCGATGGAGCAGAAGAACCAAGCAAGAGGACACGGACATGGATGAACTCGAATTTCGCCGCAATGCCATGATCCAGCCCAACGATCAACAACCGGATTTTCTCAAAACAGCTGAAGCCAGCCAGGCCAATCGGAACTATCTCGACGAGATGAAGCAGTTCGACAGAAGCCTCAAGCGCGCCATGCAGGTAGAGGTTCCCGCCGGACTGGCCGAACGGGTCCTGCTCAGGCAAGCCATGCTGCAAGACAGTGACGCGCAAGATGAGATGCCGCCATCCCGACCCCTTGGCACGGCACCGGTCAAGCTCCGGACATCGACATCCTGGCGCCAGATCGCCCTGGCTGCATCGGTCGCCTTCCTGCTGGGAATGAGCACCCGCTGGATCACGCTGCCAGAAACGGCTCCTGCGGCCCTCTCCCTCGCACAGGTTGCGATGGCTCATGTCTATGGCGAAGAACCCTTTATTGAAGGTGTCGATGAGCAGGTCAATCTGCATAACATAAATGCCAAGATGGAGAAGTATGGCGCCACCTTAAGCGGGATGGATGGGCTCAAGGTGACCTATGTCAATCACTGCTCGTTTTATCAGGGACCAGCCTTGCACATGGTGATCCAGGGAAAGATGGGGCCAGTCACTCTCTTTTTAGTGCCCAAACATGTGCCATTAACCCTGCAACAGGCCACCTTTGAAGATGGCACCCTCAAAGGGGAGATAGTCCAGCTCAAAGGCGCCAATATGGTACTGATTGGCGAGATGAAAGAGCCACTTGCCCCCGTTGCCAACGCCCTGCAGTCACGTCTGCAGTGGGACATTTAACATCGCTGGTTAACAACCTCAGATCCATCCTCAATAGCAGGCGGCGGTCACGAGCCGCTGCCTGTTCCCCCCCTGATTACTCCCCTTTGTCACTCATTTGCCTCAAGATTTCGAAAAATTGACAAAATTATTTTTGTGACGGAGATCGGCAATCCAGGTCAATAATCCACCTTTAGACCCTGAAAATGATGAATTAAACAGCAAGTTAAAACAAATGATTAACACATCGATCACTTTTATGTATTCTGCTGTCACTGGTCTGATTTCTTACCTCCTACCAGATCCATAGAATCACGCCAGAATTGATTGGGAAGAAGCTGAAATAAAAACGGATTTTGTCGAGGTTTGCAGTGAACGTGCAGCCAATATCGGCAAAAAAATCTGCCTACAAGAGAGAACACCATGACGACAACTATTTTCAAGAAGAGCCTGATTGCCGCCACCATCGCGCTGGCCACCGGTCAAGTCCATGCCGCGGCATTCCAGTTGAACGAGCACTCGGCCTCCGGTCTGGGTCGCGCCTATGCCGGTGAAGCGGCTATCGCCGACAACGCCTCCGTTCTGGCCCGTAACCCGGCTGCCATGACCACCTTCGACAAGATGGCAGTTTCTGTCTCCGGCACCTACATCAAACCGGATGTGGACGTAGATGGTGCTGTTTACGCTGGTGCGAACAAAATGGCTCCAGCCAGCGAAAGTGGAATTGCTCCGGCAGCCTTCGTTCCCGCCTCCTACTTTATTCAGCCGCTGAATGACCAGTGGGCTTGGGGTATTGGCATCTTCTCCAACTACGGCCTCTCCACCGAATACTCCAAAACCTTCCCGGCTGGTGCCGGTGCAGGTGATACCGAGTTGATGACCTTCAACATCAACCCGAACATTGCCTATCGTATCAACGAACACTTCAGTGTCGGTGCTGGTATCAACGCCGTTTACGGTGCCGCCGAACTCAACCGCTATGCCGGTCTGCTGGGCCCGCTGAACCCACCTAGCCAAGGTGGCCCGCTGCCGACAGATACTCGTCTGGCTCACCTGAAAGGCGACACCTGGGGCTTTGGCTGGAACGTTGGTACCCTGTATGAAGTCAATGAAAACCATCGCTTTGCACTGACCTACCGTTCACAAGTCGATATGAGCTTTGATGGTGATTTCCAAGGCGCAAGCTCACTGAATCGCACCGTGGATGGCAACCTGAAACTGGATCTGCCTGCACAAGCCGAGTTCGCCGGTTACCATCGCCTGAGCCCACAGTTTGCTGTTCATTACTCTGTAAACTGGACTGACTGGAGCGCCTTCCAGGAGCTGAAAGCAACCAGCAGCCAATGTGCTGGCGGCGTATGTCTGCAAAAAGATGAGAAGTTTAAAGATTCTACTCGCTACTCCATCGGCGGTACCTGGTATATCAACCCGGCCTGGGAAGCTCGCATGGGCTTTGCCTATGACAACACCCCGATCGAAGCTGACTACCGCAGCCTGAGCATTCCCGACTCAGACCGTATCTGGTACAGCGCCGGTGCCACCTACCATATCAACACCGATATGAGCGTTGACTTTGGTATGGCTTATCTGGACGGTAAAGAAGTTGACGTCAACGAAGGTCTGCGTAGCCACTCCGACAGCCTGCGTTGGAAAGGCACTTCCCACGGCAACGCCTTCCTGGCTTCTGCCCAGTTCAACATGAAGTTCTGATTATTGATAGAATTGAAAGAGCGCCATCAGGCGCTCTTTTTTTGTCCTAAGTAGCCATTTCAGCGCACACATGTAGCACACACCTGTTTGTTTTTCTTTTTTAATCAAGCTATTAGAATGCATCCTTCCAGCATTTAATCTTGTTTTATCCAGATACTGGCCATTACCGTTGCCTTACTGGTCATACCATATAAAATCCTGCCTCCATTCATATGACCTATTGAACCTTCGGGTAACAGCAAGGATTTTGCCATGCATCCCATCATCAAACCGTCCGCCATCGCCCTGTTGGTGATCGCGGGTCAAACTCATGCCGCCGGGTTCCAGCTGGCTGAACAGTCCGCTACAGGACTGGGACGCGCCTTTGCCGGTGAGGCCGCCATCGCGGATAACGCCAGTGTGCTCTCCCGCAATGCAGCAGCCATGACCCGCTTCGATCAGATGGCGCTCTCTGGCGGAGTCATCTATGTCAGTCCTGACGTCAATATTGAAGGTAACACCCGCTTGCCGACCAAAGCCGATATCGTCACCTCCGATGCCAGTGCACACGATATCGCCGCAGCAGCCTGGGTACCCAACGCCTATCTCATCATTCCACTCAACGAGCAGTGGCGACTCGGCTTCTCGGCGACCTCTTACTACGGTCTTGGCGTCAAGATGCCGGATAACTACAGCGCGGGACACTTTGGCAATGTCTCCGATATCAAGACAATAGATCTGGGTACCTCACTCGCCTATCGCATCAATGAGATGTGGTCAATTGGTGCCGGGATCTCTGCTATTCAGGGCGAAGGCGAAGTCGGTGGCACCTTCCCTTCTCGCAACCTGATCGCAAAACATTTGCAAGGGGATGGCTGGGCATGGGGCTGGAATGTCGGCACCTTGCTGGAGTTGTCCGAACAAACCCGAATTGGCCTATCCTACCGTCACGATGTCACTTTGACCCTCTCGGGAGATGCTATCGTGGGCCGACCCAATGCAGATGGCTCCGTTACCGAGATCAGAGATACCGGCAGTCTGGATCTGCCATTACCCGCCACCGCAGAACTGGCTGCATTCCATCAGCTGACTGACAAGCTGGCTCTCCACGGCAGCCTGAACTGGACCAACTGGAGCAAATTCGTTCAGTTGGAAGCTGATCTCAACAATTTGCAGAACATGCACATCAAGGATGAGCACTGGGAAGATAGCTGGCGCTACGCCATCGGGATGACCTATCAGGTCACTCCCAAATGGCAACTGCGCTCCGGTGTGGCCTATGACGCCAGCCCGGTGCCAGCCGATCGTCGAACCATCTCCATCCCGGATGCCGATCGCCTCTGGTACAGCCTGGGAATGGGGTATCAGTTCACGCCCAACCTGACCGTGGATCTGGGGCTGACCCTGATCGATGGCAAAAAGGTGGATGTCACTGAAAAAATGGAGCTGCAACCGGGTAATCCGATGACGACCTCCACCTTCCAGGGCACTTCTGAAGGGGATGCCTGGCTGGCTGGTGCACAATTGAGCTATCTCTTCTAAATTCCTTCCCTGCAAAAAACGCTATGCCAATTATTGCCTTACTCAATAAGGTGAACACTGGCATAGTGTTCTGCAACACCATAAAATCAACCCAGTACCTTTACTGGAGCAAGGCATGTATTCCTACGTAGCAAGACAGCCGATCCTCGACAGAGACCTCAAAACTCATGCCTATGAGCTGCTCTTTCGCGATAGTCTGAATAATGTCTTCCCGAGCATCTCCTCCCAACAGGCGACGTCACGCCTGGTGGTCGAACAGTTCCTGCAACAAAATATCGATCAGCTCTTGGGCGGCCGCCCCTGCTTTATCAACTTCCCCCACTCACTGCTGCTGGAGGGATTGGCAGAGTGCCTGCCGCCCGAAAAAGTGGTGATTGAGATCCTGGAAGATTCCCCACCGGATGATGCCCTGCTGGAAAAGGTGAAACAGCTGCACAAGCTGGGATATCAACTGGCACTCGATGACTTCACCATGTCGCCGGATTGGGAGCGCTTCCTCCCCTTTATCCACATCATCAAGTTTGATCTTCGTGCCACCCCCCTGATGCAGATCAAAGTGTTTATCCAGCGGCATCAGACGCTGGGGCTCACCTATCTGGCGGAAAAAGTAGAGGACAAGGCGGAGTTCGAGCGGGTCAAACAGCTGGGGATCCAGCTGTTCCAGGGCTTTTTCTTCAGCAGACCCGAGATGGTCAAGCAAGCCACCATGGAGCCAGCGCAAGTCGTGGTGATGCAGTTGCTCAACGTGGTCAACGAGGCAGAGCCTGATATCAACAAGATTGAGCAGCTACTCGGTCAGGATATCTCCCTCTCTCTTAAGCTGTTGCGCTATGTCAACCATCTCAAAGGTCACACCAACCCTATTTCGTCATTTCGCCAGGCTGCCATCTATCTGGGCAACACCCAGCTAAAGCGCTTTGTCTCGCTGGTAGCCGCGACCAGCGCCGGCAAGGGCAAGAGCGCCGAGCTCTACCAGATGTCGATGATCCGAGCCCGATTCTGTGAACTGCTGGCCCACGCCCACGCCCCGAGCCAGCAGGCACAACAGGCCTTTATCACTGGTCTCTTCTCCCTGCTGGATGTACTGATGGAGCAGCCGATGGACAAGCTGCTCGGCACTATCCCTCTTATCGACGATATTCGGCTGGCGCTGCTGGAGCGCAAAGGCAATCTGGGTTTCTACCTCGCGTTTTGTGAAGATTACGAGAGCGCCAACTGGTCACGGGTAACGGCCAGAACAGCCCGCCTGGGGCTGAGCGAGGATAAGGTGAGTCACCTCTATCTGGCCGCCACCACTTGGGTCACGGAACAACTGCTGGCGATGGAAGCCACCAATTAATTCGTCTCGTCATTCACCTCGACCGCGATAGCGGTCGCCTCCCCGCCCCCGATACAGAGAGCGGCCACGCCTCGCCGCAAACCCCGTTGCCGCAGCGCGGCGATCAGCGTCACCAGAATGCGCGCGCCACTCGCCCCCAGCGGATGACCAAGCGCACAGGCCCCTCCATGGACATTGACCTTGTGATGAGGGATGCCGACCCCGCTCATGGCCAGCATGGTGACCATGGCGAAGGCCTCGTTGATCTCAAAGAGATCCACCTCTTCCACCGACCATGCAAGACGCGCCAGCAAGCGTGAAATGGCGCCAATGGGCGCAGAGGTAAACTCGGCGGGCAATGCTGCATGGCTCTGATAACCGACGATCCGTGCCAGCACTGGTACCTGCCAGGCTTGCGCAGTGGCGCCATCCATCAATATCAGCGCCGCCGCACCGTCCGAGATAGAGCTCGAATTTGCTGCCGTAATGGTACCCTCCTTGCCAAACGCAGGCTTCAGGGTCGGGATCTTCTCCGGTCTGCCCTTGCCAGGCTGTTCGTCTTCGGCCAGCAACAAGCGCTCACCGCGATAGACGCTTGTCAGCTCGGACACAAACTCACCGGCTTGCTGCGCATCGCGGGCACGCTGCAACGACGCCTGGGCAAACTCATCCATGGCACTGCGTGTCAAACCGGCCTGATCGGCGCTGCGCTGGGCATGTACCCCCATCAGCTGGCCATCATAGGCATCTTGCAAACCGTCGAGGAAGAGGTGGTCCAGCACCTTTTGATGCCCCATCCGAAAGCCGTTGCGGGCGTTATCCAACAGATAGGGGGCACGGCTCATGCTCTCCATCCCCCCCGCGACCACCACCCTATTGTCACCAAGGCGGATGGTATCCGCCGCCAGCATCACAGCTTTCATGCCGGATCCGCACACCTTGTTGACCGTGGTAGCAGGCACACTATCTGGCAACCCTGCTTTCAACAACGCCTGCCGAGCTGGCGCTTGCCCCACGCCCGCCGCCAGCACATTGCCCATAAACACTTCATCGACCTGCTCCGGACTCAGCCCACTTTGCTGTAGTGCCGCCTCGATGGCACAGGCTCCCAACTCAGGCGCAGTCACCTCTGCCAATGCCCCCTGAAACGCCCCCATCGGAGTCCGTTTTGCCGCCACAATTGCAATATCCATTTGCCTGCCTCTGTTTGTTACATGGCCATAACATAGGGGTTCTGACGCAATGGAACAAGAGTTGCAGTGCAGTTTACGTTTAGGTAAGGTGCAGACAGGATTTAGTTCGCCAAGAAGTCTGTATGAACAACAAGGATGAAGGACGGCGCTTCAGCATCAGTGAGCTGGCCCGGGAATTTGATATTACGACGCGCAGTATCCGCTTTTATGAGGATCAGGGGTTACTCAATCCCGCCCGAGAGGGACAAACCCGCGTTTACAGCAAGCAGGATCGGGTTCGCCTCAAACTCACCCTGCGCGGCAAGCGGCTCGGATTCAGCCTCGCCGAGATCCGCGAGCTGTTTGATCTCTATGATGCCGACAAGAGCAGCCGCACCCAGTTACAAACCATGCTGGGACTGGTTGAGGAGAAACGGGAGACACTGCAACAGCAGATGGAAGATATCAGGATGGTGCTGCTGGAGCTGGATGCCGCCGAGCAGCGCTGCCAACAGGCGCTTAGCCAGCTGGGATAACCGCCTCGTTGGCTTATCAGGTAAGTCCTTTCAGCCTGCTCACAAGATGCCAGATAGCAAAAAGCCACTCCTGAGAGTGGCTTTTCTTCAACCTGACGGTACGCTATTAAACGCGAACGAAGTCCAGGTGGATCAGCTTGTAACGTACCGGGTGACGCTGGATAGCTTTCACTTTTACGTTAACTTCTTCACCGTTGATAACCAGAGTCAGTACAGACTCATAGAATTCCGGCTTCTCTTGAGCCAGGATCATTTTCTTGTGGTCAACAGTGATGGACAGGGCTTCTTTGCCTGCACCGTAAACGATGGCAGGAACTTGGTCAGCTTGACGCAGGCGGCGGCTCGCACCTTTCCCCAGGTCAGAACGGACTTCAGCTTGGAATACGAAAGACATAGTATGTATCTCTTTTGGATGAATTTATGGTGCTAACTGCGACCGGTCAACACCTCGCAAAACGAGCGCGAATACTACCACGGGCCAACTTCGGATACAAGGTACCGACTCTGCATTTAGCGCCCCTGCTCCAACCGGGCGAATTGCTGCTGACGCTGGGCCGGGCTCAGGGCATCAAACCGCGCCAGGGTCTCGGCGCGCGGGCAGTAGAGACCCTCCCCCGTTCTGACTCGAATGCTCTTGCCAAGCCGCGGCTGATTCTCTGCCACCAGCGCCAGCAAATAGCTGTAGGTATCTGCTCCCCGGGCGCTGGATAACTGATTCGCTATACGCCACAGGGTCTCCCCTGCGGCGACCTGATGACACACGGTTTGTGGACCGCCGGCCGCAGGAGCCGAGAGGGTAAGCATGACGTCACTGCCTGCGGATAAGCTAGCCGTGTGGCTGGCGAGCGCTATATCGGCGCTCACTACTCCCTCATCTCCTTGGGCACCACTCATCCCCGCAGTGCGAAAGGTCGCCCCCAGCTGAGCCAGTAGAGGTTCGCTCTCGTCGGGGTCGCTGGGTATATCAACACCACCGAACGCGTCTTGGGGTGTACGGAACTCGGCGATAAAGGGCGCGACAGGTTGCGCGTGATAATCAGGGGAACCACTCCCCTGCTGCACGATTGCACCAGCCGCAACAGCCTGCCCGGGGACAACCCCGTAAGCCATCTCGTCGATGCGCCGCAGCCTTGCCAGATAGGTTTTGGAGAGCTGCGCCTCCCCCTCGAACAGATCGAAGGGGGGCACCAACCTGGCTGGAAAGAGGATCTGCCAGCGACCGTGCTTCTGCTTTTGGGCCAGCGGCGGAAACTGATTGCCACGCCAGGCCACAAACATCGCAGGCGGCGTGCGCGCCAGCGGGTAATATTCCGGGTTCAACTGCACCCAGGTTTGTTCCGCGATGGGTTGATAACCGCTGATCACCACCTGCGCCACACTCAACCAGCTCCCCAGCATCCTTGCCTCCCTGACTTGCGGTTTGAAGGGGCTACCTGACCGGCAACCCCTTCTCTGCACCCGCTATCATGCTGTTAAAACAGTTAGATAGCAGCTTAGCACTGAGCGATAGCGTTCAGCACCCGTTTATCGGAGACCGGATAAGGGGTCCCCAGATTCTGGGCAAAAAACGACACCCGCAGCTCCTCGATCATCCAGCGGATATTGGCCACCTCGGCTGGGATCAGCTGGGATTTGGGGATCTTGGACAGCAGCGCCTTGTACTCCGACTCTACGCTATGCACCTTGAGCATGTAGACCCGATCACGGTTGGGATCGATGGCGAGCTTCTCCAGGCGACGCTCGATGGCGCGCAGATAGCGCAGCAAATCAGGCAACCGCTGCCAGCCGGTCTCGGTGACAAAACCTTTGTGAATAAGGTTGCCGAGCTGCTGCTGGATATCCGACATGGCAAAAGCGGTATCGAGCTGCATCTTGCCCTTGAGCCGCTTCTTGATCTCGTGGGACAGCGTCAGCACGGCTTCCACCTGCTTGGCCACCTCCACCACCGCATCGTTGAGCTCGGCGCGGACAAACTCCTTGAGCGCCTCGAAATCGGCCTCGTCCCAAGCCAGCCCGCCATGCTGATCGATCAGCTTGTCGCAGCCACAGGCGATGCAGTCGTCGATAAGCTCGGCCACCTTGCCAAACGGGTTGAAATAGAGCCCCAGCTTGGCCTTGTTGGGCAGCTTCTCCTGCAGATACTTGATAGGAGATGGCACGTTGAGCAGCACCAGCCGGCGCTGACCGGCCCACATCAGCTGCTGTTGCACCACCGGGCTCTCCACCAGCTGGATGGCGACAGAATCTTTCTGATCCACTAACGCCGGATAGGCCTTCACCTCGAAACCGCTGCGCTTTTGGCTGTACTCCTTCGGCAGCTCGCCAAAGCTCCAGAGGGTAAGGCCGGACTGCTCGATGTCGTCGTCCGCCACTTGTGACAACGTCTCCTGCACCTTGCCGCGCAGCGACTCTTTCAAGGCTTCCAGATCTTTGCCTTCCGCCACCTTCTTGTGTTTGTCGTCCACCACCCGGAAGGTGAGTTTCAGGTGATCGGGCACCGCAGACCAGTCCCAGGATTCGCGGGGCACGGTCACACCGGTCATGCGGCGCAGCTGGCGCTCCATCTCGTCCAGCAGCGGCCCCTGCTCGGGGTTGATGCTGGCGAGCAGCGCATCGGCATAGTTGGGTGCCGGCACAAAGTTCTTGCGCATCGGCTTGGGCATCGACTTGATAAGGGCCACCAACAGCTCGTGGCGCAGCCCCGGGATCAGCCACTCGAACCCCTTCACCTCCACCTGATTCAGGAGCGGCAGCGGAATATGCAGGGTCACACCATCCGCCGCCTCACCCGGCTCGAACTGATAGGTCAACTTGAGCTTGAGGCGCCCCTGCTGCCAGAAGTTGGGGTAGTCGAGATCGCTGATGTGGGCTGCGTCCCCCTTCATCAGCATCTCTTTTTCGAAGTTGAGCAGCTCGGGATCCCGCTTTTGCGCCTCTTTCCACCACTTGTCGAAGTGACGGGCAGAGATCACCTCCTCCGGCAAACGGGCATCGTAGAAGCGGAACAAGTCCTCATCATCCACCATGATGTCGCGCCGACGGGATTTGTGCTCCAGCGCCTCCACCTCGGCCAAGAGCTTGCGGTTATCGCTGAAGAAACGGTGACGGGTCTCGAAATCCCCCTCCACCAGCGCGCGGCGTATAAACAGCTCGCGGCACAGCGCCGGATCGATACGGCTGAAGTTGATGGTGCGCTCGTTGACCAGGGTCAGACCATAGAGGGTCACCTTCTCCTTGGCCATTACGGCGCCGTTTTTCTTCGACCAGTGAGGGTCGCTGTGGTGCAGCTTGATGAGGTGGCCTGCAAGCGGCTCCACCCACTCGGGTTCAATCTTGGCGTTGATGCGGGCGTAGAGACGCGAGGTCTCCACCAGCTCGGCGGCCATCACCCACTTGGGTGGCTTCTTGAACAGACCCGAGGCCGGGAAGAGGTGGAAGCGACCGTTGCGGGCGCCGAGAAACTCCGGTTTTTCCAGATCCTTGTTGCCGATATGGCTCAAGAGGCCGGTCAGCAGCGCGCAGTGCACCGTCTTGAAATCTGCCGGTTCATGGTTGGCTTTAAAACCAAGCTCCTTGACCGTCTGACGCAGCTGGAAGTGAATGTCCTGCCATTCGCGCACCCGCAGGTAGGAGAGAAACTCCTTCTGGCACATGCGGCGGAACGGGTTGCTGCCAAGAGCATCCTGCTGCTCTTTCAGGTAATTCCACAGATTGACGAAGGCAAGGAAGTCGGAATCCCTGTCCTCAAAGCGTCTGTGCTGCTCGTCGGCGGCCTGTTTTTTCTCCATGGGACGCTCGCGGGGATCCTGAATGCTGAGGGCCGCGGTGATCACCATCACCTCGCTCAGACAGCCGGTCTGCGCCGCGCTGATCATCATCTTCGCCAGACGCGGATCAAGTGGGATGCGCGAGAGCTGGCGACCGATCTCGGTCAGTTGCAGTTTGGCCTCGCGATCGCCGGTGGCGGGAAGCTCGCGCACCGCCTCCAGCTCTTTCAAGAGAGTCAGGCCATCCTTGATATGGCGGGACTCTGGTGGCTCGACGAAGGGAAACGCCTCCATGTTGCCAAGGCCGAGCGCCAGCATCTGCAGGATGACGGAGGCCAGGTTGGTGCGCAGGATCTCGGGGTCGGTAAAGGCGGGACGGCTATTGAAATCCTCCTCCGAGTAGAGGCGGATACAGATGCCGTCCGCCACCCGACCGCAACGCCCTTTACGCTGGTTGGCGCTGGCCTGGGAGACCGGCTCGATGGGCAGGCGCTGCACCTTGGTACGCCAGGAGTAGCGGCTGATACGGGCCGTACCCGGGTCGATGACGTAACGAATGCCCGGCACCGTCAGCGAGGTCTCCGCCACGTTGGTAGCGAGCACGATGCGCCGTCCGGCATGTTGCTGGAACACCTTGTTCTGCTCGGCGTTGGAGAGGCGAGCGTAGAGCGGCAGCACCTCGGTATCGCGCAGGTTGAGTTTGCGCAGGGCATCGGCGGTATCGCGGATCTCCCGCTCGCCGTTCATGAAGATGAGGATGTCCCCCAGCCCTTCGCGAGCCAGCTCTTCCACCGCATCGAAGATGCCCTGCAGTTCGTCGCGCTCCTCCAGCCCTTCGCTCTTGTCACTGCTTTTTTTATCAACAAATAGTGGACGGTAGCGCACCTCCACCGGATAAGTGCGGCCGGAGACCTCGATCACCGGCGCCTTGTTGAAATGGCGGGAGAAACGTTGCGGGTCGATGGTGGCCGAGGTGATGATCACCTTGAGATCGGGGCGCTTGGGCAGCAGTTGCTTGAGATAGCCCAGAATGAAGTCGATATTGAGGCTGCGCTCGTGGGCCTCATCGATGATGATGGTGTCGTACTGGGTCAGCATCCGGTCGTTCTGGATCTCCGCCAGCAGGATACCGTCGGTCATCAGCTTGATGTGGGTCTGCTCGCTCACCTGATCGGTAAAGCGAACCTTGTAACCCACGTAGTGGCCGAGTTCGGACTCCATCTCCTCGGCAATACGGGCCGCCACGGTGCGGGCTGCCAAACGGCGTGGCTGGGTGTGGCCGATAAAGCCCTTCACTCCGCGCCCGAGCGCCAGACAGATCTTGGGGATCTGGGTGGTTTTGCCCGAGCCGGTTTCCCCTGCAATGATCACCACTTGATGTTCTTGAATGGCCTTGGCGATCTCATCCTGCTTCTGGCTCACCGGCAGGTTGTCCGGATAGGTGACCTTAGGCACACCGGCCAGACGGGTTTGATAGCGCGCTTGCGCGGCATCCAGATCGGCAGCGATGGTCTCCAGCACGGCGGCCTGTTTGCCTTCAGGTAGCTTCTTGACCCCGTGCAGACGGCTGGAAAGGCGGCGGGCGTCGAGGTTCATGCAGGCAGAGAGACGGCGGCGCAGCGCCTCGATAGAGAGAGACAAGGTGCGAATTCCTTAAATTAGGTGCCCAGAGGGGCCATATCGATAAGCTGGGAGCGATCCTAAAGAGCGAGCGGGGGCGGTGCAAGCCTTAACGTAGCGTTATCTATGGGAAGACAGAGAGATTGGCCGATCCTCAAACATGACAAAACAACCATTGTAAGATGGCATAACATGAATAAATCGCAGCATATGAAATAGCCAAGGCAAGCCGAAGCTTGCCTTGGGAGAGAGGAAAACAGGGTTAACCGTGGGTGTGATGGACAAAACAGGTAGTGAGCTGGGCGTGAATGGCCTGCATGACGTTGTGACGATTGATGACACCGAGCAGGCGCCCCTCCTCCACTACCGGATAGATTTTCGGCTTTTGCCCCATCATCATCTCCGCCAGGCTCAAAATGCTGGTATCTGGCCCCACCGACAACACCTCCTTGCGCATCACATCCTTGACCTGCGCCACCTGTTCGCAGTGATAGGCCTCTTTAAGCAGCACTGCGATGCAATCCTGCTCGGAGATCCAGCCAATCAGATGGCCCTGCCCATCCACCACCGGGCCACCGAGCTGATGACTGTTCAGAAATTTCTCGACCGCAGCTTGCACCATCATGTCGGCAGTGAAGGTGATGGGTCTGCTCTGCATATAATCCTTGGCTTTTAGCGATTCCATATCTGCTCCCCTACTGTAGTCCATCAAGCTGGCGTCTTGTGCGCCGGTACCGGCACCATGCTCGGCTTGTTCCAAGCATAGCTGGCTCGCGGCGGTATGAGTCAGCGGCCAGCCTCTCCCTCAATTGATGGCATGATCCGGCTCGCGATCCGGAATGGCTGCTATCATCATCTGCGGCAGGTGATCGGCCAGCACCGCTACCACAGCGGGATCGACCCGCCCCTGATCCGCCAGTTGCTGCATAAAGGTCAATGCGTCACGGGCAGGCAGGCCGCGCCGATAAGGTCTGTCCTGCACCATTGCCTGAAAAATATCAGCGACCCGCAGGATCCGCGCTTCAAGCGCCATGGCGGATGCCGGCAGGTGGAACGGATAGCCCTCCCCATCAGGCTCCTCATGGTGATAGGCCGCCCAACAGGCAATCTCCTCAAACCCTTCGATATGACGCAGGATCTGGTAAGTCTCGAAGCTGTGGGTATTGATGATGGCCCGCTCCTCTTTCGTCAGGCAGGCAGGCTTGTCGAGGATCTCGTCCGGCACCCTGAGCTTGCCCAGGTCATGCAGCAAACCGGCGATCTCCAGCATGTCGCAATGGATGGCACTGACTCCCATCTGCTCGGCCAATGCCCGAGACAACCTGCTCACACCGAGTGAATGCGTCATCGTGAATGGGCTTTTGGCGTCGACAATGCCGGAGAAGATCTGCGCCAGCGCTTTTAGCTCCCCGTTGAAGGTCAGACAAGGCTCCCGCACCTGCAGCATCTCCAGCATGTAATCATTGATGGAGCGAGCTTCCAGCTGCAGCCAGAATGCCTCAGAGCGAGACGCCTTGAGGAAGGCATCCACCAGCTCGGGGGCAAAGAACTCGTCACGGAAATCCTGCAGGCGTGCGCGGATCTCGTTGGTATGCATCAACAATGAACCATCGCCATAGTAGGGCGCCGCCAACGCATCGCAGCGATCCACCAGAAAGATAAGATTGGCCTGACGGGCTACATTGGGGTCCACATCGGCCATCTCGCGCAACAGGTGCCAGTGGGTGTGGTGATAACGGATAGGCAGGGCCAGTGGGGCCAGCAAACGGAAATCCTTGAGCAGCTGATATCCCACCTCGCAGTGGCGCTGGGAGGACTCCCAATCGAACTCGCTGACCAGATGATGATGGGTGATGGTCGAGGAGACACCGATATCATGCAGCACTCCGAGCTCGAACAGCAGACAGCGCTCAGCCTCACTCATCCCCAGCTCCCGGCTGCACTCGGCAGCCATAATCCCGACCCGTTTACCGTGGGCCACATCGCCAATGCCCACCAGATCCAGCGAGGCTGACAGGGCATACACCACCTGCCTTAGATCCACTTGCAACGAAAAGGGGGCTGCGCCCTGCGCTCTGTCCATGATCCGGGTCCCATGCGATGTTGTCGTATCAAACTGGCACTGTTTTATGCTTCGCCTTCTATCAACTTAGTCAATAGCCGAGCCTTTTACCTTGTTTTTATAGGCATTTATGACCCTGGCACCGGCATTGTTTCCCAAATAGATGCAGCTTGAATGGAACTAACTGAGGACTCGGTGATCTGATCATCACCATCCTCTTCAAATCTGCATCACGGGCACATCGTTTCACCCCATTACCAACTGGCCTACATACAACAAGTCTTTGATTAACCGTGGTTCACTCACCTTCTGGGTTGATGCCGAGGCCATGAGCAACTGGTTTCACCACGACCATCATGGGCGGCGGGGCCGCAGCCAGCTTTACACTGACCAGACCATCTGTACCTTCCTGATGCTCAAGGGGATTTTCAACCTCACTCTGCGGGCCACTCAGGGACTACTCGACTCCCTGTTCGAGTTGATGAACGTACCGCTTTGTGCCCCCGATTACAGCTGCGTCAGCAAGCGAGCACGCACAGTGACGGTCGCTTATCGACAGCCCCAAAGGGACGCATCACCGACCTGGTTATCGACTCAACCGGGCTGAAGGTGTTTGGTGAAGGCGAGTGGAAGGTCAGAAAACACGGTGCTGAGAAACGGCGAGTCTGGTGCAAGTTGCATCTGGCAGTAGACCCGGCCACTCACGATATCGTGGCGGCGGAAATCTCGCTGGAGAATGTCCATGATGCAGAGGTGTTACCGACTCTGCTCAAGCCACTGCGACGCAAACTGGGACGTGTTTATGCGGATGGTGCCTATGACAGCAAAGCTAGTCATCAGCTTATCTCGCGCAAAAGGGCGACAGCCTGTATCCCTCCTCGCAAGAGCGCGGGGTTATGGAAAAAGAGGCATCCAAGAAATGAGGCCGTGCTGGTGATGCGCAAAGAAGAGCTGGCGCACTGGAAAAAGATATCGGGGTATCACCGTCGCTCGCTGGCAGAGACGACAATGTATCGGTTCAAGCAGTTGCTGGCGGGGAAAATCAGTCTGCGTAACTACAACGGCCAAGTGGGAGAAGTCATGACGTATGTAAGCGCCATAAACAAACTGAATACCCTTGGCCTACCTGTCAGAAAGCCCCGAGTTTAGCGGTCACTTGGGGCTGGGGCAGGTGCAGGTGCAGGTGCAGGTGCAGGTGCAGGTGCAGGTGCAGGTGCAGGTGCAGCTTGATGGTTGATTTGGGAAACAACGCCACAGATATCACTAAACAATCATCATATCCTGAGAAATAGATGGGTCTTATAGACTCGGTAAGCAAGACAGAAGTGCATAAGATATCGGAAGCAACCGCCCAATAAACCACCACCTGCACGGCTCGCCCTTCGTTCTGCCTGCGCTATGGTTTACCATGCAGACAATTGTGGTGCCTGGCACCGCCCACCCTAGCGCCAGGCGCTACCGTCATCGGATACCTCATCTCGAGCAACATGAGCAAAACAGCACACGCGGGCAACGAGCCAACATTCTACTTTCACGACTACGAAACCTTCGGCATCAGCCCCGCCAAGGACAGGCCGTCGCAGTTTGCCGGTATTCGTACCGATGCGGATTTCAACATCATTGGCGAGCCGCTGGTCATCTATTGCAAGCCTCCGGCGGACTACCTGCCAGATCCGGAGGCGTGCCTGATTACCGGTATCACACCACAAAAGGCAATGAAGGATGGGCTGTGCGAGGCGGATTTCATTCGCCAGATCCACGAGCAATTCGCCACGCCGAATACCTGTGTGCTTGGCTACAACAGCATCCGCTTCGATGATGAAGTGACCCGCTACACCCTCTATCGCAACTTCTATGACCCCTATGCCTACAGCTGGCAGAACGGCAACTCCCGATGGGATATTCTCGACATGCTGCGGGCCTGCTATGCCCTGCGGCCGGAGGGGATCGAGTGGGCCTTTGACGATGAGGGCAAGCCGAGTTTCAGACTTGAAAAGCTGACAGTCGCCAACGGCGTGGCCCACGCCAATGCTCACGATGCACTCTCGGACGTACTGGCCACCATCGAGATGGCCAAGCTGGTGAAAAAAGCCCAACCCAAGCTATTCGGTTACCTGTTTGACCTTCGCAACAAGAATAAAGTGAAAGCGCTGATTGACGTGGTGACCATGAAGCCGCTGGTGCACGTCTCCGGCATGTTCTCCCCCTGGCAGGGTTGTGCAAGCTGGGTCTCGCCGCTCGCCTGGCACCCCACCAACCAGAACTCGGTGATCATGGTGGATCTGACCCGCGACCCCACCCCGCTTATCGAGCTCACGAGCGAGGAGATCCGCGAGCGCCTCTACACCAAGAAAGAGGAGCTGGGGGATCTGGCGGGCATTCCGGTCAAACTGGTGCACATCAACAAGTGCCCGGTGCTGGCACCGGCCGCCACCCTGACAGCGGAGCGCGCCGACGAGCTCGGCATCGATCGGGAGCAGTGCCGCAAGAGCCTGGATCTGCTGCGCGCCCACCCCGAGGTGCGGGAAAAACTGGTGGAGGTGTTCAATCAGGAGTTTGCCGGCAACAATGACAGTGACCCCGATACCCAGCTCTACGCCGGATTCTTTGGCCATGGCGACAAGTCCACCATGGATCTGGTGCGTGCCACCCCCGCGGATCTGCTGGGTGAGCGGGAGTTCGCCTTTACCGATGCCCGGCTGCCGGAGATGCTGTTCCGCTACCGCGCCCGCAACTGGCCACACACCTTGAGCGAAGCGGAGCAGAAACGCTGGCGCCTGCACTGCAGCGACTACTTCAGCCGCCGTCTGCCGGACTACGTGCCCCGTCTCGAGGCGCTGGCAGAGCAGAACCAGAGTAACGAACGGAACTTTGCGATTCTAAAGAGTCTCTACCACTATCTGGAAGATTTATGAGTTGTGAGTAGTTTCACAATAAATCCTTCCCGCCCATCCCCTTCTTCAGGTCATAATGACGAAGGGGATTTCCCCAAAAACCAATATCTTGCAACATCCTGAGTGGATGTCTCCCAAGCAAGATATCTCTTTGCCCGAACGGAAGCCATTTGCTGATGCCTCGTCACCACGCACTGCTCGGATTACTGGCCCTGCTGCCGCTGGCAGCCAACGCCGCATACCGGTTCGATGTGCCGGATTATCTTGCTCGCCTGCCCGAGCAGACCTATCGCATCGTAGAACAGAACTTCAATACCCTTTATCAGCAGACTGATTTCACTCCACTGATCACCAACAGCTACTTCAACGGCTCCCATCTCTACAAGTTTGTCGGGGTACCGCTGGCCATCAGCGCCCAGTCAGGTTTCCAGCTGGAGGTGTTTGGTCAGGTCTATAACCGTGCTTCGCAAGCCTATATGCACCTGAGCGAGGATATGTCCCTCTATCGGGTGATGCGGGTCGATCTGATGGGGAACCCCAATGATCAGCTGGCCATCGGTTTTGGTCTGGGGGTGCCCATCACCCCGTTGCTGACCCTCAAGGCGATCGCCTCCGGCAGTGATATCCCGGGCTATGGCTCCGCCAAATACGCCGTCGGTTTTGAGTGGCGTTACTGAAAAACGTGGCTGATAACCGCTGATTGAAACAATTCAGGCTCCGTGATGGAGCCTGAATTGTTTATGGTGACGCTGTGATCAGGTGTAGCGGATCACCCGCCCCTCGCCCCCTTGCAGGGTCACAGCCGTACCGACTGCCTGCCCCTGCCAAAAATCGGTTCCCCCTTCCGGCAGCAGAAACTCCTGTGGTTGCCCCTCCCAATTGAAGAGGCAAAGCAGAGTGCCGCCCTCGGGCAGGCTTACTTCACCACAGGCAAAGTCCATCGACTCGAAACGGGCAGAGGGTGCACGGGCCGCACAAAGATCAAGCAGCTTGCGCAGTTGCGCCGCCTGCTCCTCATCGAGATCTTGCAGTCGGTCACCCGCCAGCATCATGCCACCGCTTGCCACCAGCGCTGCCAGATGGAAGCTGTAATCCGCCTTGCTTGCTTGCTGGCTTGGCAGATCCCGCAGGCAAATGCAGTCGGGGTCGAGGGCCCAGAGCTTGTCGTTCTGCCAGGCACGGCAGAAGGCCTCGCGGGCGATCTGGCGATAGCGGTGGCCATTGCGCTCCACGTCATCGCTCACCCGCATGCCGTGCACCAAGCCAAGGCTTGGCCAGATGGGGGCGTTGCAACCGAGCAGGAAAGCCCCTTCACCAGCACCACGCAGGATGGCCGCCATACCGCGTCGATAGGCTTCAACCCGGGTGGCGGCCGGATCGTGGAAACGACCACCATGGATAGCGCCCCAGAAGTTGGCATCCAGCTTGAAGTAGTGGATGCCCCACTGCTCGCGCAGGGTACGGAACACCTGCTCGAGGTGCGCCTGCACCTCAGGGTGGGTACCATCCAGCACATACCAGGGAGTACAGCGCCAACCGCCATAGGTGACACGCTCGGAGGGGAGCGGCAGGCCGTCATCCCCCTTCACAAACCAGTCGGGGTGCTCCTGAAACACCTGTGAACCGGGTTCGGCAATAAAGGGAGCGACCCAGAGGGCGGGCTCGCAGCCAGCCTGTTTGATCTCCGCAGCCAATGAAGCAACACCTTGCTCGAACTTGGCCGACGGGGTAAGCCAGTCGCCCATCTTGGCCTGATAGCCGTCGTCGATCTGCACATAGCGCAGGGCCGGGAAGCGCTCGGCACGCACCTGCAAGTTCTCTCGAATGTCGGCGGCGCTCACCTCGGCGTAGTAGTGATACCAGGAGCACCAGCCGCTCGGGCGCTCGCTCACCTTACCGATCAGCGAGCCGTGCTCGGCCTCGATCAGCCGTGCCAGTTCGGCCAGCAGATCTTCGCGCTCCGCCCCTTCGAGGCAGATCAGCGCCTCGCTCTGCCAGTGCTCACCGGCCGCAAGTTTTCGCCCTTCACAGTTCATCAGGATCTGCAGGCGACCATCGGGGTAGAGGCGAAACTCCCCGCCAAAACGGTGGCAGCTGGCAAAGGCGAGCAGCAGCCACCCCTTGCCATACTCCACCAGCAACAGGTTGTGAATGGTGTGATAGCCATTGTCATCGGTGACGCGATAAACGCTGGCATCGGGGCAACGGCCGACATGTTGCGGTGATTGCCAGCTACCCATGGTCTGGGCCAGCATCTGGAATCCTTCGCCATAGATGGCACTCTCCACCGGCAGGCCAAGCTTGCCGTCAAACAGCACCCAGCGCTCAACCGGGGTGGCATCAGGGCCAGTGTTGTCGAGTCGCACCCGACACAGGGGCCCTTCCCACTCACGGGTTTGCAGCAGGTGGGGTGGCAACGCGTTATCGTTCGCCAGCTGGCGAACTCGGGACAAGAGGGATGTCATCACTACTCCTTGAAGTTCGAAAAGGGTTCTATCAGACAATTTTCAAAAATTGCCAATCAAATCAGCCTCAAATGAACTGATTTCAGTTGTTATTGTTTTAATGCCGCGACCCGCCCTCTCTGGTAAACTGCGATTTTTCTTCCCAGTCGATGAGGTTCACGTGATCGCGCAACGCGCCTTGCTGTACTTTCGTGACTTTATGGTCATCGTCGCCTGCCTGCTGGCAGGCAAATCCGTGGCAGCCATCCTGCCTTTCGCCTTTCCCGGCAGCATCATCGGTATGTTGCTGCTGTTCGTGCTGCTCTCCCTGCAACTGATCAAGCTGCACTGGGTCGAGATGGGCGCTGGCTTGCTGCTGCGCCACATGGGCGTGCTGTTCGTGCCGGTCGCTGTAGGACTGGTAGCCTGGCTTGAGCCCCTGCGCCAATCCTTCGGCGTCATTATGCTCTGCATCGTGCTCGGGATCGTGCTGATCCTCGCCACCGTCGGTCGGCTCTACCAGAGGATGAACAAATGATCTTCTGGCTAGCCATTCCCCTGACCCTGGCGCTCTATTGCGCCACCCGCGCCCTCTATCGCCGCCTGCCCTGGCCCATCATCAACCCGGTGCTGGTGCCGACCGCGGTGATCATCGGTCTGCTGCTCTGGTTTGATCTGACCCTTGAGCAGTACGAGCGCGGCAGCAGCCCAATTACCATGCTGCTGGAGCCCGCCGTGGTGGCGCTGGCGCTGCCGCTCTATCAGCAGGCACGCCAAATTCAGGCCAAGCTCAAGCCCATCCTAATCTGTACCCTCGCCTCCGTCTTGATCTCGGTGTGCACAACCCTGCTGATCGGTCATTTTATGGGCACTGATCCGGCGCTGCTCGCCTCATTGGCGACCAAATCGATCACCACCCCGCTCGCCATGAGCGTCAGCCAGTCCATCGGCGGCATTCCCGCCATCGCGGCCGCCGTGGTGGTGGTGGTAGGGATTGTCGGCGCCCTGATCGGCTACCCGCTGCTCAGATTGCTCAAAGTGACCGATCCGGAAGCGCAAGGGCTCGCGATGGGGGCCTGTGCCCACGCCATCGGCACCGCCACCTCCGCCGAGAAGGGGATCACCCAAGGGGCCTTTTCATCGCTCGCCATGGTGGTGTGCGGGATCCTCACCGCTGCCGTCGCGCCGCTGCTGTTTGCCATCTATCACTGGCTCATCTGATCATCCCATTGACCACCTGTTGACCATTCCGAGGGGCCTGCTGGCCTCTCGGGGTGCGACCTGCCGCACAATTTGCACAAGACAAACGTTTCCATTACCATCCCCCTCCGTTTGCCCGTCAGGGCGTGAGCCTGCTCACACATTTACCCGAGCTTGCTCCCTACAATGGCCGCCCAATTGGCCTTTGAGGACACACTATGCATCCCCGTTTTGCCAAGCCATTAGATACCCTCTCTGCCCCGCTCAAAGCAGCCGTGCAGCCCATGCTGGATAGTGCCGACTTCAACGCCCGCTTCACGCCGGAGCAAGTCGCCACCCTGAAAGCCGCCACAGGTCTCGATGATCGCGCCCTGCGCCTCGCCCTGTTGCCGCTGGCTGCTGCCTGCTCGGTGGCCCCCATCTCCAAATTTTACGTCGGTGCCATCGCCTGCGGCCTGAGCGGCAGCTGGTACTTCGGTGCCAACATGGAGTTCGCGGGGCAAGGGTTGTTCCACTCGGTTCACGCCGAGCAGTCCGCCATCTCCAACGCCTGGCTGGGTGGCGAGACCGGGATCTCTGAAATCACCGTCAACTACACCCCCTGCGGCCACTGCCGTCAGTTCATGAACGAGCTGAGCACCGCCAAGATCCTGAAAGTCTCCCTGCCCGATGACCTGAGCGCCCTGCAATCCTTCCTGCCCCACTCGTTTGGGCCGGCAGATCTCGACATTACGGATGCGCTGATGAGCCCGCAGGATCACGCAGAGCTTGAGCTTCAAAGCGAAGACCCGCTGTGGCAAGCCGCGCTGGCCGCCGCCCGTCAAAGCTATGCCCCCTATAGCCAGGGCTATGCCGCGGTGGCGCTGCAGTTTGCCGATGGCCGCATCTTCTCTGGCCGCTACGCCGAGAACGCCGCCTTCAACCCCAGCCTGCCGCCGATGCAGATGGCCTGCGCCCATGCGGTGCTTAACGGCGAAGATCTCGCCACCATCCGCCGCGCCGTGCTGCTGGAGAACAAAAACGGCCAGATCAGCCAGCGTGACTCCGCCCAGTCCACTCTTAAGGCGCTGGGCTCGGTCGAGCTGGAGTATCAGGCGGTCTGACCCGGTTACTTCGATAAACGAAAGCCCCCGCACCTTGGTGCGGGGGCTTTTTTACTTGGCCGTTTAACCGGGAGCGACCGGTGATCTGCACAGTTTGGCGCGGTTGATCACCCAGTCTGACCGGTTGCTGATCAGACCGGTTTCAGCCGCGCGGTGAAGTGGCGCAGCAGCGGCGGCTCGTAGTCAAAGGTGAGCCCGCGAATGTCGCTGGCCCGCGCTTTCACCGCGATCAGGCAGTCGGCCACATAGTCCATGTGATCCCGGGTGTAGACCCGGCGCGGAATGGTGAGACGCAACAGCTCAAAATCCGCCGCCTCCTGCTTGCCGGTGGCGGGATCGCGCCCCAGCAGCAGGGAGCCAATCTCCACCCCGCGCACGCCCCCTTCCAGATAGAGCTCGCAGGCGAGCGCATGGGCAGGAAACTGCTCGGCCGGAATATGGGGCAGCAGCTTCTTGGCATCGACAAACACTGCATGACCGCCGGTGGGGGTCTGGATGGGGATGCCCGCCTCGGCCAACCGCTCGCCGAGATAAGCCACCTGACTGATGCGGTAGGTGAGATACTCCTCATCCATCCCCTCGCGCAGACCGATGGCAAGCGCCGCCATGTCCCGCCCCGCAAGGCCGCCATAGGTGACAAACCCCTCCATCGCCACGCAGCGCACCTGCACCGCACGGAACAGGTCGAGATCTTCCTTGAAGCAGCAGAGTCCGCCGATATTGACCAGTCCGTCCTTTTTGGCCGACATGGTGAAGATGTCCCCCAGCACGAACATCTGGCGCACTATCTCCCCGATGCCTGTCTTGGCGTAAGCCGGGTCGCGCGCCTTGATAAACCAGGCGTTCTCGGCAAAGCGGGCGGCATCGATCACCACCGGAATATGGTGGCGACGGGCCAGTTCGGAGACCGCCTCCATATTGGTCATGGAGACCGGCTGACCACCGGCGCTGTTGCAGGTCACCGTGATGATGACCCCGGCCACGTTGTCGGCCCCCAGGGTTTCGATGGTGTCGGTCAGGCGAGGGAGATCAAAATCCCCCTTCCAGGCATAAGGCGCCGTGGTATCGAGGGCCTTCGGGGTGAGCAGGTTGATGGCCCGCGCGCCAGCCAACTCCACGTGGGCCTTGGTGGTGTCGAAGTGGTAGTTGGAGATAAAGACCGGCGCCTTGCCCTTGCAGCGTTTGACCAGCTCGGGGAAGAGGATCTGCTCGGCCCCGCGCCCCTGGTGGGTGGGCATCACATGCTGGTAACCAAAAATGTCGCGCACCGTGCGCTCCAGCTCGACGAAGTTGCGGCTGCCCGCATAGGCCTCATCCCCCATCATGATGCCGGCCCACTGACGATCGGACATGGCACCGGTACCGCTGTCGGTCAGCAGATCGATATAGACATCTTCGGCCAGCAGCAGGAAGGGGTTCCAGCCAGCGGCCCCAAGGGCAGCGCGACGCTCGGCGCCAGTGGTCTGTTTGATGGGCTCGACCATCTTGATACGAAACGGCTCGGGTATACGACGCATATAAGACTCCTCACCGGCACAAGGCCAGTGTGTTTGAAATCGGGATTGGCAAAAAGGCCGGGGCGATCAGGGTCGTCCGGCTGACAAATTCAAACGCCGGGTGCCGCCAATCAGCGGTGAGGAAAGTCGAAGGTGAGAATGGGATCCCGGGTATACCAGTGGGCGAGCAGGCAAGCTGCCCGGGGCGTAGCTGTCATGATTGGCATCACTCCCCTCCATATCGGTTGTAGACAGTCGATGGCCAACAAGATCCATTGATGGATGCTGCCAACGGGCAGCCTCGCCACGTTAACGGCTGGTTAATTTGCAAACAAGGAGTGCACCGACGGGCTGTGCGCCCGCTCACAAAGTGCGCATCTGCGCGGTAAACTGGCAGTGAGGTTGATCTGCCCGCGCCCCCTGTTCGTTATTCTCCCTAACCACACGCCACATTACCCATCAGTCAGGGCCGGAAGCCATCATGCATCGCAAACCCCATCTGCCCGAGAAGATCTGCCCCGTCTGCCAGCGCCCCTTCAGCTGGCGGCGCAAGTGGGCGCGCAGTTGGGAGGAGGTTCGCTACTGCAGCGAACGCTGTCGCCACGCTCGTCACCGCAGCCAGCAACCTGAGGGGGAGCGAGTCTGATGGAGCTGCGCCTGATTCTCGGCGATCAGCTGAACGCCGCTCACAGCTGGTTTCGCACCCCGGATCCGGCAATCTGCTATCTGATGGCGGAGCTGCGCCAAGAGACCGATTACTGCCGCCACCATCGTCAGAAGGTGTTGGCCTTCTTTGCCGCCATGCGCGCCTTCGCAGCGGCCCTCACTCAAGCGGGCCACCGCGTCTGTTACCTGACCCTCGATGAGAGCGCCCGCTGGCCCGACTTGCCCGGCTTGCTGGAGGCTCAGCTCGTAGCACATCAGGCCAACAGCTTTGCCTGGCAGAGCCCGGACGAGTGGCGCCTCGCCAGCCAGTTGAAAAGCTGGGCGGCTGGCCTTGCCATTCCTGCCACCGAGGTGGATAGCGAACATTTTCTCACTCCCCGCGATGGCTGGCAGCGCTACCCCCACAGCCGGATGGAGTTCTTCTACCGCGCCCTGCGAAAGCAATACCAAGTGCTGCTCGATGAGTGCGGCCAACCCCTTGGCGGGCGCTGGAATTTTGATGACGAGAACCGCGCCAAGCTGCCGGATCGTCAGCCCATCCCGGCGCCCCTCACCTTTGCCAACGAGGTAAGCGAGATTGATGCCATGCTGACCCGCCACGGGGTCAGTACCATCGGCGAGGCGGATGCCAGCAAGCTGCCGTGGCCCATCACAAGGCGCCAGAGTCGCGAGCTGCTGGCCCATTTTCTGGCCCACTGCCTGCCTCACTTTGGTCGCTATCAGGATGCCCTGAGCGAGCGGGGCTGGAGTCTGTTTCACAGCCGCCTGTCGTTTTCCCTCAACAGCAAGATGCTTCATCCGCTTGAGGTGATCCGCGCCGCCGAAGCCCACTGGCAGGCCAATCAGGCCACCATCACATTGGCGCAAGTGGAGGGTTTTATCCGCCAGATCCTCGGCTGGCGCGAGTTTGTCCGCGCCCTCTACTGGGACAAGATGCCCGACTACAAGCAGACCAATTTTCTCGGAGCCAACCGACCGCTGCCCGGTTTTTTCTGGAGCGGCGAAACCAGGATGGCCTGCGTGCGACACGCCATTCGCCAGTCTCTTGAGCACGGTTACGCCCACCATATCCAGCGGCTGATGGTGACCGGCAACTTTGCCCTGCTGGCGGGGATTGATCCTGACGAGGTAGATCAGTGGTATCTCGGCATCTATGTGGATGCCATCGAGTGGGTGGAGCTGCCCAACACCCGCGGCATGAGCCAGTTTGCCGATGGCGGCCTGATGGGCAGCAAGCCCTACGCCAGCAGCGGCGCCTATCTCGAGCGGATGGGCCACTACTGCAAGGGGTGCCACTATCAGGTCAAAGCCCGCCACGGCGACGGAAGTTGCCCCTTCAACAGCCTCTACTGGCACTTTCTCTGGCGCAATCGGGACAAACTGGGCGGCAATCCTCGCCTCGCCCTCCCCTATGCCAACTGGGATGGTCAAGCCGCCGAACAGCAGCAGGCCATTCTGGCGACGGCGGAGCAGTACCTGATCAAACTGGAGCTGTTGTAAGCGGGCCATGTCCCCTGACACAGGCCCTCTGACAACAGCGCAGCGCTTTACGCTGGCAATCAGGCTAACCATCGCACCAAACACCACTCCGTAACTGGCAGGCAGACGGAGATCCCAATCCTGCGCAGAGCGGTTGAATATCCTGTGGCGGCTGATTATGGTGGTGGCCACATCAGAAGATCAGTCAAGGAAAGACGATATGGAGATAGTGGTTCTCGGTGGCGGCGTGATAGGGGTAACCAGCGCCTGGTATCTGGTCAAAGCGGGTCACAAGGTGACCCTGCTGGAGCGGCAGGGTGGCGTCGCCCTTGAAACCAGCCATGCCAACGCCGGGCAGATATCCCCGGGCTATGCGGCCCCCTGGGCGGCCCCCGGCATCCCCCTCAAGGCTGCCAAATGGATGCTGCAAAAGCATGCCCCCTTCACCGTGCGCCCCACCGCCGACCCCTTCCAGCTACGCTGGATGCTCAGAATGCTCGCCAACTGCACCCCGACCGCCTATGCCACCAACAAGGGGCGCATGGTGCGTCTGGCCGAATACAGCCGCGACTGCATGAAGCTGCTGCGCGACGAGCTGAGCATCGATTACGAAGGGCGCCAGCTCGGCACCCTGCAGCTGTTTCGCAGCCAATCCCAGCTCGATGCCAGTCAGCGCGATATCGAGGTGCTGGAGGAGTATGGCGTCCCCTACCAGTCGCTGGATGCCAGCGGCTGCGAAGCGGCAGAGCCTGCGCTGGCGCGGGTGCGCGGCAAAATCGTTGGCGGCTTGCGTCTGCCCGGCGACGAGACCGGCGACTGCTTCCGCTTCACCAAGGCCCTTGCCCTTGAAGCCGAGAAGCTCGGGGTCAAGTTTGTCTTCAACTGCGACATCGACGAGATTGAGCAAGCCCGTGGCCGCGCCGTGGCGGTGCGGGCGGGCGAGCAGCGCTATCGCGCCGATGCCATCGTCTGTGCGCTCGGCAGCTATGCCACCGGCTTTTTGCGGCCGCTGCTGCGCCCGCTCGGGCTGGAGCTGCCGGTCTATCCGGTCAAGGGCTACTCCCTCACCCTGCCGATGATCAACGCAGATGCCGCGCCGCGCAGCACCGTGCTGGACGAAACCTACAAGGTGGCCATCACCCGTTTTGATGAGCGGATCCGGGTCGGCGGCATGGCGGAGCTGTCGGGCTACAATCTTGCCCTCAACCCGAGGCGCCACGACACCCTGGCGATGGTGGTGGGCGATCTCTTCCCCGAGGGGGGCGATATCAGCCAAGCCGAGTTCTGGACCGGCCTGCGCCCCATGACGCCGGACGGCACCCCGCTGGTGGGGCCCAGCCCCATTCCCGGTCTCTGGCTCAATACCGGCCACGGCACCCTGGGCTGGACCATGGCGGCCGGCTCGGGTCAGCTGTTGTGCGATCTTATCAGCGGCAGCGAGCCCGCCATCAGCGATGAGGGGCTGACCCTCGCCCGTTACGGCTAAGCACCTAAGCTGTCGGGCTGTTTCACTCGCCAACTACGCCCTCAGACAACAGCAGAGGACGTTCTCAACCACTTTATTGACAGGCCACCACCATAAACGGTGGCCTTTTCGTCTGATGTTGACCTTCTCCCTGCCCGTCTGCCTGAGCGGTGCTCTGGCTGCCGGTTAATGCAGCAAACGGCACAGAATATTGCGCAATTCGACTTGCGCAAGCCGCCACAATCCGTAATGTGGATAGACGCATTTTTCGCAGCGCATATTTTTTAAATGGCCTGTAAACCGCTTGTAAACAGGCGTCGCCAGACAAGGGGTTACGGGTGTCACCGCGAGTTTCTTTAGCAGCAATCCAGGGTAGGACAATATGAAAAAAGTAGGTTTGGTCGGTTGGCGTGGCATGGTGGGATCGGTTCTGATGAGCCGGATGCAGGAAGAGCAGGATTTCGCCCATATTCAACCCACATTCTTCACCACCTCCCAGGCCGGTGAGGCCGCTCCCAACTTCGGCGTCGATGCCGGTACTCTGCAGGACGCCTTCGATATCGAAGCGCTGGCCAAGCAGGATATCATCATCACCGCGCAAGGCGGCGACTACACCAAGGATGTCTATCCGCGCCTGAAAGCCGCCGGCTGGCAGGGCTACTGGATTGACGCCGCCTCCTCCCTGCGGATGGAGAAAGACGCCGTCATCATTCTGGATCCGGTCAACGGCGATGTCATCGAGCAGGCCCTGAACGATGGCATCAAGACCTTCGTTGGCGGCAACTGCACCGTCAGCCTGATGCTGCTGGCCCTCGGTGGCCTGTTCAAGGCCGATCTGGTGGAGTGGGTGAGCGTGGCTACCTATCAGGCGGCCTCTGGTGGCGGTGCCCGCCATATGCGCGAGCTGGTCACCCAGATGGGGATGCTGCGTGACGAAGTGGCGGTCGAGCTGGCGGATCCCGCCTCCGCCATTCTCGACATCGAGCGCAAGATCACCGAGAAGACCCGCTCCGGCACCCTGCCGGTGGACAACTTCGGCGTACCGCTGGCCGGTGGCCTTATCCCCTGGATTGACACTAAGCTCGACAACGGCCAGAGCCGTGAAGAGTGGAAAGGTCAGGCCGAGACCAACAAGATTTTGGGTATCGAGAATGCCGTCATTCCGGTGGACGGTCTGTGCGTGCGGATCGGCGCCCTGCGCTGCCACAGCCAGGCGTTCACCATCAAGCTGAAAAAGGATGTGCCGCTGGCGGAGATCGAAGCCCTGCTGGCTGCCCACAACGACTGGGTAAAAGTGATCCCCAACGATCGCGATATCACCGCCCGCGAGCTGACTCCGGCTGCCGTCACCGGCACCCTCAGCATTCCGGTGGGCCGTCTGCGCAAGCTCAATATGGGCCCTGAGTATCTGGCCGCCTTTACCGTGGGTGACCAGCTGCTGTGGGGCGCTGCCGAGCCGCTGCGCCGCATGCTGCGTATCCTGCTGGCGCGCTAATCCGCCACAGCAGCAGATACAACAAGGGCGGGGAGTCACACTCCCCGCCCTTTTTCATTACCAGTTTTTATAAGCCCTGTAGCAGACTCTCACTCTTGCAGTCACTTAAGCAGAATGCGCTGGCACCCGCTGTAGATCTCGGCCCGCCCTGGGCGGCAAAAGCCCACCAGAGTGAGCCCGGTCTGCTCGGCCCGCTCGACCGCAAGCTCGGTGGCAGCAGAGATGGCGAGCAGGATCTCGACCCCGGCGCTGGCGCACTTTTGCACCATCTCGAAACTGGCGCGGCTGGTCACCAGAATGGCACCGTCGCGCCGACCCGTGCGGCACAGATGGCCCACCAGCTTGTCCAGCGCAATATGGCGCCCCACATCCTCGCGGATGGCGAGAATATTGCCCTCACCATCCAGATGCACTGCCGCATGGGTAGCGCCGGTGCGCTGACCCAGCAACTGGAGCGGGCGCAGCGCGCTCAATACCTTGTCGATATGGCCCACCGCCAGACGCTGACTGTCGGGCAAGCTTGGCTGGGTGCGGATCACCTGCTCCAGACTCTCGCTGCCGCAGATGCCGCAACCGGTGCGCCCCGCGAGCGTGCGCCGCTTCTCTTTGAGGCGATAAACGCAGCGATTGGCCAACGTGATATGCAGCTCAATCCCCTGACAGCCGTCATGCTGCTCGATGTCGTGGATATCGAGCAGGCTGTCGATGATCCCCTCGGATAGCGAAAACCCGATGGCGAAATCCTCCAGATCGGAGGCCGAGCACATCATCACGCTGTGGGCGATGCCGTTGTAGACCAGCGCCACCGGCGTCTCGGAGGGGAGCGCCATTTCGCTGTCGCAGGTCAGTGTATCGGCGCGGTAGTGCACCACCTCGCGGTGGATAGCGCAGCGTGCCAGCTCGTTCTGTTCTCTCTGCTCGCTAAGCTCGCCCCGCGCCTCCAGCTCAAGTAGCTCTCTCATGGGGCAACCCCGTCAATGATCTCGGGGTCTCTGGCCGAGATGCCGAGCCGCTTCATTTTCGAAAGCAAGGTGGTGCGCTTCATGCCGAGGCGGTTGGCCGCCCCCCGCTCGCCAGCCACGATGCCGTTGCAGTCGCGCAGGGCGGCGATGATCGCCTCGCGCTCATTAATCGGCCCCTCCTCGGCAAAGAGCGGCGTGGCGGGCTCGTCATAAACCAGAGTCTCAATCTTGTGGTAACCCTTGAGGGGCATCAGCTCATCGGGCGAGAGGTTGAGCACATGGCCGCGGGTCATCACCACGGCGCGCTCGATAACGTTCTCCAGCTCGCGGATATTGCCGTACCAGGGGAGCGATACCAGCATTTTCATGGCATCGGCGGGGATCGAGGTGATGGTGCGGCGCATCCGCTTGGCGATCTTCTTGATAAAGAAATTGACCAAGAGCGGAATATCCTCGCGGCGCTCCCGCAGCGGCGGCAGTTCGATGGGAAAGACGTTGAGGCGGTAGTAGAGATCGCTTCTGAAACGCTTGTTCTTGACCATGGAGAGCAGATCGCAGTTGGTGGCGGCCACCAGCCGCACATCCACCGCGATAGGATTGCTGTTGCCGACCCGCTCCAGTTCGTGCTCCTGCAATACCCGCAAGAGTTTGGGCTGCAAGTCCAGCGGCATATCCCCCACTTCGTCGAGGAACAGAGTGCCCTTGTGGGCCCGCTCGAAGCGGCCGATGCGCTGGGTCAGGGCGCCGGTAAAGGCCCCCTTCTCGTGGCCAAAGAGATCGCTCTCGATAAGGCCGGTGGGGATGGCGGCGCAGTTCACCTTTACCATCTCGTGATCGTGGCGGGTACTCAGGGCGTGAATGGCCTGGGCGATCAGCTCCTTGCCGGTGCCGGTCTCGCCGAGGATCAGCACGGTACTGTCGCTCTCGGCCACCAGCCGCACCTTCTCCAGCACGCTCTCCATCACCGCGCTCTGGTAGATGATGTGGGGGAACTCCCCCTGCATCTGCGGCTCGTTGATGCGAATGGTCTTCTCTTTGGCGCCGTTGGTGTTGGAGATCTCCTGCTGCGCCTGCACGTTGTTCATGGCAATGGCCGTGCGCGCCGCCACCTGCTCCAGCAAGGAGATATCGATATCGGCAAAGAAGTCGGCATGGGGGTGCGAGAGGATCAACACCCCCAGCAGGTTGCCCCGATAGCGCAGCGGCAAAATGCAGGAGCTGTCAGCCTCGGGCGGCAGGATCTGGGAGGTAAAGCGGCAGCGATTGCTGCAGCCGTGGCCGTGTTCGCGATAGACGAAAAACGGCTCGCTGTGGCCAAGGGCCCCCTGCAGGCACTTCTTTTCAAAACAGGAGTGATCGATGATGCCCGGCTGATCGCTCTGGTGCTGATTGACCAGATAGCTCTTGAAGCTGTCGGAGGTGGCGTTGTACTCCGCCAGACACAAGCTGCTGATGCCGAAGTGGTGATGCAGGATGGCAAACAGGCTCTTGGGCAGCTCGGCGATGCGCACCAGTTTGATTACCGCGTTGGTCACATCCACCAGAATTTTGCAGCTGTCGCGCTCAAGGCGCAGGGAGTTGGCCTGCTCCAGAGTGCGCTCCTTGTCGAGCACGTTCTCCAACGCAATGGCGATAATGGCCGCCAGCTGGGTCAGTTTGGCCAGGGTCTCCATGGTGAAGCTGTCGAGCTGGGTGTTGATAAACTCGACCCCGCCAAGGTGGCTGCGGGCGGTGGTGATGGGGAGCTGGCAGTAGGAGCGCAGCCCCCCGTAGACCCCTTCGCGATCCAGATCCGGGCAGCGATTCTCAAAGCGGGCGGCAGCGAGAATGATGGCCTGTTCCGGGGTCTCTTTGGTAGGACGGGGGGAGAGGTGCAGCTCTGCCTTGGGGCAGACCAGATGCTTTGGGCCGGAATGTCCCATGAAATAGAAGATGGCCTCCTCGTCCGCACCCATGTTGAGGATCAGGTTGACCCGGGTCACGCCGCCGAAGCTGGCATCTATCTTGTTGAGTTTGTGGATAAAATCATCGAGCGTCACGGCCGACAGGAGGGATTTGGAGAGCAGGAGGAAACCGTCGTCCCAGATGGGAGAGATCTCGTCCAGGGGGATGGCACTCACATTTAGCATTGCGGCCTCACGTTATATCGATTTAGTCACCAGTCAGGCTGTCCATGCCATCGCATCACGACAAGCACTCGTCACCAAAATAAATAGCCGCAGCCCGTAAAAGCGGCTGCCAATAAGAAAAGCGGTGACGAAAATTGTCGCATGTTGCAATTCCAGAGTTGTTATTAACGAACGACAACAAAAAGTAACATCGTTATCGGGGGATATATTGGAATGGCGACTCATCATAGATGAGCTCAAATTTCATTACAATCCGATTTAATATATCTGGTTGCCATATTCAGGCAATAATTACATCGCGGATTGAATAATGGATTGGTGGCCGCACAAGGGGCCATTGTCAACTGTCAGATCTCTCTGTCGTCTCCCCTTTGCTGTGCAATAAAGGCATCATTCGAAACACGATCCGGTGACCACTCACGAGGTGACAAGACGGGTGTGGCAGCACTTCAAACCGCCCAGAATAAAGAGCGCGGAGAAGCCCTGAAAGGCGAGCAGCAGCCAGCTGGCGTTGTCGGCAAGCTCGGTGGTGACGCTCTGGTGAGTGAGGTAGATCAGCAGGGTGATCACCCCCAGCAGCAGGCAGTTGATCAAGGTGGTGGAGATAAACCCGATCAGCCAGGCACTGGAAATACTCAAGGCGGAAAATACGCTGCCCATGGCGAGCCGTGCTGCCATAAAACAGCCGAAAAAACCGAAGCCGAGCAGAAATATCATCTCGTCGCGCCAAATATAGCAACCTATTCCCAGCAATATCGCCACCAGATAGGTGCCAATATAGAAAATTCCGAATAAGCGACCAATTTCATGTTGCATCATTTATCCCCTGTTTTTGGGTAATAAAAGGGTGCCCGACTCGATAAATCCGAGTCGGGTTCCCTTATTTGTGCAGAACGTCCTTTTTTAGGGCGGGTCAGCCTTTGGCTGCGCTGCGCAATTTCGCCTTGAGCGCGCTGTATTCAGTCTGGACGTACACTTCCGCCTCAGGCTGATTGTCGATGCGCTCGATCTTCACCGCGCAGTACTTGTACTCCGGCGTGTGGGAGACGGGATCGACGTGCTCGATGGTGAGCTCGTTGCAGGCCCCGATCCACCACTGATAGGTCATATAGACCACACCGGCGTTGACCCGGTCGTTGTAGTTGGCCCGGGTGATCACCTTGCCACGGCGCGACGAGATCCAGACCAGCGCCTGATCCTTCACCCCAAGCTTTTTGGCATCGCTCGGGTGGATCTGCACATAGCCCGGCTCATCGGCCAGGGTTTGCAGCGCCGAGCAGTTGCCAGTCATGGAGCGGCAGGAGTAGTGACCTACCTCGCGCACGGTGGAGAGCACCAGCGGGTACTCGGCACAGGGCTGCTCCAGCGGCGGCCGCCACTCGGAGGCAATCAGCTGACCCTTGCCGCTCGGGGTGGTGAACACATTCCCCTCGAACAGGGTGCTGGTGCCCGGGTGATCCTCGGTCGGGCAAGGCCACTGCACGCTCTTGAGATCGGCCATCTTGTCGTAGCTGACCCCGGCGTAGAGCGGGCATAGCGCACGCATCTCATCCCAGATCTCTTCGGTGTTGTGGTACTCCATGGGATAACCCATGGCGGTCGCCATCAACGAGAAGATGGCCCAGTCCGGTTTCACGTTCTCAGGGGGCGTCACCGCCTTGTAGAAACGCTGGAAGCCGCGATCCGCCGAGCTGTAGACCCCTTCGTGCTCGCCCCAACTGGTGGCGGGCAGAATGACGTCGGCCATCTCGGCGGTCTGGGTCATGAAGATATCCTGCACGATCACCAGCTCCATCCCCGCCAGAGTGCGGCGGAACTGACCCAAGTCAGCTTCGGTCTGAGCCGGATCTTCACCGAAGATGTAGAAGGCCTTGCACTTGCCCTCCTCCACCTTGTGGCCAAGCTCGGTCAGGCGATAGCCGGGCTTTTGGGAGAGTGACTCCACGCCCCACGCCTTCGCGAACTTGGCACTGATGGCGGGATCGGCCACCGACTGATAACCCGGGAACTGGTGCGGCAGCATCCCCATGTCACAGGTGCCCTGCACGTTGTTCTGACCGCGAACCGGCCCGCAGCCGGTACCGCGACGACCGAAGTTGCCGGTCAGCAACGCCAGACCCGCGAGCCCCTTGACCACGTCCACCGCCTGACCGTACTGGGTCACCCCCATGCCCCACAGGATCATGGACGCAGGCGACTCGGCATAGGTGCGAATGGCGGCGCGGATATCGGCGGCTTTGAGGCCAGTGATCCCCTCGACATATTCCGGGGTGTACTTGGCCACGGTCGCCTTGAAGGTCTCGAACCCTTCGGTGTAGTTGGCGACAAAGGCCTGGTTGTAGAGCCCTTCATTGATCAACACGTTGGCGAAGGCGTTAACCAGCGCCATGTTGGAACCGTTTTTGAGCGGCAGCCACTGATCGGCGATGCGGGCGGTCTCCACCATACGGGGATCACACACAATCACCTTGGCCCCGTTTGCCTTCGCCTTGAGGATATGGCGAGCAACAATGGGGTGAGAGTCAGCAGCGTTGTAACCAAACACCAGCAGGCACTTGGTCTCTTGAATTTCGGGAATGGCGTTGCTCATGGCGCCGTTGCCTACAGTTGTCTCCAGACCGGAGACTGAGGGTGCGTGTCACACCCTCGCGCAGTGGTCGACGTTGTTCGTCCCAATCACCGCACGGGCAAATTTCTGCATCACATAGTTGGCTTCATTGCCCGGGCCACGGGCAGAGCCGGTGGTCATGATGGCGTCCGGGCCATATTTCGCCTTGATGGCAGAGAGACGGCTGCTGGCGAACTCGATGGCTTCGTCCCAGGAGACCGCCTCGAACTTGCCACCGCGCTCGCGGCGGATCATCGGGCTCTTGAGACGGGGGGTCAGCAGGTTGGTGTCGTTCAAGAAATCCCAACCGTAATAGCCCTTGAGGCAGAGTTGCCCCTCGTTGGTCCGGCCGTTGACGCCTTCGGCACCCACCACCTTGTCGTTTTCAACCAGCAGGTTGATTTTGCAACCGGTGCCGCAATAGGGGCACACGGTAATGACTTTTTTCATGACTCACACTCTTGTTTGTTAACGAAAAACGGCTCGGCAAGCCCGCTCACACCCGTGCCGGCATCGCCAGCAGTGCCTCGGCACTGGCCAGCTGCTTCTGCCGGTTCAGGGTTTCAAGATGCTCCGGCGTGACCAGCCGCAGCGCCTGGGTCGGACACACCTCGACACAGGCCGGGCCCGCCTCGCGGTGACGGCAGAGATCGCACTTGAGCGCCTGCGCCTTGGTCTGCGGACGCTTGAAGAGCGAATCGGCAGCGGGTGCCACCTCTTTGAGCACCACCGCCATGGCGCCGTAAGGACAGGCCACCACGCAGGACTTGCAACCGATGCAGCGCTCCTGCAACACCTTGACGCAACCATCCTCGCTGACGATGGCATTGTTCGGGCAGGCCATGGCGCACGGCTTGTCTTCACACTGGCGGCAAAGCACCGGCGTGGTCACCTTGCTGCCCACGATCACCTTCAGACGCGGCTGAAAGTAGCTGTCCCTGGAGACCAGATGTCCATCCTCGATGGCAAGATGCAGGCCGCCCTCCCGCTCAAGGGTCCCGCTGCAAGACCCTGACTGGTGTGAAACGGCGCAGGCCACCTCACAGGTACGACACCCAATACAGAGACTGGGATCTGCAATCACGAAGCTGTTCATAGAGAAGGATCCTAAATGGTTCGTTACACCGGGCCGCCCGCCGACAGGCAAAGAGGCGGCCAGCCCCCCACAAAGCATTTATCAGACCAAAACGGGGGAATGGCGCGATAAAAAATCACAAGCAACTGAAAATAAAGAAGTAATTAGAAAACGTAGCGTGCTGTTTATCACCTCTGACGAGGGTGACGACGGGGTGGGAAGTGTGATCGACACGACAAAAGTGACGAGCTCGACACCGGCTGACAAAGGCTATCACCCTGCCCTTTCAGCTCAAGCGAACAAACAACAACCAATCAATGACTAATTTATTGATCTTGGACAGATTATGCGCCGATTGCCCTTGGTACCCCCTACCCGATTGGATAGCATGCTCCAGTTGACAACCAGCTTCGCTGGGATCGTTTTCATCAGATAAGTGATAAATTATGTGGATTAGATGCAACGAAGCGATGCTAGAAAATGATAAAGGTGATCACTAACGCTCTAAAAATAATGGCCAGAAAAAATTTGCTAAGTATGAGAAAAATGGTCGTTCACTAGCCACATGAGTTACTTAGCGATTTTATAATAGCCTAGTGCTTGATCAAATATTCCTTTTGATACAAAACCCTATTAGCATATTTCAGAATGTCTGGAATATTTTTTAAAAATAATTAATTTGGCAACTATGACTCACGAAACAAACATAAGAATTAGTAATATCTCACGTAACGACTTAAGTGAAATATGGCGATTAATGGAACCTAGTCAACTAAACAAGTTGATTACTAGTAGCAACGATAAAGAATTGTCACTGCTTATGGGGCATCTCCCCGAAAAGGGGATGCAGGTATTAATTTCCAACCTTAATGAAGATGCTGCAAATAGACTTTTTTCAACTCTTAGCAATCGAACCATAAATAAGGTTTTGTTATTATGTTCAACAAATTCCCTAGCTAAATTACTTAGAGTTATTAGTAGAGATAACTTGATTCGTGTTATTCGCAGCACTAGCTCAGATGTACGAGATAGATTGCTTAAAATGCTACCAATTGAAGATCGTCATATGATTCTAGAAATTGCAGAAGAGGAGTCTGATCTCGAGGATAACTATAAGCACTATTTAACTCAAAAGTTTGAAAATTCAATTGAGAAAGATGCTTTTGATCGTATAAAAGAACTTGAAGATAAAGAGCGCTACTTAGAGCGCCGCCAACGAGCTAGAGAAGAACAATTAACTGAGCAACTAGAACATTTACGAAATCAAATATCTATTGCTGAAAAAGATTTCCACCAACGTCAAAACAAATTAAAAAGTATTGAAAGTAGCTTTGTAAAACGTGAGTTAGAACTAAAAGATAGTATTAGACAACTACAAGAGGAATATCAAAAACAAGTACAAGAAAAAATAGAATTAAAAGTGCCAGAATTTGTCAAATCTGCTGTTGATGTTTTAGAAAAAAAAGAGAATGAATTCTCTAAAAAATCTAAAAACTGGAATTTAGAGGGCTCTATAGCTTTAGGATTAGCTATCCTATCTGCTATAGGTGCATTAATTTACGGCGGAATAGCATTCCATTCAGCAGCCAAGGAAAATATTGATTGGTTTTTCTTTTCCTTCCTTTTGTTAAAGGGGTTAATAGTGGTTACACTATTCGGAGCTTGGGCCAAACATGCATATAATCTAGGTAACGCATATATGCATGAATCACTAAAACGTAGTGACCGAATGCATGCCATTAACTTTGGTAAATTTTACTTAGAGGTTTATGGTAATAACGTTTCCCAATCCGATATGAAAGCTATTTTTGAAAACTGGAATTTAAATAGTGATAGTGCATTTACCAAAGTAGAAACTTCTAATTTTGAACCAAAGATCGTTGAACAAGTAACACAAATGATTACTGCTGTCTCGAATGCAACAAATAAACAGAATCCAGAAAACAAGCCTAAATAAAGTGCGTATATACTGCACCACGCCCTATAGGTAATCTTATTTTTAGGAGGAAAAATGAAGTTTTTATTCTGTAATGTAGGTTGGATGAGTCGATATGATGGTATTGAAGGCGATACTCTTGAACGAGGAGGTGCCTATAACGAGAATGATATCGGACATGAAGTATGTAATTTCACGATAGTTGGAGATCAAGTTTTTGGCTATGTTAGACCAACAGGACAGATTAAACTGGAAAACTTAGGCGCATCTAAAGATGATGATTCAATAGACAATGTATTAGTTATTTGGACTGCTGGGCCAGATGCTGGTGGAACAGCCGTCATAGGTTGGTATAAAAACGCAACGGTATTCAGGCGAGAACAGACATTAAATGTTGTAAGTACAAAACATAAAAGTAATGAAATTAACATTTTCCGTATTCAAGCTCATAAGGATAACGTGACTTTGCTACCAATGTGGCAGCGGTCCCTCATGATCCCCAGAGCAGTAAAGGGAGGTATTGGACAAAGTAATATTTGGTACGCTAACACTAAAGAAAGTGAGGAATACACTAGACCAATTTTTGAATTTATTGAAAATTATGATGTAAGTAACAATATACCTGATATAGATTTTTCTGCCATTGAAGGGAATCCTAGACTCTTAGCACATATGAAAAGAGAGCGAAATCAGAAACTTGTTTATCTTAAAAAAAAGCAGACACTTGAAAATACTGGCGCACTTATATGTGAAGTATGCCATTTTGATTTTCACTCTTTTTATGGTGCTCTAGGCGAGGATTTTTGTGAGGTTCATCATCTCAAGAAACTTGCCGATGCCGAAAAGCAAGTTGATACAAAGATTTCTGATTTGGCAGTAATTTGCTCTAATTGTCACAGAATGATTCATCGAACAAATCCGATGAAAACAATATCGCAGATGAAAGAGTTATTACATAAAAAGCAATCTTCATAGCAAAAAGACTAGAGCAGTGAGATACTATATGCACTGCGCATTGCACCTCTACTCTTACTTATTTAATTAGCGGTGCAATTCACTTCGTTCATTGCACCCTACATTTTCCCCACCCAAATAAAGACTCCATTGCTCCCCCCCTCCCCTTTGCCATCCTGCCAGCATTTAATTAGCGATTACTTTATCGTCTATTTATTATCCATTTTGGTAAAAGAGAGTAGCCAAACCACTTCGCTAGATAAAACAAACAGTTGCCTGCATTGTCGCGGCCTATTTCAATCGCCGGATAATTAATTCTCTTACTCAAATTGAACTTTTGATTATTTATAACTGAGCATAGTCCCGCAGAGTGTGTGTCATTATAAGCTTAATGACAGATGAACAGACTGTGTTCCATGACAAGCAGATCACTATTCCGTTAGCGCCCTTTCCCATCGCAATCCATTTATTCTCTCCCGATTAAATATCACGACTCTCTTGGTAGGTCGGGCAGCTGTGCGTTGGCAAACGTGTAAACATCAAACTGACAAGATGAACTCATGAACTGTGATAAACAACAAGCCACTCCCGGCGTTATGCTGGCGGCGATTGGCGTAGTCTATGGCGATATCGGCACCAGCCCGCTCTATACCTTGCGCGAGTGCCTGTCAGGTCAATTCGGGTTCGGCGTCGAGCCGGCCTCCATTCTCGGCTTTCTCTCGCTGATCTTCTGGCTGCTGATCCTGGTGGTGTCGGTCAAGTACCTCTCCTTTGTGATGCGGGCCGACAACGCCGGCGAGGGTGGCATTCTCACCCTGATGTCGCTGGCGACCCGCAACGCCTCCACCCGCTGGACGCCGCTGCTGATCATCCTCGGCCTGATTGGCGGCAGCTTCTTCTATGGTGAGGTGGTGATCACACCGGCGATGTCGGTGATGTCGGCCATCGAGGGTCTGAGCATTCTCACCCCCGCCCTCGACCCCTATATCGTCACCCTCTCGGTGCTGGTGCTGACCCTGCTGTTCGCCATCCAGAAACATGGCACCGCCATGGTGGGCAAGCTGTTTGCCCCCATCATGCTGATCTGGTTTATGACGCTGGCGGTGCTGGGGCTTCGCGGCATCATCCACAACCCCGAGGTGCTGGGTGCGCTCAACCCCATCTGGGCGGTGCGCTTCTTTGTCCAGTACCAGACCACCTCCTTCTTTGCCCTCGGCGCCGTGGTGCTGGCCATCACCGGGGTGGAGGCGCTCTACGCGGATATGGGCCACTTCGGCAAAAATCCCATTCGCCTAGCCTGGTTTATCGTGGTGCTGCCCTCGCTGGTACTCAACTACTTCGGTCAGGGTGCGCTGCTGCTGAGCAATCCCGCCGCCATTGCCAACCCCTTCTTCCTGCTCGCGCCGAAATGGGCGCTGGTACCGCTGCTGCTGCTGGCGACCATGGCGACGGTGATCGCCTCGCAGGCGGTGATCTCCGGGGTCTTTTCGCTGACCCGGCAGGCGGTGCGCCTCGGTTATCTCTCCCCCATTCGCATCGTTCACACCTCCGAGCAGGAGTCCGGCCAGATCTATATTCCGGTCATCAACTGGATGCTCTATATCTCGGTGGTGATCGTCATCATGAGCTTCGAGCACTCCAGCAATCTGGCGGCGGCCTACGGCATCGCGGTGACCGGCACCATGGTGCTCACCTCCATCCTCTCCTGCTCGGTGGCCAAGAACAGCTGGCACTGGAACAAGTATCTGGTGGCCATCCTGTTTGCCGCGCTGCTCTGTATCGACGTGCCGCTGTTTGCCGCCAACCTCGCCAAGATCTTCTCCGGTGGCTGGCTGCCGCTCACTCTGGGCGCGGTGATGTTCACCGTGATGACCAGCTGGAAGAGCGAGCGTTTCCAGCTTATTCGCCGCCTGAACGAGCACGGCAACTCCCTTGAGCCGATGATCGCCTCGCTGGAGAAATCCCCGCCGACCCGGGTGGCGGGCACTGCGGTTTATATGTCGCGGGTGGTCAATGTGATCCCCCATGCGCTGCTCCATAACCTCAAGCACAACAAGGTGCTGCACGAGCGGATCATCCTGCTCACCCTGCGGGTGGAGGATGTGCCCTACGTCCACAATGTGCGCCGGGTCTGCATCGAGCAGCTCTCCCCCACCTTCTGGCGGGTAGTGGCGAGCTACGGCTGGCGCGAGACTCCGAACGTGGAGGAGATCTTCCACCGCTGCAACGCCGAGGGGCTGAGCTGCCGGATGATGGAGACCTCGTTCTTTATGGCCCACGAGTCGCTCATCATGAAAGACCGCCCCTGGTATCTCTATCTGCGCGGCAAGCTCTTTATGCTGCTGCAGCGCAACGCCCTGCGGGCCCCGGATCAGTTCGAGATCCCGCCCAACCGGGTTATCGAGCTGGGTTCGCAGGTGGATATCTGATGGCGGGTTGATGGCCTCTTATTGGCATAGAAAACGTCAGCAAGAGAGAGGGAGGCATTGGCCTCCCTCTTCTTTCCCGTTAACCCCGATTACCGCCCCCTCATCCCCAGCCCTTCTCCCGCAAGGGGAGAAGGGGGCAAACTACGGCGACCATATGCTGTAAACGGTACAGTTCATTCCATTCTTTGCCCCCTGCTCCCGGCATGCTGCCGATATATTTGCGTTCTCGTGCGTCCGATTACGCTTCGCTAATCGAACCTACGGTTTCAAAACAGACGGCCTCTATCCGAACAGACCACCGCCGTAGGGTGCAACAAGCGCAGCGCCGTGCACCGCGAACATATGTTGGAGAGCGGTGCAATTCACTTCGTTCTTTGCACCCTACTCATGCTGCGTTTTCCAAGGTGACGAACCCTCTTGGCGGCTTCGTCACAAGTGACGAACGTCACAGTTCGACAGCCACATCAGTGCGTTCACTCAACCACGCAAAGATTTTTATTCATTTAAAAACAGCCACTTAAAACCAATTTATCTGTAAGAACCATTCTGGCCCGTATCTTGCCAACCTGCCCCTACTTTCTCCGTTCGCGACACGACAAGGTAGGCTATGAACCGCTTCGTTATCGCTGACCCCAAGCTTTGTATCGGCTGTGGCACCTGTATGGCGGCCTGCAGCGAGGTACACAAGGCGCAAGGTTTGCAGCAAGCCCCCCGTTTAACCGTTATGCGACACGAGCAGGCGACCATGCCGGTTCAGTGCCGTCACTGTGACGATGCCCCCTGCATCAAGGTGTGCCCGGTCGAGGCAATTCGCCAAACCGGCGATTGCGTGCAACTCAACGAGTCGCTCTGCATCGGCTGCAATCTCTGCGCCGTGGCCTGCCCCTTTGGCGCCATCCAGAGCGGCGGCAGCCGTCCGGTGGCCGTGGCCACCAGTTACGACACCTATATCCCCTGCTCCATCCGCTCCAGCAACCCCTCCACCTCCGCTGGCCTGCGCTGCTTTGGCGAAGATCTGCTGAGCTGGGAGCCGGGGGTGCGCAGCATCGCCGTCAAGTGCGACCTGTGCGAGTTTCGCGCCGATGGCCCGGCCTGTGTTGGTGCCTGCCCCTCCCAGGCACTGAAGCTGGTCAATGACGGCGACACCGAACGCGCCGCCCGTATCCGTCGCCAGCAAGCGGCCGACACCAACCCGCAAGGGGCCTCCGCCTTCTCGGCGCCTGCCACGGCGCTCCCTGCATCCGATTTATCCACCACAGAGGGAGCTCGCTGATGTTGTCCCCCCTTGTAATGGCCACGCTCCTGCTCTTTTTGCTGGGCGCTGCCGCCGGTTTGCTGCTGCAAAAGCTGCCCGCACTGGCCAACCGTCTCAATAGCGGCCTTGCCCTGCTGGGCTCGATCGCGGGTCTGGTCGCCGCCATCCAGATCTTTGCCCAAGGCGCCCCCGTCGACGGCCAACTCTGGCTGCTGGGCTCGGTGCATCTCGACATGCTTGCCGCGCTGATGCTGCTGGTGATTAGCACTGTCGGTGTCGCCGTTGCCCTCTACTCCTTTGCCTATATTCGCGAGTATCAGGGCAAGGGCGATGTCACCATCGGCGCCTTGATGAACCTCTTCCTTTTCGCCATGGTGGGCATGGTACTGGCCGACAACGCGCTCGGTTTCTTGCTCTGCTACGAGCTGGTGACCCTCACTACCTACTGGCTGGTCAAAACCAACCCGGAAGCTGCCAAACAGAGCCGGCTTTACTTGGTGATGAACCATATCGGCATGGCGCTGGTGCTGATCGCCTTCTGGCTGCTCTGCCGTGAAAGCGGCTCGCTGGAGTTCGCTGCGCTGCGCGAACACCATCTGGCGGGCGCTTTGGCCTCGCTGGTGTTCCTGCTCAGCTTCTGCGGCTTTGGCCTGCGCGCCGGTTTCGTGCCGCTGCACGGCTGGCTGCCGGTGGCCGAGCCCGTCGCCCCTTCCCATATCTCGGCGCTGATGTCTGGCGTGATGGTGAAGCTGGGTCTGTTTGGCATCTTGCGGGTCAGCATCGATTTTCTCGGCGCCAGCCAGCTCTGGTGGGGCTATGTGGTGCTGATCTTCGGTGCCTGCTCGGCAGTGCTCGGGGTGCTGTTTGCGCTGGCCGAGCATGACCTCAAGCGACTGCTCGCCTACCACACGGTGGAGAACATCGGCATCATCCTGATGGGGATGGGGATCGGCATGATCGGCATCGCCAACCAACAACCCGCGCTGGTGGTGCTGGGGCTGCTCGGCGCGCTTTATCACCTGCTCAACCACGCCATCTTCAAGAGCCTGCTCTTTATGGGCACCGGCTCTGTGATGTTCCGCCTGCACACCCGTGACATGGACAAGATGGGTGGCCTCGCCAAACTGATGCCCTGGACTGCGCTGGCGTTCCTCATCGGTGCCATGGCCATCTCGGCGCTGCCGCCGCTCAACGGCTTTGTCAGCGAGTGGTTTATCTACCAATCCCTGCTCTCCATGACCAAACTCGGCACCTCTGTCGTCGCGCCGCTCGCGGTAGTGATGCTGGCAGTAACCGGTGCCATGGCGGTGATGTGTTTCGTCAAGGTGTATGGCATCTGCTTCTGCGGTGCCCCGCGCAGCGAACACGCTAGCCACGCCCGCGAAGTGCCGGGCGCCATGGTGGCAGGTACCCTGCTGCTGGCCGCCGTCTGTCTGGTGCTGGGTCTGGGCGCCCCCTGGATTGCCCCCCATATCGCCAGCTATGGTCAGGCACTCGTTGCCAGCCAGATGAGTGTCGCCACCGGCGCCACCCTGCTGCCACTCGACAGCTCACAAGCGATCCTCTCCCCGCCCGTTATCGCCATCACCCTGCTGGGGCTGTTCCTCATCCCGTTGCTGGTACTGGCCATCTTCAAGGGCCCCAAGCTGGGTCGTCGTCACGCCGGCACCCCGTGGGCTTGTGGTTACGCCTATGAGGAGCGCATGAGCCTCACCTCCGGCGGTGTCACCCACACCTTGCGCCAACTCTGCGCGCCGCTCTATCGCAAGCAGCCGCAGCTCGATCTGGCCAGCGCCCTGCACGGGGTGAGCGATACCAGCGGAACGACCGGCTGGCTGCTGCACGGCCTTGTGCTGGCGCTCTTTATCCTGATGGCTGTAGGAGTCTGATATGCCTGTTCTTGAAATGCCGAGCTGGGGCATGGTTGCCCTCGCCCTGACCCAGGCCATCGCCATGCTGGCGCTGGCGCCGCTCGCCACCGGTTTCAACCGGGTGCTGCGGGCCAAGATGCACTCCCGTCAGGGGCCGGGCCTGCTGCAGGATTACCGGGATATCGCCAAGCTCCTGCGCCGTCAGGAGGTGACCCCCGAGCCTGCCGGCATCATCTTCAACCTGATGCCTGCGCTGCTCATCGCCGCCCTCTTGCTGGTGGGGATGGCGCTGCCGACCCTGACTCATGAGTCCCCCTTCCCCATCGCCGGGGATCTCATCACCGATATCTATCTGTTCGCCATCTTCCGCTTCTTCTTCTCCCTCTCGGGACTCGACAGCGGCAGCATGTTTGCAGGGATCGGTGCCCGCCGCGAGCTGACTCTCGGCATTCTGGTGGAGCCCATTCTGGTGCTTGCCTGCTTCATCATGGCGATGATGGTGGGCAGCTCGGATCTGGGCAACATCAGCAGTTATGTAGCGACCCAGCCGCTGGCCGCCCCCATCGCTACCCTCTTGGCGGGTGCCGCCTGCGCCTTCGCGGTGTTTGTCGAGATGGGCAAGCTACCCTTTGACTGCGCCGAAGCCGAGCAGGAGTTGCAGGAGGGGCCGCTCACCGAGTATTCCGGTGCGGGGCTGGCCCTGCTCAAGCTCTCCATCGGCCTCAAGCAGCTGGTGGTGGTGCAGCTCTTTCTGGTGATTTTCCTGCCCTTCGGCAAGGCGGCCAACTGGAGTCTGCCTGCGCTCATCGGCGCGGCGCTGATCCTCGCCTGCAAGCTGCTGGTGGCCTTTTTGCTGGCCGGCATCATCGAAAACGCCATGGCCCGTACCCAGTTCGTGCGCACCCACAAGCTCACCCGCTACGGGTTGGGGCTGGCCCTGCTGGCGCTGCTCGCCTATCTGGTCGGGATCTGAATCATGCCCGCCAGTACAGCAACTTTTTCCGATTTCATCATTTGTGAATGCTCATTCCCGAACATTAAAGTGAGAACTGCATGACCATCGCCATTTCGGATCGCATCGGCTGCGACTACATCCAGCAGGTGCGAGCACAACTGCCCCACGCCATCGTCGACGAGGAGTGGCAAACCGCCGATCAGGCCACCATCACCGTCAAGCCCACCAGTCTGGTCGAAACTGCCAGCCTGATCTTCCATCAGCTGGGGGGCTGGCTTCCGCTCTCCTTTGCCAATGACGAGCGCAGCCTCAACGGCCACTTCGCCGTCTACCACGTCTTCTCCATGGAGAGCGACACCAAGTGCTGGATCACCGTCAAGGTGCTGGTGGATGCCGATACCCAGGAGTACCCCTCCATCACCCCGACCATTCCGGCAGCGGTGTGGGGCGAGCGGGAAATCCGCGACATGTACGGCCTGCGCGCCATCGGCCTGCCAGACGAACGTCGTCTGGTGCTGCCGGATGACTGGCCGGAGGATATCCATCCCCTGCGCAAAGACGCCATGGATTATCGCCAGCGCCCGATGCCCACCACTGACACCGAGACCTACCCCTTCGTCAACGAACTGGGCAGTGATGCCAACCGCATCGTGCCGGTCGGCCCGCTGCATATCACTTCGGATGAACCGGGCCACTTTCGGCTGTTCGTCGATGGGGAAGATATCATCGATGCCGACTACCGCCTCTTCTATGTCCATCGCGGCATGGAGAAGCTGGCGGAAACCCGGATGGGCTACAACGAAGTGGCCTTCCTGACCGACCGGGTCTGCGGCATCTGCGGCTTTACCCATAGCGTCGCCTACACCACCTCGGTGGAGAACGCCATGGGTATTCCGGTGCCGGAGCGGGCCAAGATGATCCGCGCCGTGCTGCTGGAGGTGGAGCGCCTGCACAGCCATATCCTCAACATCGGCCTGTCGAGCCACTTCACCGGTTTCGACACCGGCTTTATGCAGTTCTTCCGGGTGCGGGAGAAATCCATGACCCTGGCCGAGCTGCTCACCGGCGCGCGCAAGACCTACGGTCTCAACCTGATTGGCGGGGTACGCCGCGACATCTTCAAGGAAGATCGCATCAAGGGTGCCCAGCTGGTGCGCGAGCTCCGTGATGAGCTCAAACCCCTGGTGGCCATGCTGCTTGATACCGCCAACATCTCCTCCCGCCTCATCGGTATCGGCAAGCTCGAGCCGCAAATTGCCCGCGATTTCAGCTGCGTCGGCCCCATGGTGCGGGCGAGCGGCTTCAAGCGCGACGTGCGCCGGGTCCACGATTTTGCCGGCTACCGCGAGCTGCCGATGGAGATCCAGACCAAGGCGGGTTGCGACGTGCAATCCCGGGTACTGGTGCGCATCCACGAGCTCTACGACTCCCTCGACATGATTGAGTTCGGCCTTGAGCACCTGCCGGAAGGGCCACTGCTCACCGAAGGCTTCACCTACCAGCCGGGCAAGTTTGCGCTGGGCTTTACCGAGGCGCCCCGCGGCGAGAATGTCCACTGGAGCATGACCGGGGACAACCAGAAGCTGTTCCGCTGGCGCTGCCGCGCCGCCACCTACGCCAACTGGCCTGCTCTGCGCTACATGCTGCGCGGCAATACCGTGGCGGACGCGCCGCTCATCATCGGCAGTCTGGATCCCTGCTACTCCTGTACCGACCGGGTCACCCTAGTCGACCCCAAGAAGGGCAAATCCACCGTGGTCTCCTACAAGGAGATCGAGCGCTACGGCATCGATCGCAAAAACTCTCCGCTGAAATAAGGGGTCATCATGATCAAGCTGTTCAAGACCATCCTCAAGGCTGGCACCCCGACCGCCAAGTACCCCTTCGCCCCTTACGAGGTGAACCGGGATTTTCGCGGCAAACCGAAATATCAGGCGGATCAGTGCATCGCCTGCGCCGCCTGCACCAAGGCCTGCCCGGCCAATGCGCTGGTGATGGAAGTGGACATGGAGACCGGCGAACGGCGCTGGGAGATCTCCATGGCGCGCTGCATCTTCTGCGGCCGCTGCGAGGAGGTCTGCCCGACCCGCGCCATCGCCCTCTCCCCCGAATTCGAGCTGGCGGTGACCAACAAGGCGGATCTCTATGAGGAGGCCCGCTTTGCGCTGGCCCCCTGCACCCTGTGCGGCACCTACTTTGCCCCGAGCAAGCTGGTGGCGCTGGTGGAGGACACCCTCAAGCAGGCGGGCACACCGCTCGCGACCCCGGAGCGACTGCACCACTGCCCCGACTGCAAACGAAAACAGAGCATGCTGAGCCAGCCTGACTCGGCCCTGATCACACCGATAGCCACACCGATGGCCGCACAAAAGGAGTGGATGTGATGAGCAAGATCAAAGGCATAGAACCGGTTGTCGGCCATGCCCATACCCGTGCCGTGCCGCTGGCACAGGATCCCGAGATCACCAAACTCAAGAAGACCCTGCTCAAGGACATTCGCCGCTCGGCCTATGTCTACCGGGTCGATTGCGGCGGCTGCAACGCCTGCGAGATCGAGATCTTCGCCACCATCACCCCGCTGTTCGATGCCGAGCGTTTCGGCATCAAGGTGGTTGCCTCCCCCCGCCACGCCGACATCCTGCTCTTTACCGGCGCTGTGACCCGGGCAATGCGGGTACCGGCCCTGCGCGCCTACGAGGCGGCGCCCGATCCCAAAATCTGCATCGCCTACGGCGCCTGCGGCTGTGACGGCGGCATCTTCCACGACCTCTACTGCGTCTGGGGCGGCACCGACAAGATCGTGCCGGTGGATGTCTATATCCCGGGCTGCCCTCCGACACCGGCGGCTACCATCTACGGCTTTGCGGTGGCGCTCGGTCTGCTGGAACAGAAGCTCAAAGCCACCAGCCACGAGGTGCAACCGGGTGAGCGGGTCGAACTGCGCCACACCGGCATCCCCAATGAAATCCGGGTGATGATCGAGCGCGAAGCGCGCCGCATGGCCGGTTACCGGCAGGGGCGGATCATCGCCGACGAGTTTATGGCCCTGCTCGAAGGGGCGACCCAGCAGGATGTGGATCTGTGCATCCAGAGCTACCTCGATCAGCACGACGATCCGCGCCTGGCGGAGATCGTCAACAACCTCGCAAACGCCTGCCTCAACCGGGCGGCCGGCAAGGGAGAGGCGGTGCATGGCTGACGAGGTTTTTTTCTACCGCCTCTCGCGCAAGTTCGTCGACGAGCAGTTCGACGTCCCCGAGGAAGCCAAAGAGGTGATGTACTACAGCCTCGCCATCGGCCACCACCTCGGCATTGTCGATTGCCTGCGAGCAGACCTGGTCTGCTCGCTGATCGGTTATCGCGACTGGGTAGCAAAGCTGCCAGAGGGAAGTGAAGCGCGCCGCAAGATGGAGGGATTTCTCACCTTTGGCGAGATCACCATCTATCGCGAGCACTGCCATATGCTGGCCTGCGCCTTCGACCGACTGCGCAAAGCCGACAATCTGCTCGATGAGCAGGAGCTGGGCTGGACCAATGCCTTTATGGAGCAGCTCACCGCCCTCTTTAACGACCCCCATATGTACCTGATGGTAAGGAGCCGCTGATGGGCTGCGATCTCGTGTTGACCGTGGGCAATGCCATGATGGGGGACGACGGTGCCGGCCCCTATCTCGCCGACAAGCTGCAGGCCGCCCCCCTGCCCGGCTGGGTTCATATCGACGGCGGCATCGCGCCGGAAAATGTGGTCTACAAGGTGCGGGAGCTGCAACCGGAGCGGGTGGTGCTGGTGGATGCCGCCGAGATCGGCGAGAAGGCGGGCACCCTGCAGGTGATTCCCCCCGAGACCATCGCCGAGATGTTTATCTTCTCGACCCACAACATGCCGCTCAATTTCCTGATCGACGAGCTCAAGACCTTTGTCCAAGAGGTGATCTTTGTCGGGGTACAACCGGCCATCGTGGCGTTCTCCTTCCCGATGACCGAGATGGTGAGCGAGGCGATGGATTATCTTTATCAGCATCTTGATGCCGCCAGTGACACCAGTCTGTTAATAGATAAACTGGATCAGTGGAATATTTCCAACGCCAACCGGTGATTATTTATAGAGTTGTTAACGACCGTTATTGACCGACGGTTACAGCAATGTGATCGAGGCCCGATGTTAAATTAAAAACATCGGGCTAATTGTGCTGAACTTGATATAAAACAAGGTTCTTTGATTTTTTCAAAAAATCGCTAACTCTCGCTTTTTTATGACAAAAAAAGCGTTGCCAGTCACAGAAGTTTGCCACAAAATGGCGACCGTTACGGAAGTTGATGGGGTCTGGTGGCCTCCTCGGTCTTCAAAACCGATGTGAGCCGAGAAGGCTTTGGCAGGTTCGATTCCTGCCTCTTCCGCCAAATTTATCTTTTGAACAAATACTCTCCCGCTGAATTTTTCGGCCTGAATGTTATTTCCATTGTTTGTTCAATATGTTTGAAGTAATACCTTAAAAAAGGTGCTTGCCGCTTGCCAATATAATCCGAACTCAGGTTATCTCGCTGGCCAAAAAATAATTTATCAGCATCGATGCAGCATTAATTTATACCCGCTCATTGATGCGTCCAGTTTGCACTCATCCGCAAATCGCCAGCAGTGCCATAACCCGTCAGCTCGGCCTCTCTATCGGCAAACCGGTGCGCATCCCGAACCCACGCACTGCACTGGTAATCCCATGCCGAACTCGTCTCACGCGCCAGCCATCCCCCATCGCCAGCCCGCATCAGGTACGGCTGCCGACGATTCACTGCCAGATTCACAGCAACAAACCCGCCGTCTGCCACAAGTGGAACAGCTGCTGCAGCAACCCTTTCTCGCCGGTTTTATCGAAGCGCTGAGCCGCCCGCTGGTGACTCAGACGGTGCGCGACACCCTGAGCGAGCTGCGCCAGAGCGAAGATTTTCGCCAGCATGGCGTCGCCCCCGAGCAGATCGAGGCGCTGATTGCCAAGCGCTGCCGACAGCAGTTGCGCCAGCGTCAAACCCGGGTGATCAACGCCACCGGCACCCTGGTGCATACCAATCTGGGGCGCTCGCCATTAAGTCACGAGCTGTGGGACGAGGTGCGTGACCTCAACACCGGGTACAACAATCTGGAGCTGGATCTCGCCACCGGCAAGCGCGGCGGGCGCAAGGGGCTGATCGCCCCCCTGCTCCGTTGCCTCACCCAGGCCGAGGATTCGCTGGTGGTCAACAACAACGCCGCTTCGCTCTTTTTGCTGCTGCAGGAGGTGGCCAAGGGGCGCGAGGTGATCGTCTCGCGCGGCGAGCAGATCCAGATTGGTGGCGGCTTTCGCATTCCCGATATTCTGGCGCTCTCCGGTGCCAAACTGGTGGAGGTGGGCACTACCAATATCACTACCGCCAAAGATTACCTCGATGCCATCACCGATCAGACCGCGCTGGTGCTGATGGTGCACAGATCCAATTTCGCCATTCGCGGCTTTACCGAATCCCCCGATATCGGCGAGGTGGCCCGCGCCCTGCCCGAGCACGTGGTGCTGGCGGTGGATCAGGGGTCGGGCTTGACCACCGAAGAGTTTGCGCCGGATGAAACCTCGGTGCGCCAGTACATCAAGGCGGGGGCAGATCTGGTCTGCTACTCCGGTGACAAGCTCTTGGGGGGCCCGCAATCGGGCATCATCAGCGGCCGCAGCGACCTTATCAAGCGGCTGGAAAAACACCCCATGATGCGCACCTTCCGCCCGAGCCGCATCGTCTACTCCCTGCTCGAACGTCTGCTCATCCACAAGCTCAACAAGTCCCCCATCGGTGAGGGCATTGCCCAACGCACCTTGAGCAACCCCGCCGCCATGCAGGCGAGAGCCTCCCAGCTGATGGCCGCCCTGCCCGGTTGTTTTGTACCCGTCCCCGCCCAGCTGGTGGTGGGCGGCGGCACCTTGCCGGACGAGTTTTACCCGGCCCCTGCGCTGGAATGCACCGACCCGCGTCCGGCCCAGCAGTTACTCGATGATTTGCGCGAACTGCCGGTGCCGGTCATCGCCACCGTGCGCCAGCAGAAGGTGCTGCTCAATATGGCCACCCTGCTGCCGACCGAGATGGAACTGCTGATTGCCCAACTCAGGGAATTGCTGCTGCCCGCCCCGTTCAATGCAACAAATGCGACCGAGGAGCCCTGATCCCATGACCCCCTATCGCGCCGTTATCGGCCTTGCAGGCCACGTGGATCACGGCAAGACCCTGCTGATCAAGGCCCTCACCGGCATCACCACCGCCCGTGCCCACGAGCAGGCCATTGGCATGACCCAGGATCTCGGCTTTGCCCACTTCGACGACGGTCAGGGCAACACCATAGGCGTCATCGACGTGCCCGGCCACGAGCGCTATATCCGCAACATGGTGGCGGGGCTCTGGAGTCTGGATCTGGTGCTGCTGGTCATCGCCGCCGACGAGGGGTGGATGCCGATGACCGGCGATCACCTGCGCCTGCTCAAGGCGATGGGGGTGCCGCGCCTGCTGGTCTGCATCAACAAGTGCGATCTTGTCTCCCCCGACGAGCTGGAGCTCCTTGAAGAGAGCCTGCTGGAGCGGGTGATGGACGAGAGCGGCATGGTGCCCGACATCGTCAGCGTCAGTGCCAAGACCGGCGCCAATATGGCTGCCCTACACGCCGCTATCGTACGTCAGCTGGCCGAACTGCCAGCCTCACAAGCTGCCCGCGAGCAGGGCGCACCGCGCCTGTATGTAGACAGGGTCTTTACCGCCAACGGCACCGGCACAGTGCTCACCGGCACCTTGCAGCAGGGCCGCCTCAAGGTGGGGGACAAGCTGCGCCTCTACCCTGCCGATCGTGAGGTGCAGGTGCGCTCCCTGCAGGCCTATCACCAGAGCGTCGACGAGATTGGCGCCGTCTGCCGGGTGGCGGTGGGCCTTAAAAAAGTGCCTCACAAGGAGGTGGCTCGCGGCCACTGCCTGACCAGCGCGGCGGGCCAGTGCGAGGCGGCGACTCACCTGATCGTGCGGCTCAACACCGAGAGCATGAGTAGCAAGACACTACGAACGCAGGAGGTCGAGGTGGCCCTTGGCAGCTGGCATGGCCGGGCCCGTTTCGTGCCCATCAAGGATACCCGGCTGGCGCGGCTGATCTTTACCAACCCCATTCCCTGCTTCTTTGGCCAGCCGCTCGCCATCATTCGCCACGGCAGCAGCGAACTGCTGCACGGCGCCCGCATCGTCTGGTGCGGCGACATCCATCCCGCCAGACGCAAGGCGCTGCACGCCCTACTGGGTGAGCTGCCTGATGACTTGGAGCACTACAACCCCGCAGCCTTGCAGCTGGGGCTCAATGGCTATGTGCTGGCCAGCCGCTTTGACCAGCGGCCAGAGCAGGTCACCCCCCTCGGTGAGTGGCTGCTGGATAGCTGCTGGCTGACCCAGAGCCGCGATCAACTGCTGGCTACGCTGGCCAGCGAACCGCTGAGCGCCGCCGAGCTGGCAACCCGCTTTGGCATCGCCCTGCCGGTCACTCATGCCCTGCTCCAGCAGCTCAAGAGCGAGCAGCTGATCCGTCTGCACCATGACAAGTGGCAACCGGGCAGCGGCGAGTCGGAAGATGATCTGGGGGAAGAGGCGCAGCTGGTGCTCAAGGTGGTGCGAGATCAAGGCAAGGAGGGTTATGAGCCCGGTAAACTGGGCCCCGGCGGCGTGGAGCTGGATCCCTTTATCACCCGCAAGCTGCCCGCCGCCCTGCAGCAGGGCTTGCAGCAAAAAGGCGCGTTGCAAAAGCAGCTGCGCAATCTGGCGCGACTCAAGTATCTGGTGCAGCTCGATGGCCCTATCTACTACGACGCCGCCCTTTACAACCAGATGGTCGCCGCCGTGCTGGCGGGCCAGCAGGTGGGAGATCTGATCGACATGGCATCCCTCAAGGAGATCACCGGTTTGTCGCGCAAATACGCCATTCCGTTCTGCCTGCGCATGGAGATGGATGGCTGGGTGCGGCGCGAGGAGAACGAGCGCCGAGTGCTGCGTCTGCCGCAGACTCAAGATGGGATGGAGCCGGCATGAGCGCCACCATTGCCCCCTCTGGCTCTTCCAATCCTGTGGCCAACCGGCTACGCCGCGAGTTTCATATCGACGGTATAGTGCAGGGGGTCGGCTTTCGCCCCTTCGTCTATGGACTGGCGCTGCGCCACAGCCTTGCCGGTTATGTCTTGAACGACGCGAGCGGCGTCACTATCGGCGCCGAGGGATCCCCCGAGCAGCTGGCCGCCTTTTCCCGCGAACTGCGTGAACTGGCACCGCCACTTAGCCGCATCGATCATTTCAGCGAGCGGGAGCTTCCCCGAGATGCTGACTCCGAACATAACCCCGACTACGACGGCCAGTTTCATATCAAGGCCAGCCAGCAGCAGAGCGCCGCCACGGTCGCCATCTCGCCGGATCAGGGGATGTGCGAGGCGTGTGCCAACGATGTGGCCAACCCCAACGATCGCCACCACCACTACCCCTTTACCAACTGCACCCACTGCGGCCCGCGCTACACCATTATCCGTCGCCTCCCCTACGACCGCCCCCACACCGCCATGGCGGGCTTTGCCATGTGCCCGCGCTGCGCTGCGGCCTATGAAAACCCGCTGGACAGACGCTACCACGCCCAGCCGGTGAGCTGCCCCGAGTGCGGGCCCCACCTCAGCTGGCGCAGCGGCCGCGGCGATGTGCTGGCCGAGCGCGAAGATGCCCTGCACGCCGCCGCCCACGCCCTGCAAACGGGGGCGCTGATTGCGGTGAAGGGGATGGGGGGGTATCACCTGATGTGTGATGCTCGCAATGAACAGAGCGTTGCCAGATTGCTAACGCTCAAGCGACGCGCACGCAAGCCGCTGGCGGTGATGATGGGATCCCTTGCCGAGGCCAAACTGCATGTCACCGGCAGCGAAGACGAGTGGCAGCTGCTCGCCTCTCAGGCCAGACCCATCACCTTGCTGCGCAAGCGCAAAAATGATGATCGGCTCTCAGAATCCCTACTTGCAACCGCGCCGCTGGCGGAGGGGATCGCCCCCGGCATCCCCTACCTTGGGGTCATGCTCCCCTATACCCCGCTCCACCAGCTGCTGCTGGGCGCCTGCGCCATGCCGCTGGTGGCCACCAGCGCCAATGGTCGCGGCAGCCCGATCCTGATCGAGTGCGAGGCGGTGGTCAGGGAGCTCGGCCGCGAGATTGACGGCATTCTGGATCACAATCGCCCCATCCTGCACCCGTGCGACGACAGTCTGGTGCAGTGGGCAGGCGGGCGGCGCCAGACGTTGCGGCTGGCCCGGGGCTATGCCCCCTGCACTCCCAGCTTGCAAGAGGCGGTCAAGGCGCCGCTGCTGGCGGTCGGGGCGCAGCAGAAGAACCAGCTGGCGCTCGCCTTCGGCCGCCAGCGCATCTACAGCCCCTATATCGGCGATCTGCACAGCCTGCCGATGCAGGAGCACTTCGAGCAGACCCTGGCGACCTTTCGCGATCTCTACGATCTCAAGCCAGAACTGCTGGTCTCGGATCGCCACCCCGGCTATCTCAGCCACCAGTGGGCCAAAAGCTATTGCCAGGATCAGGGTGCGACCCACCTCGAGGTGCAGCACCATCACGCCCACCTGCTGGGGGTGATGGCCGAGCACGACATCACAGGCCCGGTGCTGGGGGTTACCTTCGATGGCACCGGCCTTGGCAATGACGGCACCCTCTGGGGCGGCGAGCTGCTGATCGCAGACGTTCAGGGATTTGAGCGGGTTGCCCACCTTGCCCCCTTCAAGCTGATCGGCGGCGAAGCGGCCATTCGCGAGCCGGCGCGCCAGCTGCTGGGGCTGCTGTTTGAATCGCACAGCCCTGAGGAGATCAGCGCCCTCGATATTCCGTTGATCAAGCAACTGCCCCTTAAGCGGATCAACAACCTGCACCAGCTCTGGCAGCTGGGTCGCAACGCCCCCTACACAAGTTCCATCGGCCGGCTGTTCGATGCGGTCGCGGCGCTCTTGGGAGTGATCGATACCCCGGATTACGAGGGCGAAGCGGGGCTCTTGCTGGAGGCGGCCGCCTTGCAGCTTGCTCCAGATGAACAGCCCTTCCCTCTCACCTTTGGCCTGCACCAGAGCGCGGAGGGGCCACTGCAGATCCAGTGGGCAGAGCTGATCCATACCCTTGTCAGCGAGCGGCGCCAAGGCACCGCCACCGCCAGCCTGGCTGCCGGTTTTATCCGCGCCATCAGCAATCTGGTCATCGCACTGGCCGAGCGCTTCCCCGGCTATCCGGTGGCGCTCGGGGGCGGCGTCTTTCAAAACCGGGTGCTGATGGACCAGCTGGTGCCCGCTCTCGAAGCGGCCGGTCAGCAGGTATTGACCAGCGAAACCCTGCCGCTCAATGACGGTGGCATCGCCGCCGGTCAGCTCTGGTTTGCCATCCACCATCTTGCCACGCACCGCCCAACCACAGCCGGCTGTGCCACCTTGTCGGAGTCCTGAAATTCATGTGTCTATCCATCCCCTCTCAGGTGGTGCAACTGCACCCCGAAGATAACTGCGTCACCGTCGATACCCTGGGGGTGCAGCGGCGCGTCAGCTGCATGCTGCTCGAAGAGCCTCTCCAGGTGGGCGATTATGTGCTGCTCCATATCGGCTTTGTGATGAGCAAGATTGACGAAGAGGAGGCGCAGGCCAGCCTCGAGAGCTTCCGCCAGATGGTGGCCCTGATGCCCAAACAGGATATCTTGCCATGCTGACCTTGAATGATCTCTTTCAGGGCTTTCGTCAGCCTGACGTTATCCGCGCCCTCGCAACCCAGATCACCGAACTGGCCAAAGATCTGCCCGAACCGCTGCGGGTGATGGAGGTGTGTGGCGGCCATACCCACACCATCATGAAGTACGGCCTGCACCAGCTGCTGCCCACCAGCATCGAGTTCGTTCACGGCCCCGGCTGCCCGGTCTGCATCATGCCAAAAGAGCGCATCGATCAGGCCATCGAGCTGGCGAGTCAACCGAACGTTATTCTGGTCACCCTTGGGGACATGATCCGGGTGCCGGGCTCCAAAGGCACGCTGGCCCAACAGCGGGCCAAGGGGAGCGATATCCGCCCGGTCTACGATCCCCTCGATGCCCTGCGTATCGCCAAAGAGAATCCGGAAAAAACCGTGGTCTTCTTCGCCATCGGTTTCGAGACCTCTACCCCGATGACGGCCGCCTTGCTAGCTGCGGCTGAAGCTGAGGGGATTGAAAACCTCCTGTTTCATATCAACCATGTGCTGGTGCCCCCCGCCATTCATGCGGTAATGGCCGACGGGGTGGCCAAGGTGAACGCCTTTATCGGCCCCTCCCACGTCAGCGTCATCACCGGCGCCGATATCTACCTGCCTATCGTCGATCGTTATCAGGTGCCAGTGGTGGTGAGCGGCTTCGAACCGGTGGATGTGATGGAGGCGCTCTTGATGATGGTGCGCCAGAAGGTGGAGGGTCGCTACGCGCTGGAGGTGCAATACAGCCGCGCCGTCACCGCCAGCGGCAATAAAGCCGCCCAGCGGCTGGTCGAGCGCTTTTTCGAGACCCGCGAGCACTTTCGCTGGCGAGGTCTGGGGGATATCAACGCCTCCGCCCTGCGCCTGCGCGATGCCTTTGCCAAGTGCGACGCGGAGCGCCACTTCGCGCTCAATCAGACTCCCATCGATGACCACAAGGCGTGCCAGTGCGCCGATATCCTGCGCGGGCTGGCCAAACCGAACCAGTGCAAAGTCTTTGGCCGGGGCTGCACCCCGACCCAGCCCATGGGCAGCTGCATGGTCAGCTCCGAAGGGGCCTGCAATGCCTACTACCGATATATGGGGATCCAGGAACAATGAGAGAAATCCAACTTAGCCACGGTGGCGGCGGTGTCGAAATGAATCAGCTGATCAACCAGCTCTTCTTTCGCCACTTTGGCAACGAGATCCTGCTGCGCGGTGAAGATGCAGCCCTGTTGCCGGTAGAGGGCCCCGTTGCCTTCACCACCGACAGCTTTACCGTCTCGCCGCTCTTCTTCGAGGGGGGCGATATCGGCAAACTGGCCATCGCCGGTACGGTCAACGATCTCGCCATGATGGGGGCTAAACCGGAATACCTCAGTTGCAGCTTTATCATCGAGGAGGGTTTCCCCTACGCCGATCTGGCCCGCATCGTCGAATCGATGGCCGCTGAGCTTGCCAAGAGCGGTGCCCGCATCGTCTGCGGCGACACCAAGGTGGTGCCCAAGGGGGCGGCCGACAAGATCTTTATCAACACCAGCGGGGTCGGCACTTTCCCGCAGCCCGAACAGAGCCGGGGCATCTCGGTGCGCAACCTCAAGGCCGGTGACGCCATTCTGGTGTCGCGGGATATCGGCAGCCACGGCGCCTGCATCCTGATGGCCCGCGACGCCCTGCAACTGGGATCTGATCTCAAGAGCGACTGCACCACCCTCTGGCCACAGGTAGAAGCGCTGCTGAAGGCAGGCATTACCCCCCACGCCCTGCGCGATGCTACCCGCGGTGGCCTTGCCGCCGTCCTCAACGAATGGAGCAGTGCCTCCGGCGTTGCCATCGAGCTGGAGGAGTCCGCCATCCCGGTGTGCGATCCGGTGCGAGGCCTGTGCGAACTCTACGGTTTCGAGCCCCATGATCTCGCCAACGAGGGGACCATGGTACTGGCCTTGCCTGCCGAACAGGCGCAGGACGCACTGGGCATCTTGCGGCAGTTCAACCCAGCAGCCAGCCAGATCGGCGTGGTGCAGGCGAGCGATCGCCACAAGGTGATCCTCAATAACCCCTGGGGCAGCCGCCGTTATCTGGAGCTGCCACAAGGGGAGCTGCTGCCGCGGATCTGTTGAGCAGCCATGCCGCTCACCCATAAGCCGTTTTCCCAATAAGGGGGAGGAGTCACACCTCCCCATATCGGTTAAGGAGCCACCATGCACGAAATGTCTCTGGCCATGGCCGCCATCGATCTGGCTGCCGAGCAGGCCACCCAGCGGGGCTTTACCAGGGTGACCGCCCTCTGGCTCGAGGTCGGCAGCTTCTCCTGCGTTGACCCGGACACCATTGCCTTCTGTTTCGAGGCCGCCGCCAAGGGCACAGTCGTCGAAGGGGCCCAACTTCACTTTCAGCATCAGGCGGCAGAGGCCTGGTGTTACGACTGCAACAAGACGGTCACCCTCACCGAGCGCGGGCAGGCCTGTCCCGGGTGCGACGGATACAAATTACGAGTCGCGCAGGGTGATAGCCTGCGCATCACCGACATCGAGGTAAGTTGATATGTGTAGCGTATGCGGATGCGGCCAGGCGCGGATTGCCGGCCATGAGCACGATCATGAGCATCATCACGAACATGAACATCATCACGAACATGAACATCACCATGAGCACGAGCACGAGCACGAGCACGAGCACGAGCACGGCCATCATCATGCTCATGACGCCCATCACCATCATGATCACGAGCAGAGCGCACCGCGCACCCTGATCATTCACCACCACTATCACCATCAGGGGGATGTCCATCACCACTATCACGGAGTGCGGGCTCCCATAAACCACGAGGGTCATGATCACCCCCACGACCATCATCATGATCATGCCCACTCTCATGACCACGGCCATTCCCACGCGCATCCCCATGACCATGACCATGACCATGACCATGACCATGACCACCAGCAGGGTGATCTGCACTACGGCAAAGGGGAAGCGGGATTGTCGGTGCCCGGCATGGGACAGCGCCAGCTGATCGCCATCGAGATGGATGTGCTGGCCAAGAACAACGCGCTGGCGGCCCACAACCGCGAACACTTCGACGACGCAGCCCAATTGGTGCTCAACCTGGTGTCTAGCCCGGGTTCAGGCAAAACCACTTTGCTGTGCGAAACCCTGCGCCAGCTGGCAGACAAGCGCCCCTGCGCGGTGATCGAAGGGGATCAGCAAACCAGCGCCGATGCCGACCGTATCCGCGCCACCGGCGTCCCTGCCGTGCAGATCAACACCGGCAAGGGCTGCCATCTGGATGCCAAAATGGTCCACGACGCCTGCCACCAGCTGCCCGCCAATGAAGGGGGCATCCTCTTTATCGAGAACGTCGGCAATCTGGTCTGCCCCGCCAGCTTCGATCTCGGCGAGAAGTACAAGGTGGCGATCCTCTCCGTCACCGAGGGGGAAGAGAAGCCATTGAAGTACCCGGACATGTTTGCCGCCGCCCAGCTGATGGTGATCAACAAGATCGATCTGCTGCCCTACGTCAGCTTTGACGTGGCCCGCTGCATCGAGAACGCCAAACGGGTCAACCCCTATATTCAGGTGATCCAGGTCAGCGCCACCACAGGCGAAGGGATGGATGCCTGGCTTAACTGGCTGGCCAGTGCTTGAAATCAACCGGTTAAACGCCGCTGATAACGGTAGAAAACAAAAGAGGGAGGCTGATGCCTCCCTCTCTTTTATCTGCGCGCTTTGCCAACGGTTCTCTCTGTACAGAATGGCCAGCGTTTCATACTCGCCCCCCTCACCCTAGCCCTCTCCCCTGGGAGAGGGAACCGGTTTGTGGATGCCGACAGCATGCTGCAACTATACGACTCCCTCAAACCCCTCAGGGGGCGCTTCGAGCATAACAACCAGCCATATTTTCAAACCCCGAGATTTTCCAAACCCTAAACCCTGAGCGTGGTGAGATGGCACCTTCAACTCCCTTCTCCCCTTGCGGGAGAAGGGCTGGGGATGAGGGGGAACTAACCTTCAAGCCGCGCTTTCGGTCAGCTCCCCAGATTCGGGCTGCACCTCCCCAAAGCGCAGCACCCGATGGCAGACCTGACGCAGCAGTGCCTGCTGGTGACTGAAGACAAGCATGCCAAGACCGCGCTGCTCGCACTCAACCATCAACTCCCGCCAGAGTTGGCGCTGAATTTGCGGATCCAGCTGGGCGGTCACCTCGTCGGCAATCAGCAGACGGGTGCGGGGATCGAGGGCACGCAGCAATGCGATGCGGGCCAGCTCACCGCCGGAGAGCTGACCGGGTTTACGACTGAGCCACGCAGGCTTGATCATAAAGCGGGCCAACATGACGTCATCGGGGCGCCAGACATCCCAGAGCGCCTGTCCGGTAGTGCGATAGGGATTGAAGGTGAGCTCCGGATGCTGGGACACCAGCTGAATGGGGTTATAGCCTTTTACCTGTTCAGGCACCGGCTGCCCATCCAGCAGGATCTGCCCACCCGCCCGAACCGGTTGCCAACTCGCCAATACCCGCCCCAGGGTGGTCTTGCCATACCCGCTCGGGGCAGAGATACCGACTCGCTCCCCCGCTTTCACCGTCAGCGACAACCCCTGCCAGAGGGGGCGCTCCCCTTGGGCGATAGTGAGATTTCGTACTTCCAACATCAGGAAACCTCCGGCACAGAGAAGAGCGCATTGAACTCCGGCAGCGCCTGCCAGTGGGCACGGAGCATCTCGCTCCCCTGCCCCTGGCGCAGATGGTGGCTGCTCAAGGTATCGCTCACTTGGCCCTTATGGAGCGCGACTATGCGATCGGCAAAGCGGGCCGCCAGCGCCAGATCGTGGGTCACCCAGAGGATGCCGCTGCCCTGATTGGCCAATTCACGCAACTGGCTGAGCAGCTGGCAGGCCAGCCCCTCGTCGAGCCAGGCGGTGATCTCGTCCGCCAGAATGTAGCGGGCACCACCAAGGGCCGCAGTGCAGGCCAGAATGCGCTTGGCCATGCCACCGGAGAGCTGGCGCGGGAATCTGTCCAGGGTGGTCGCGGGCAGCTGGTAGCGCAGCAGCTGCTCGCCGAGCCGTTCGCGGGAACCGCTCTGACCGCAGAGGCGCGCCGCGCGGCCAAGCTGGCGCTCCACCGTCAGCAGCGGATTGAGGGCGCTTACCCCCTGTGGCACATAGCAGAGGGTGTGACCGCGCAAACGGGCCCGGCTGGCATCGCACAGAGGAGTGCTATCAAGAGAGATGGCGCCGCGCATCCGCAGATTGTCCGGCAGCAATGTTAGGGCGCTTTGCAGCAGCAGGCTCTTGCCCTCGCCGCTCCCCCCCACCAGCGCCACTATCTCCCCCGGTGCCAGTTGCAGGCTGATATCGGTCAGCAATGGCTGCCAGCTGCGTCGCCCCAGCCAGGAGTAGTGGGCCGCCTCTATGGTCACATGGTCAAAACTCAGCATGGTTCACTCCTGTGCCACAGCAGCTGTTGCAAGGCGCGGGTAGCCTGATCAAAGAGCAGCACCAACAGCAGCAACATCAACCCCGGGAAGAGGGCCAGCCACCAACCGCCACCGGCCAGATAACGCAAGGCATCGGCCAGCAGCAGGCCCAGCGAGGCCTCGTGGGCCGCCAGCCCAAAACCGAGAAAGCTCAAGGCCGCGCTGTGCAGCACCGCATGGGGAAACATCAGCAAGGTGCCGATAAACCACTGGGGCAACAGCCCCGGCAGCAGGTGGATGCGCCAGCGACGCAGCGCCCCCATCCCCTGACAGCGGGCCAGCACCACATAGTCGCTGCAGGCGATCCGCCGCGCTTCTGCGCAGAGAATGAGCGCCAGCTTGGGCCAGTGGGTCAGTGCCACCGCCAGGATCACCCCGCGCATACCGCCCCCCACGGTAAAGCAGATAAGGATCAAGAGCAGCATATGGGGCAACGCCAGCATGGCGTCGATCACCATTCGTACCGCCGCATCACATCTGGGGTGAATGAGCGACACGCTTGCCGCCACCATGGCCAGCAGGCCACTGCAGAGGGCAGTACTGATGCCAAGCTCCAGACTGGTGAGGGTGCCCTGAAAGGCGCGCAACCAGAGATCCCGCCCCATCTGATCGGTGCCAAACCAGTGGGCCAGCGAGGGGGGCTGCTGGCGCGCCAGCAGATCCATCGGCACATCCTGATGAGAGAGGCTCCAGCCGTAAGTGGCCAGCAGCGCCAATCCGAGCAGGGCAAAAACCAGCCGCAGTATCGAGGGAAGCGGATTAAACAGCATGCTCACCCTCCCAGCCCCGATTGATGCGGGCCAGCAGCAAACTGGCCACCGTGTTGCCAATAAAGACCAGCAGGGTGCAGAAGAGCACGATTCCCATCAGCAAGGGGATATCGCCCCTGAGCCCCGCATCCACAGTGGCCTGGCCGAGCCCCGGGTAGGAGAAGACCTTCTCGGCCAAGAGCGATCCGCCAATCAGCTCGCCGAGGGAGGCAAACTGCAGGCAGAGCGCCGGGGTCAGGGCGTGGCGCAGCACGTGAAAACGCAGCATGGGCCAGCCGCCATCCCCCTGAGCGCGGGCGTAGCGGATAAAGTCGCTCTCCAGCACCTCGGCCACCCGCCCCCGGGTATGCAGGGCAATGTTGCCCACCCCGAGCAGCGCCAGGGTCGTCACCGGCAGCAATAGATGACGCAGCCGCATGGCCCAGTCCACCTCATCGGCAGCAAGCCCCGGCGTCCAGGCGCAGCAAACTGGCAGTAGCGGCCAATGCACCGCAAACAGGGCGAGCAGCAAGAGGCCGACCCAGAAGGTGGGCAAGGAGGCGAGCAGGTAGGCAAAACGGCAAATCAGGCGATCGGGCCAGCGATTGAGATAGCGACCGGCGCAGAGGCCAAGCAGAATGCCGAAAAAGCCGGAGAGCAGCCAGGCACCCGCCAGCAGCAGGAAGGAGGCAGCAAAGCGCTGGCCTATTACCTCACCCACAGGTGCGTTGTAGAGCATGGAGTAGCCGAGATCTCCCTGCAGCACCTGGGTAAACCAGTGCCAGTAGCGCAGCCAGAGCGGCTGATCCAGCCCCCAGCGGGCGGCGATGCGGGCGTATTGCTCCGGCGGCACATGGAGCAGATCGTTGCCGATATAGGCCTTGATGGGGTCGATGGGGGAGTAGCTCAGCAGCACAAAGGTGGCGACCGAGACCAAACATAACAGCCCTGCCAGACGCAGCAGGGCTTTTAGCAACAGATAACCGGAGTGACTCAAGGGCGAACTTAACGGCACGTCCACCGCCAATCCTGCAGGTTGTTGAGGAGTGACCAGCTACCGTGGATTTCCGGCGCCCCCTTGCCAAGATCGATGCAACGGTTGGCGAGATAGGTGTGCTGCACATTGAGCAGCCAGGCCCAGGCGGCATCTCCCTGCACTCCGGCGCCGGTCTTGCCATCCCACTCCACCTGCTGCCAGAACGGCACGGCCGCCTGCCAGTTCGGGGCATCCAGCGCCTGCTTGAGGTGGTTATCCACCACAGGGTTGCTGTAGTAGCCCGGGTTGTAGAACTCCACGCCACCGGAGCCGCTCTGGTAGTGGTGATAGAGCTCCATGGGATCCAGACTCCCCCACCCCATCAGCACCGGGTTGGCGTGCATCTCCCGCTCCACCTGCTCCCAGCTGCCGGACTTGAGGCTCACCTCAAGACCGATGGGCTTGAGCATGGCCCGCACCGCTTCCGCCAAATCCCGGCGGGTGCTGTCGCCACTGGTGTACCAGAGGGTAAAGGCGGCGCGCAGGGAGCCCTTGTGGCGAATGCCGTCACTGCCCATCTTCCAGCCAGCCTCATCGAGCAGGGCGTTGGCATGGGCGGCATCGCCATCCTTGAAGGCGGTGGCTTTATTCAGCCAGGGCAAGCCTTCTACCGCGCTGTAAGCGGGGATGGCGTGCCCTTCCAGCAGCTGGTCGGCCAGCAACTTGCGGTCAATGACGTAGTTGATGGCACGGCGCACCGCTACATCCGAGGTCACGTCGTTGCCGATGGGATAACCCTTGGCATCTTTGCTGCCCGCTGGAGGAATGGGGAAGACGATACCGCGGTTCTCCACGCTCGGCCGCACCCAGAGCTTGAGGGTGTCGGGTACGGTAGGCGCCAGCGACGGGGCGATGCGCACCAGATCGAGCTGGCTACTCTGGGCGGCGGCATAGGCGCTCTCTTCATCGATAAAGACAAACACCAGCCGTTTGAAGTCATTGTTGCCGCCAGCGTAATAGGGGTTCGCTTCCACCACCAGCTGCTGACCGGGCAGGAAGCTCACCAACCGGTAAGGGCCAGCACCGACCGGCTTTTGGGCGTACGCTTTGGCGTCGTAATCCTTCTTCGACACTATCCCCAAGGATCCCAGCACGTTGACGAAGGTACTCTGGGGAGCACTCAGGGTGATGGCCACCTCGGTGGGCGAAAGCACCTTGGCCGAGACAAAGTTGCCCATGTCGATCTTGCCGCCGCCCTGGGCTGCGCTGTTGTAGGTAAAGGCCACATCTTCGGCGGTGAGCGGCGCGCCATTGGAGAATTTCAGGTCAGGCTTGAGGGTAATGAGCCACCCCTTGCCATCCTTGCTCGGGGTCACCGACTGGGTGAGCACATTCTGCCAGCTGAGATCGGCGTTCTGCTTGAGCAGCGGGCTATGCAGCAGCAGGTAGCTGCCGTGGCTCCAGCCAAGCAGAGGGTCAAACCCTTCGGTGGGTTCGGCTCCGATGGCGAGCTTGAGCTCGGCAGGCACTGGTTGGGCTGCGGCCAGTGCCGCGTGAGAGGCTGTGCCCAGCAGCAGAGTCAACAGGGCGGCAGCACTGGTGCCACAGTAATGGCGAAGGGAATTGCGTGGAACAGTCATGGGGATCCTTCTTGTTTTGTACCACTCACGGATCATCACTCAAAAAAGAGGTGGAATGCGTGATTTAACATGGGAGTGAGGGGCCAAAATGGCCCCCTATTCTAAACTTGATTTCGTGTGAAACCTAGCAACTATGCCGGTTGACCGCGCCGGGCACCTAATAACCGTCTGCGGCCCAGGTCCACGCCGCCAGCCCCTTGCTGCACCGGCAAGGAGAGCAGCATCTTGAGGGTGCTGCTCACCAGTGCTCGCCCCTCCCCGGCCCCGAGATGGGGATCGAGCGGCGACATCAGGGAGCAGGCCAGCAACTGTCCCGTCTCGGGCAGTTCACCCACCATAAAGGTCATGTTGCCGCAGGGGAGCTGCAATGCGAGCCGATCGCTGCTGCTGCGCACCGGCCAGAGTTGGTCCGGCCCCGGCAGCACCACCACGCTCAACATCCAGGGGGTGAGCACACAGCCGAGCCACTGACCTTCAAACAACGTGCACTCCGCCACAATGGGCATGGTGGCGTGATAGAAGGGCAACGCCTGCATCTCTTCGCGAGCGATCCGCTCGTACTGGGCCACCAGCAGAGGCGCGGGATTGCTTGCAAAACCGGCAAACTCCTGCGCCATCTCCGGTACTACCTCCAGCACTCTCTCAGCCTCGCTTAAATGGGATTGCGCCATATGCCCTCCCGCGCTTGTTCAGTTTTCTCCTGCTCAGAGAGCGCAATCGCGGGCGCACCAACGGCTGCCAGCAGGGTCAAAATCCGATCCGTCGCCTCCCCCATGGCAGCCGCCACCACGGGGGTGAGGCCGATACGCGGTTCGAGGGATTCGGGCTCGACCCCGATCAGGGTGAGCCGCTTTGGCGACTCCCCCGTCATGTGCAGCGCCGAGAGCACATCCGCCAGCCCCAGTTGGTGCGGGGAGATCTTGCGGCCAAACAGGGTCGGGATCTCCTCATCCTTCAGGGTCACTACTGTGCCCGGCGGATTCCCGCTGCGCACCGCATCTGCCAGTATGATGTGATCGCGACTGGCCATCGCTTCGAGCAACTCCATACCGGCGGTACCGCCATCGAGCAGCTCGATGCCGGGGGCGAAACAGTAGTTGCGCCCCAGCGCCTCGACGATGCGAACCCCCACCGCCTCATCGCTCAACAGCAGGTTGCCAACGCCCAGGATCAAGGTGTTCATCACAACACCTTCACCTGAGTCGTTTCGCCATTTTGGGTATCCACCACATGCACCGCGCAGGACATGCAGGGGTCGAACGAATGGATGGTGCGCACCACCTCCAGCGGTTTGGTGGGATCCGCCACCGGGGTGCCCACCAGCGATTGCTCGTATGGGCCGGGCTCGTCATTGAAGTTGCGCGGGCCCGAGTTCCAGGTCGATGGCACCACCGCCTGATAGTTCTCGATCTTGCCGTCCTTGATGACGATCCAGTGGGAGAGCATGCCGCGCGGCGCCTCTTCAAAGCCCACCCCGCGAAACTCCTTGTCCGCCGGGATCTCGGCCTTGATGTAGGCGGTGGTATCCCCCTTGCCGATGTTGTCCACCAGCGCCTTCCACTGGTGCGCCAGGGTATCTTTCAGCACGCAGCAGCGCACCGCGCGACCGATGATGCGGCCCATGGTGGAGTGCAGCTGTTCGGTCTTGATGGCAGAGCCGGTGAGCGCCTTGTAGATGCCGTTCAGCTGATCGAAGTGCGCTACCGTCTCCGGGTGTTTGGCGGCGAGCTTCACCAGCAAGTCGGCAAGCGGCCCCACCTCCACCACCTTGCCGTAGAAGGTGGGGGATTTGACCCAGGAGTATTTGCCGTCATCCTGCCAGCCGGTGTAATTAGGCTCGGTCTTGCCCTCCCACGGCTTGAGGGGCTCGTCATCCTTGTACCAGGCGTGCTTGTTGCTCTCGGCGATGCCATCCATCAGCCAGCCATCCTGATGGCTCTCGATGGGGCGATACCCGGCCAGATCGCCATTCTCGATGTAGCCGCCCGGCATCAGGAAGCTGCCGCCGTCACCGTCGGTGGGGAGCTCCGGCACACTCAGGTAGTGCTTGGCCCCCTGCCCCAGGTTCAGCCACTCGGGGTAGTGGGCGGCTATGATGGCGGCATCCACCTTGTAGACCTGCTCGATAAACTCGCCGAGCCGGTCGATAAAGCTCTTCACATAGAGCAGCCGCTCCAGGTTGAGCACACTCGGTGCATCCAGATTGATGGGGTTGGCCACGCCGCCCACCGCCAGATTCTGAATGTGCGGGCTCTTGCCACCGAGGATGGCGACGATGCGGTTGGCATCGCGCTGGCACTCCAACGCCTGCAGATAGTGAGCCACGGCGATGAGGTTCACCTCCGGGCTCAGCTTCATCTCCTTGTGACCCCAGTAGCCGTTGGCAAAGATGCCAAGCTGGCCGCTCGCCACCAGGGCGCGGATCTTGTCCTGCACTTTGGTCAACTCGTCGGCGCTGTTGAGGGACCAGGTAGAGACCCCCCTGAGCATGTCCGCTGCTTTTTGCGGATTGGCCTCAAGGGCCGCGGTGATGTCCACCCAGTCCAGCGCGGAGAGCTGATAGAAGTGAACGATGTGATCGTGGATGTTGTGGGCCGCGATGATGAGGTTGCGGATAAACTGGGCGTTGACCGGCACCTTGGCGCCGATGGCGTTCTCCACCGCCCGCACCGAGGCGATGGCGTGAATGGAGGTACATACCCCGCAGATGCGCTGCACTATCATCCAGGCATCGCGCGGGTCGTTACCCTTGACGATCTCCTCCATCCCGCGCCACATGGTGCCGGACGACCAGGCTTTGGTCACTTTTCCGCCTTCGATTTCGCAGTCGATACGCAGGTGCCCCTCAATGCGGGTGATGGGGTCTATGGTGATACGTTGGCTCATACGTTGGCTTTCCCTCGGGCCTGATAATCTTGGTGAACACGTTCAAGTGATGGCAGTACCGGCAGCAGCCGGATCAATAGCAAATAGGCACACACCTCGATGGCGACGAAGCCCAGGGAGATCAGTACCTCCTCCGCGGAGGGGAAGTAGTGGTAGCCATTGCCGGGGTTGAAGGCGAGCAGGGAGTAATCCAGTCGCCAGAGGGCTGCGCCCAGCAGCATGCTGAGGGCTCCCAGGAACAACATGCGCGAATCGCGGCGGCTCTTGTCCCAGTGGAACACCAGCAGCGGGAAGATCATCAGCGCAATCTCGCTCCAGAACATGATGGAGAAGCGATTGAACTCGGAGAGATACTCCGACTTGTCGTGGATGACGATCTCGGCAAAGCGCAGCGCCACAAACAGGATCAGGAAGATGTCGATCACCTGGGTCAGCTTGTAGAAGAGCGACTTCTCGTTGGGGCCCCGCCCAGCCAATCCCGCCTGCACCAGGGAGCCTTCAAACACCACGATGGAAAAACCCATGATGAAGGCGGTCAGAAGCGAAAAGACCGGCAGCAGCTCGTAGCTTTGCCAGAGCGGATGGATCTTCTCCCCCGCCACTATCATCAACGAGCCCATGGAGGATTGGTGCATGGTGGGCAACAGAGCCCCCAGCGCCAGCACGAAGAACATGATCTTGTTGAGGCGAATGAGTGACGCCTTCCAGCCGAACTTCTCCAGCAGCACAGGAGCGAACTCCAGCGCCATCACCCCGATATAGATGGTCATGCAGACAGCCGTCTCGAACAGTACCGAGGAGGTGTTGAAGTGACCGGGCAGGTAGAAGTACGGCAGGTTCCAGTAACGCCCCACGTCGATGGTGATGGAGAGGCCACCCAACGAGTAGCCGAACAGGCTCGCCAACAAGGCCGGTCGCACCAGCGGGTGATACTCGCCCCGGTTGAACACATAGACAGCCCAGGCCAGCGCCCAGCCGCCACAGGCGAAACCGGTACCGATCAGCAGGTCAAAGGAGATCCACAACCCCCAGGGGTAACCCCCGTTGAGATCGGTAACTGAGCCCAGCCCGAAGACGAGGCGTTTTAAAATCAACATGCCGCACAGCACGGCAAAGGGGGCCAGCACCAGCACAGGCCAGCTGACCAGCTTGCCGCCGAGGGGATGTGCCTTGTGATTACTCATGATCCTTGCCTCCCTTTGTGGTGCCCTGATCCTTGATCTGCGCACTCCCCTGATCATGGCCATCATCATGATGGTGATCGTGACCATTCTTGGTGTTGCGGCGAATGAGCACCGAGAGGCCGGTCAGCACCACCATGGGCAGCACCATCCCCTTGTAGAGGGTGTGCTGGATATGCTCGGAGCGGGCACCGGACGAGAGCTCCGGCAAGTCGGGCATATCGAGCTTGGTGTAGGGCACCCCGGCCAGCACCAGCACCTGGGTACCGCCCCCCTCCTTCTCGCCATAGACGTAAGGCTGGTAGTTGGGCACCTCGTGCAGGTAAGGGTCGTTGGCAGAGAGGGTCTGGCGCGGATAGGCATATTCGCTGCCCGGGGTCGCCAGCAGGCGGCGCTTGGCCTCGGCCATCAGCTCCTCGCGGGTGCCGAAGATCACGGCTCCGGTGGGGCACACCTCGACACAGCCGGGCAACTTGCCCTGATCGATCCGCTCAAGCCCCTTCTGGTTGCAGAGCTCGCACTTGTGGATCGCCCCCAGCGGATTGTCGTAGTCATATTTGGGCACATCGAACGGGCAGCCCACCATGCAGTAGCGGCAGCCGGTGCAGACGCTCGGGTCGTAGTGAACGATGCCGGTCTTGGGATCTTTTTTAAGAGCCTGCACCGGACAGACCGAGACGCAGTTGGGATCGACGCAGTGCATGCACTGCTTCTTGATGTAGGCATAGCCATCCACCAGCTGATCCTTGTGCTCACCAGTGCCGCTTTTCCACACCTGAATGATGTTGTTGGTGTAGGGGGTCAGCTTGTCGTTGTTGGACCAGGTTTGCGCCCCGGCTGGATTGGCCGGGTTGCCGTTGAGGCGCTGACACTCCGCCACACAGGCCTGACAGCCGACGCAGAGGGTGGAGTCGTAGAGCATTCCGAGTGCCCCGGGAATGGGCGGCTTGTTCTTGGCCGCTGCCAGTGCGGTGCCGGGTACGGCTGTGCCCGCCGCCAGTGCACTGGCAGAGGCAAATTTGAGGAAGTTGCGTCTGTTCACGGTTACTCCTCCCGTGATGGGTGCTGCCCGGCTTCGTGGCGCTTCTGCTGGCGACCGAGTTCACGCACCGTCATCAGACTCACCCCCACCAGCACCCCGAGGGCGCCACCGATAAGGCCGGTCGCAGTGGGCGAGGTATAGCCCCCCTCCTGAATTTTCACATCGGGTTTATCCACCCGCGGAGTCGGGTTCTCTACCTTGGCAAGCTGGAAGATCCCCTTGCTAAAACCGACCCCTTGCTCGTTGCAGCCATAACACGGGTGACCGATGCCAACCGGCCAGATGCCGCCGCCCACATCGCAGAACTCCAGAGTCGAGCAGTTGCCGTAGGTCTCCGGTCCTTTGCAGCCCAGATGGTAGAGACACCAGCCTTGACGGTGGCCCTCATCACCAAACTCCTTGGCAAAACGCCCTGCGTCAAAGTGCGGACGGCGCTCGCAGTTCTCGTGGATCAGGCGCTCATAGGCAAACAGCGGACGCTTCTTGCTATCCAGCGCCGGCAGCTTGCCGTAGGTGATGTAGTAGGCAACCGTGGTGAGGAAGTTGTGGGGATTTGGTGGGCAACCCGGGATATTGATGATCGGGGTGCCGATATTGCCGAGCGCTTCTTCAAGGCTGACGGCGCCGGTCGGGTTGCCGCCGCTGGCAGGCACACCGCCCCAGGCGGAGCAGGAGCCGATGGCGATGACCGCAGCCGCGTCACTGGCGGCACGGCGAATATGGTCAACGATGGGCTCACCGGCCACCATGCAGTAGACGCCACCATCTTTGAGCGGAATGGAGCCATCCACCACCAGCACATACTTGCCTTTATAGCGCTTGATGGCGTTGTGCTTGTTCTCTTCCGCCTGATGACCAAAGGCCGCCGAGAGCACCTCGTGGTACTCCAGCGAAATGGTGTTGAGGATCAGGTTCTCGATGGTGGGGTGCGTGGCGCGCAGCAGCGATTCGGTACAACCGGTGCACTCCTGCGCCCCAATCCAGATCACCGGCGGCCGTTCGGGGCTGGTGAGCGCAGTGGCCATCTTGGCGACGGCATGCTGACTTAATCCCAGGGTTGCGGCCATCCCGGCACACAATTTCATAAAATCACGGCGATTAATCCCATGAGCCGATAAAAAATTATCCTCGACCATTCTACTTATTCCCGTAGTGAGCACTTGTTTGATAAATGCTTAATAGCGGAAATGCTAAGGACTCACCCACCCTGCAGTATTGATCTCTATCAATTTCGACCGGCTTACCCCTATTTTCATCGCGAGCCACATCACAAATGAAATTAATTACCCCCAAAGGGATATTTTGCAGCCCCGTAAATTTTATGAACTTAATTGGACATTAAATAATTAATCGCCACATATCCTCTCTTTCACTGCGAGCCAAATTAACATGACTGAAATCTAGGCTATGCCGTTCTTTTAACAATACTGATGCCCACCAATAAATGATCAATTGAATATATCTTTACTCACCTCATTGCATATTTCATGCAGTCATCCACGGGACAACCACCTGACTTACCTCCCCACACCAGAACGGTCTCACGGCCAGCTGCCACCGGTAGCAAGCACAGCCTGTACGGCACGATATCCCTGCATGTCGCTTGCTGTCTGCTTGCATCTTACCTGCGCTGCAGGGCGATGATTGCTCCTGCTAGCCTACACAGTACAACCCCGCTTGGCCGCCCTGACGTTTAACACAGCTTAATAAAAAGATGCCGCCGAGATATGTAGAATCACTATGACCTCCTCCACTCTTTATTGACTTGCATACTGATGAGTAAAATATCGCGCGCGCGGATATGTTTACGCATCAACATGAATCTGCATTCAAATTAATGGTGAGAGAAAAAGTGAGGATGTCAGCTGTCTGCAACATAGTAATCATATTTAACTCGCGATACATTCGTTCATCCGGTTACAGATGTTACCGCCCATATTTACACTATTTACCTTTACGTCACCCAGCGTAATTAACCCGAACGTAAATATCTACCATACCGATAGAGATGATAATTATTCTTGTTCAGTGACAACCAAAAGAAATCAGTAGGATGACGATGAACATGACAAGCGATAAGGGTGTTAACCATCACCCAAGCAGTGGCGCCAGCAACTGCAGCGCCTGATCGAACTCGAACTCGTTGACCGCCCGGCTCACCTCTTGAAATGCAGCACGCAGCGGCAATGAACTGCCAGCCAGATCAGCCTCAATCTGCTGACAAAGCGCCAACGCCTGGGCATCGCTCTGTGCCAGCAAGGCCCCCAACTGCTGGAGTTGCGCCGCCATCATCCCGGCATCAATGCCCCGGGAAGCACCCATCGTCACAGGGGACGCTGCCAGCGCGGCTTCCAGCCCAGACAGCAGGGGCGTCAATTCAGCCATCAGGGATGGCAAGCGGGTTGCGATCCCTGCATCATCCCCCTCTTCACAGGCTTGCTCGAGCAGCGCCGCCTGCTCCGCCACACCGATCGCCCCTATGGTGCTGGCACTGCCCTTGAGGGTGTGAGCCAGACGCCGGGCCGTGACTTTGTCATCCGACACCCACACCGAGTGGAAACTGCCTTCAAACCCCTGCTGCCCGTTACAGAAGCGCTGCAACATATTGCGGTAGAGCGCACTGTCGCCCCCCATCACGGCCATGCCCCGCTGCACGTCAAGGCCGGGCACGCCTTGCCAAAGGTTCGCATCGTCAGTCACCTGCAACTTGCTGGCGGCAGCCAGCGGTCTGGCGGGTGTGATCCAGTGCGAGAGGGTCGCCAGCAACAGCGGCATATTCAAGGGTTTGGCGATGTGGTCATTCATGCCTGCCGCCAGCGCCTTCTCTTTATCTCCGGCCATGGTGCTGGCGGTCATGGCGATAATGGGGATCCCGGCCAGCGCCGGATCGGCGCGGATCAACCGGGTCGCGGTGTACCCGTCCATCACCGGCATCTGGCAATCCATCAGGATACCGTCAAACCCGCGATCTTGCGCCAACAGGGCGAGCGCCTGTGCCCCATCACAGGCACAGACCAGGGAGATCTGCTCCTTGCCCAACAGGGCCAACGCAACTTCCCGGTTCATGTCGTTATCATCCACCAGCAGCAGACGAGCCCCCGCCAGCCCATGAGCAGGCAACGCAACCTGATGATGGGGGCTTGCATCCGATAACGCCTCCCGACCCACGGCATCGCCCGCTAGCGCCTGACGCAGTGTTTGCGGAGTAAAGGGATGGGCCAGCACATCACATGGCGACAACCCCAGCGCAGCAACATGGCTGGCAAGCGGTGCGGGATCGCCCGAGGTGATAAGCAAGATCGCAGGCGGCGCTGCCAGCGTGGCTATCTCCTGCAGCACCTCTGGCAACCAGCTATCTCCCTCCTGCCAACCCAGCATCACTCGATCCCAGGGTTTGCCCGCCGCGATGCCTTGATGCAGCAGTGCCAGCACTGCGGCGGGCTCGTCCGCGCAGACAAGCTCAACAGGCAGCGCCGCCAGCTGGTGGAGAATGGCCGCTCGCGAAGCAGGGCGCGACTCCAGCAACAGCAGACGCTGCGGCGCCACACGTTGATCTTCATGACCCTGATCCGCCACGGTCGCGAGACAGATACGGAAGTGGAACTCGCTGCCCAGCCCCGGGTTGCTCTCCACCCGGATCTCCCCGTCCATCAGTTGCACCAGATTGTGCGTGATGGCCAACCCAAGACCGGTGCCACCATATTTGCGGGTGGTCGAGCTGTCAGCCTGTTCAAAGGAGTGGAAGAGACGCTGGCACTGCTCGGCTGTCATGCCGATACCGCTATCCTGCACACTGCCCTGCAGCCAGCTCTTGCCATCTCGCTCGTTACTGCGTGCCAGCCGGACAATCACCTCTCCCTGCTCGGTGAACTTGATGGCATTGCTGGTCAGGTTGAGCAGGATCTGGCCAAGTCGCAGGGGATCGCCGCGTAAACGGTCAGGCAGATCACCGGCCAGATCGAACAGCAGCGCCAGCCCCTTTTCCCGCGCCCGAAACGCCGTCAGATCAGCCAGCCACTCGAATACCTCGTTGAGCCGGAAATCTACCTGTTCCAGTTGCAGCTTACCCGCCTCCATCTTGGAGAAGTCGAGGATGTCGTTGAGGATCCCGAGCAGGTTGTTCGCCGCTCTGTCTATCTTGCTCACATAGTTGTGCTGCTCGGGGGAGAGACTGGTTTGCAGCGCCAGATGGGCCATGCCGATGATCGCATTCATAGGAGTGCGGATCTCATGGCTCATGTTGGCCAAAAATTCGCTCTTGGTTCGGGTGGCATCTTCGGCGATCTGCCGGGCTTCGAGCATGGCGGCCTCCGCCTGCTTGCGGTCGCTGAAATCGAAGATGATCCCGTCCAGATAGATGGCCTTACCCTCGGCATCATAGGTGGCGAGTCCGATGGAGTAGACCCAGCGGAGCTGACCCCAGCGATCGAAGATGCGGTACTCGTTGATGTATTGCCGATGTTCGGCAATGGCATCGATGGTGTTGCGGTTGCTCAGTTCGAGGTCATCAGGATGGATCAAGTCACCAAAATCGCGGCTGTTATCGACAAAATCGCTGGCGGGATAGCCGGTCAATTTTTCCGCCTCGTCGCTGACGAACAACATGGTCCAGGGGTGATGGGGCAGACAGCGATAGACCATACCCGGTACGTTGCGCACCATGGACTGGATCCGCTGCTCGCTCTCGTGCAGCCGCTGGCGATCTGCCGCTATCCGGTCATGGGCCTCCCGCATGGCCTGCTCGGCGGCACGGATCGGGGTGATGTCGACCAGGCTGCCGACCGCACCGCTACGCTCGCTCTCGGCAAGCTCGATCCCCGAGAGAAAATAGAGCATGTCCAGAGGACGACCATCCGGCGAGAGCAGACGCACCTCATGCTGCGTTCTGGCCCGACTGCCCGCCACCCTCTGCAAGGTGTTGCACTCATCCACCGCATCCAGTCCGGCCAGTTGCGGCAACTCCGCCAGCCGCTTGCCCTCGAGTGGGCGGGTACCACCAAATGCGCTGGTAAAGGCGCGATTCACCCCCAGCAGGCGACCCTGATTGTCGGTATAGAAGAGAGGATGTGGCAGGGTATCGATCAACGCCTGCTGAAAGGCAAACTGCTCGTTGCGCTCGCGAATACTGCGACGACGCAACATTCGCCCCTGCCAGAGCAGGGCCGAGATCAGACAGATCAACAGGGCGGTCCCGAACAAGGCCACTCGCCGCCATCCTGACACGACCTGATCCACATTGCCCAACAGCAGCAGCGTCCACTGCCCTTTGGCATCGTTCCACTCGAGAGGCATGCGACTCACCAGATAGCTATCGTTCCCAATCCTGACCTCACTGTCATCGAGTGCAGGCAGGATCACCGGTTGGCGATCCGGAGCAAAGTAGTGTCCATAGAGGCGAGAGGCAAAGAGCTGCTGTTGCCTGACGGCAGAGTTCGCGCCCACCACCGCCATTTGCCAGTCGCTCTTGTTGCTGGCCATCACTACCCCGTCGGGCGAGACCAGCAAACCGATGGTATCGCCCCACCCGGCCAGAAAGGTATCGAGCAGCGCCATCTCGTAGCGCGCTACCACCACCCCGGTAATGTCGCTTCCTTGCGCCCGATCGTGAGAGACTGGCGCCGCCACATAGATCATCCGCTTGCCGGTATTGAGGCTAACCCCGGCATCTACTGTTTCCAGCCCCTTGAGCCCTTGCCTGAAGTAGGAGCGAAACGACACATCCTGCCCGACAACATGGCGGCCAAGCGCATCCCAATCACGGACAATCACCCCTGCTTTATTGGTAACAAAGGCATGATTGGCCTTCACCCCCTGCGCCAGCACCTGCAGTGCTTCGCTCGGGCTCACATCCCCCCGCTCGAGCAGTGACGATTGCTGGATCTCGCGGTTTAGGCGGCCAGCCAGTTGCACCGCCCCCATCCCCTTGCTTGATAGGGTCAGTTGCTGCAAATTCTCGCCCTCGCGCTGAATGCGGGTATCCAGCGACTGGCGATACTCCTGCCGCTCCAGTTCCAGATAGAAGGCATCGACCAGTGTGGCCACCATCAGGGAGAGCAACAGCACGGCAGCAATGTGCCAGAGACGGGATTTCATGGTTGACAGCATGCTCCATCGTTCTGCCTGGCCATCATCAGCACCGCCTCACAGGAGAAGACGTGCAGCTCACCGGGCAGCGCATTCATCAACTTGTGGCAGCCACTCTTATCATCAACCAGCAGCACCATAGGATGAGCCGCGTTCGGGGCAAGATGTTCCATATCTCGTGATTCTCCCTGCCAAGATGGAGGATGGCGACCCTTGCCAACCTTTCTCACACCATAACGGATCCCCCGACAGGCAGCCATGACAACCCGGTTGAAATGTGCGCACAACCCGACAGGAGCCAGCAACTCACAAGGGATAAACCGGATACAAGAAAAAAGTGGATATGGGGTAATGGCGGTTGTACACCATCAGAAGATGGGTCAGCACCAACGGTATGGTGATATCGGATTGCTCTCTTTATCACGTTGGGTGATGAGCCAGCTTGCAGATTTATATTTCCAGCGCAAGGTAGCAGAGGTATCGGTTGACCAGGGTCATGCACCCTATATTATCATGCTCAAAATGAGCTGGCAGGATACAGCGACAGATGGGCACATCAGAAAGCCATATGGACATAGCAAAAATAATTTCCGGGCCCACGCTGGTACTGGAAAAAGATAATGTGCACAGCGATGCGCTATGCAATCAGTTACGAGCCATTGGCATAAGCCAGATTACGGTGGTGGAGAGTGTCGAGGCCCTGGAACGTTGCGTGGCTGATGGCCCTGCCGCCATGATCATCTGCAATATCGATCTCGATTCGGCAAACTTGCTCACGCTGCTGAAAAATATTCGCAGTAGGGCACCTCATCACACACTACCATTTTTGACCCTGACCTCAGGGACAGATCGCCCATTGATCGAACAATTTGTCCAGGCGAAAGTCTCTGACATTATCTTGACCCCGCTCAAGCCCGATACCCTTAAAACCAGGATCACTCGGCTGCTGTTGGCAACCAGCCAGTGGCAGCCCCCACTTTCACAATTTGAATTCGGTCGTTTGCACCGTTTTTCCAACAGCGATCTGGTCGCCAGCAATCAGGATAGTCCTACCATTCTGGTGGTTGACGATGTTCCAGATAATTTGATGCTGATCACCTCGGTATTTCGCAAAGAGTTTCATCTCAAGCTGGTCAAGGATGGCGAAAAAGCGATCAGGATATGCCAATCGGATAATCCACCCGATCTGGTGCTGCTCGATATCATGATGCCCAACCTGAACGGATTCGATGTCGCCAGAATTTTGCGTGAACATCCCCACTCAGAGCACATCCCCATCGTCTTTATGACGGCACTGGATGATATCTATTCCCGTAAACGGGCGATGAAACTCGGAGCTGTCGATTTTATCACCAAGCCAATCGACATCGAGATGCTGCGTTTTCGCATTGCCAATCTGATGCGGCTGGTGCATGCCAGAAGAGATCTGCAAAAAGAGTTCGATCAGATGCTTGAGCTCAACGCGCTCAAAGAAAGCCTCGAGTTCAATATCCGCTATGAAATTCGGGAGCCCCTGCTCAACGCGCTACACCTGCTGGAAGAGCTGGCAGCCGACTCATCGCTCAACATGCTCCAAAAAACCCAGCTCTCCATCACCAGAAAATCTGTAGGCGATGCGCTGGCATTGACCCGGCTGGCCAGCGAGATTTACCAGATTGAAACCGGCACCTTTGTGTTGAAAGCGGGTAAAGTCCAGCTCTTTAATATTTTCAATCGGCTTTCGGTGCAATTCAAAAATCTCTATGCCGGGAAAAAGCTCGATATCAAGCTGACCAAACCCAAAAATTACCTCTATGACGAGCTATTCATCGCAGGTGACGAATTTCTCTGTTATTCCGCGTTTCAAATATTGACACGGCTCGCTTGTGAGCATGCGGCGCCCTCCTCCTGCGTGGAAATTGTCTGTCTGAAATACCCCGACAGCATTATTTTAAATATTGATAGCTCGACCTTACTGGATATCAACAATGTCCTCTCTCTGTTCGACAGATTTCCATCCTCTAATAACAACAAAGAAGCACACAGTCACAATGGCTATCATGGCAAAATCATGCTGGAAGCCCATGGCGCCACCGTTACTGTATCGCTGGATGAAGAGACCAGGTTGCTGAATATCTCGGCGCACTTCCCGCAAAAAGAGGGTTTCAATCCATATCCAGAGTGAAAAGAATCACGATCACAGTACTCAGCGGTAACATCGCCGTGGATCATTTTTGGCTACTGCGATGGGTGAATAAAAAAAGGATTTATCACCCCTTTCCATTTATCGTCATCTGGTGGTTTACGCAACGGGGTATCTTTAATGCAAGCAGCAAGGGCGAACACCATGAAGCTACCCATTATCCTGTTGGGTTATCTCATTTATACCCCACTCAACAAACCCATCCATTAAGGAGATAACATGAGTCTCATTCGCCGCGTTATCCCCTTGTATGTTCATATTGCCCACCTGTTTCTGGGCTTGCTGCTGGTGTTTGCCCTGATCACCCTTGGTCACCAATATCGGCAGACCAAAACCATGTTGATGAAAGAGGCGGAAGAGAGATTCAGCCTGATTGGCCAACTCACGACCCGGGAGCTGGAAGGGCTGTTTAGCTCCTCGGCCCTGAGTGTCAATCTGCTCGCCCAGCAGCGCTTGACCAAGGCCACAACCCTGGCAGACCGCATGGCCAACATCCCCTATATGGCGACCCTGTTAACAGGGCTGCCCTCGGCCAATAGGGTCTATGCCGGTTACAACAACGGCGATGTGTTCCGGCTGATGCGCTGGCCTGCCGACACCGAGGTGCAACATCTGACTCCCCCTGCCAATACCCGCTGGATCGTCAAAAGCGTTCGGCATCAGGAGGCAACCACGCTCACCGATATCTTCGCGCTGGCCGACAACCTCACCGTCATCGAGCATCAACAGGTATCAGGGCAGCTCTTTGATGCCAGAGAGCGCCCCTGGTTTAGAGCCGCTAACAAAACCGAGTTGATTCGAATGATGCCAACCCCAACATAGGCAGCATGACACGAAAAATCATCA